>DATDPT010000036.1:0-6490 GCA_035292605.1 Acidimicrobiia bacterium
AGGAGCTCGGTGGTGATGGTGCCGGTGGGGTCGGTGCTGCCCAGGCTTTGCCATCCACCGGCGTTGTATTCGACGGTGGCACCCGGGATCCCGTTGACTCCGGTGGAGTCGAGGAGACGAACGTTGACGGCGACGGTCTGGAAGGTGACGTTGGGGTTGGTCGAGGTGTTCTGAGTCTTGTTCTGGGTCAAACCGCGGTGGAGGATGCGGAATGTCCGGTTCCCCAGGGCCGCCGCCAAGTCGGTGGCCACACACCCGGTGGCGTCGGTCAGACCGAGCGAAATGAACGAACCGGCGCTGACAAAGGCCTCGGCCCCGGAGATGCCAACCCCGCTGGAATCGCGAAGGCAAACCGTCGCGGTGATGGGTACGGCACCAGCCGGGAGCAGCCAGCCCAACGACGTCGGCAGTGCGAGCAGGGTCACCAGAACGCTGCGGACCAGGCCTCGCGACGGATGTCCGTGCTTCCCTTGATGGCTGGCCACTTTTGCCATGTAGAACCATCGGAGCCGCGAGGGGGGCTCATTAGGACCAGCTCTCCAATGCACCCACCTGACTAGTCATACAAAAAGCTAAGTAACATCAGGGTTTCTTGTCGCGCCTGGGTCGTCCGGCCTAGGCTCGTCCCGTGTTCCCGTTACGCGATATCAACCCGACCCGCATCACCCCAGTGCTGACGCTGGCCTTGATCGCGATCAACGTCGGGATCTTCTTTCTCTTCCAGATGCGGGGCAGCACCAACGACCAGCAGGAGTTGATCTACGAGCGGGCGGCTATCGCCTGTGAGGTCACCACCGGCGACCCGCTGGGGGTGGAGGAGATCGACGACGACATCTGTCTCCCCGGTGCCCAGGCACCGATCTTCCCCGACAAGAACGTGTTCCTGGCCTTGGTGACCTCGATGTTTCTCCACGGCAGCGTGGCCCACGTCCTGTTCAACATGTGGTTCCTCTGGATCTTCGGGAACAACGTGGAGGAGGCGTACGGTCACGTCGGTTACCTGCTGGTGTATCTGATCGGTGGTCTGGCCGCCACCGCCACCTATGTGGTCCTCAATCAGGACGCCACCGTTCCTCTGGTCGGGGCCTCGGGAGCCATCGCCGTTGCCCTCGGCGCCTATGCGGTCCTTTTTCCCGGTCACCGGGTGCTCTCGTTCGTGGGCTGGATCCTGATCCCGGTTCCCGCCGTGATCTTCCTTGCGATTTGGTTTGTGCTCCAATTCGTCACGGGCCAGCCGGGAGTCGCCTGGGAGGCTCACGCCGGTGGGTTCGTTTTCGGGGCCGGAGTCAGCCTCTTGTTGCGCTCGAGGCTGCTGCGGAGGGTCGGAGCGGGTTACTGACCCTCTCCGACCCCGTAATTGGGACCGTGAGGTCCGTATTTGACCCCTGTACGTCCAATTACGAGGTGGGGGGCGCCGCCGCTCTGGATCTATAGCCGGGCCAGAAGCGACCGATAAAAAGGGGTGGTCACGCTACGCGGGAGGCTGCAGGTCGACACCGGTCCCGGACCGGGGTTGGCAGCTGTTGCCTGCCTGACCGGTTTCGTGGTGCTCGGCGCTGCGCTGTCGAGTCTCTTTGGTGTCGCCCGGACTGCTCAGATCATGGTCACCCTGTTGGTCCCGGCGACGGTCATGGTCCTGTTCTGGCGGGCGGTTCGGGCCCGGGTCATGGAGCGGCAATCAGAGTTCGAAGCCATGCTCGACTTCGAGCGCGTCTCCGGCCGGGCTCTTGCCGAGTTCCTCGCCGACGTCTCCCATGAACTGGTCGTTCACCCCGAGCGCTGCAGCCTGAGGGCGGAGGCATTGGCGGTCGCCGTCGACTACCGCCAGGTGGGCCCCCGGCTTCAAGTGGTAGTCCCAGACATCGCTGTGGTCACCGACCCTCATCTCCTCAGACAGGTTCTCCACATCTTTGTAGGCAACGCTCTGCGTCACGGCGGCGAGAGGGTTGCCATTTGGGGTGCCATGGATAAGGAATGGGCGGCTCTGAATGTCTCCGACGACGGCCCGGGGATACCCCCTGAACTCGACGGCCGGCTGTTCGAGCGTCTGGTCGATCTCGGGAGTCAGACCCCAGGGGCGGGTGACACCGGAACCGGCCTGTCAATCGCACGGGTCCTGGGTGAACTGATGGGCGGTCAGATGACCTACCGGCGTGATGCGAGCTGGACCCATTTCTCGCTTCGCTTGCCATTGAGTGTTGTAGGGGAACGCCCCGAACCCGCCTGGGCCCGTCTCGGTGCGGGGGTGGTTTGAGGGATGCGGCTCAGGACCACGGTGCAGAGCGCGGTGCTTGCCGTGCTGGCGCTGGGAGTCCTGGTTCCGGCAGCCTCCGCCGCCGACACCGAGACCTTTTTCCTCGGGCCTGAGGGAGTGCCGCTGGGGTCGTTGATCGGGACACCTCGTGGTGGGGAGATGCCCAACTACGACCGCGGTCGAGACCTGGAGCCTGGGCTCCTGCTTGCGAGGTCGGACAAGGGTTTATTGGAGATCGACGAAACTCGCTATCAGCTCTGGCATGCCGAGATGACCGGTCGTCTTCTCACCGGGTATCCGACGCTTGTGGTGTGGAGTGCTGCGGCCGGCTTCGACACAACGCTCATGGGTGTCTTCTCCATCTATCTGCTCGACTGCCCGGCATCGACCGTCGCCTGTGAGGAGCTGGCCAGCCAGGAGGTGACGGTGACACCGGAGCCGTCCGGGACCTGGGTCGAGACCGAGGTAGCCCTTCCTGTAATCGACCACGTCTTCGGGGAGGGGCGCCATCTCGGGGTCCGAATCGTTGTCTCCGAGGGCTCGGAGACCGACATGATGTTCGCTTACGGGTATCCCAAGTACCGGAGTCGGTTGATGGTCTCTCCCGATGCCCCACTGGCGCTCGTCGAGGCTGCGGCACCGCCGGCCCAACCCCCGGCTCTGGCTTCTGTGGAGAGACTGGGGCGGATGAAACCGCAGTCCTCTGTTACGGTCGAAATCGAAGAAGAACCCGGTGGCATCGACTCACTGACACCGTGGCTGGCCACGCTGACAGCTTCTACCGTGCTGCTTGTCATTCTCGGCGTAGTGCTTGTCTTCACGTTGAGTCCTCACGGGAGGCGGGAGCGTTCCCGAATCGGCTCACATGGCGTTCGAGGACGAAACAGAACCGTGATCTCGAGTTGACCTGTCGGAAACAGAAGCCTCTTAGGTTGGGCTCAGTCGAGGACCAGACGCTTCCTCCCAATAAGGCGTCGGGTTCGACGACCGAACAGAGGTCGAGGGCCGGGACGGACCGGGAAGTAAGCGTCCTCCTCTAGACCGGTAACGGTGAACATCCGGCCCGGCCCCCGACTCAACGAGGATCGCTACCGTGCCTGTATTGACCGATTCGAAATCCGATCTGGACCGAGTCGCCTTGTCACTCCGTCTGCGCCGGGAAGCTTTGAGCGCGGAGTTGGACCGTCTCGTGGAGCCACCTGAAGCCGGGGCCTCCGTTGCGTTCGGGAAACGAGTTGGTGACGGCACCACCGAAGCCGTCGAGCGGATCACCAGCACGGCCACCGCTCGTTCGATCTTCGCCTCGATCGAGGGCATCGACTCGGCACTGGCCAAGATCGAGGCCGGCAGCTACGGGACTTGCGAGAGGTGTGGTGGCGAGATCCCATTGGCTCGCCTCGAGGCGCGTCCCGCCAGCTCGCTTTGCGTGGATTGCGCCCGGCTTTGACCCGTTGCGCCATTGGGGGATGTTCCCCATAGACCGGAGTTACCGTTTGCGGCAGGGTACAGGCAATGTTCTACAGGGGTGAGCTGCAGGAGATGGGGCGTCGGGTCTTGGCCGGCGGTTTGATCGTCGCCGCTATCACGTTGTCGGTCATCATCGTCGACCAGTTGGTGGCCGGGGGCACCCAGTCGATCAGGGCAACCTGTGTCCTCTTCTTGTGGGCCGGTGGGTCGGCGGTGGCGATGGGCATGATCTTGCGCATAGTGGGCTCCCGTCCCGGGCGCTCACGCCCGATGCCTCGATCCCGCCCTCAACGCCGGTCCAGACGCTCGGCCAGTCGGCATTAGGCGGGCGGCACCACGTGAGGGGCGGGGCGTCTAGGAGGGCCTCTCGACGGGTAGGTTCTGCGACACCACGAGGGCGGTGCCCTCTCTTTCGTGAAAGGTGGGTGAATGAGACCCTCTGCCAAACGTCTTGTCGCTGGATCTGTGGTTGTCGCCTTGCTGGCCATTCCCGCCTTGGCGGGGGCGGTCAGCGGTCTGGCCGGTCCGTTGTTCGGTCTGACCACCGCTCGCCACGGCACCCTCTTGGTGGCCGATGCCAGTGTGGGCATCCTCACTGTCAAAGAGGACCAGGTTCACTCCACGATCCCACTCCCCGGGGTGACCGACGTGAGCCCCGCAGGCAACAACCTGCTGTGGGCCGTCACCGGCGCCGGGGCCAGCCCTCAGGCCGACACGGGTCAGGCGCTGTACCGGATCTGGAAGGGCGAGCCCAGGCTGATCGTCAACCTGTTCGAGTTCGAGACAGCCAACAATCCCGACGGCCACGACCCCTTCGACTCCAACCCCTACGACGTCCAGGCGCTGAGCTCACAGGCAGCCCTGGTGGTCGATGCCGGTGGCAATGACCTGCTCAAGGTGAACAAGAACGGCAGAGTCCGAGTCCTGGCCGTGTTCCCCGACGAGGAGGTCTCGACTGCCAACTTCAAGCAGCTGGCGGGCTGTCCCAACCCACCCGACCCCGAGCCCGCTCCTCCCTGCGACATGCCCGACACCGCTATGGCCCAGGCGGTGCCCACCAGTGTCACCATCGGTCCCGACGGCTACTACTACGTCGGCGAGTTGAAGGGTTTCCCTGGCCCGACCGGCGAGTCCAACATCTGGAGGATCAGCCCGTGGGCGTCGTGGGCTCAATGTCCCAGCCGCCATTGTGTGAAAGTGTTCGACGGCGGGTTCACCTCGATCATCGACCTCGCTTTCCACAGGGGGCGGCTCTACGTCGCCGAGCTCGATGAGGCCAGCTGGGCGGCCGTGGAGATCTTCCAATCCGGGGTGGGTGGGACGATCAGCTCCTGCAACGTGAGACGGCTGACCTGTCGAGTCGTGGCCGAGGGCATCCCGCAGTTGACGGCGATCACCTTCGACAGACACGGCAACCTGTGGGCGACCCGCAACTCCCTGGTTCCAGGCGGAGCCGAGGTGGTCAAAGTCGACTGACAATCCGACGACCCCCGCAAATTGGGACACACAGGGTCGTATATGACTCCTGAGCGTCCCAATTTGTGGGGGGCCCACCCGTTTCAGACTTCGATGGTGTAGAGCCGGATCGGCTCCGCGATGCCTTTGAGCTCCCGGGGCCCGAGGTCGACGCAGACCACACCGTCCTTGTTCTTGACGTTGTTGTAGACCGTCTCCGAGGCGACGATGGTCCCCGGCTCGGCAAAGGCCTCGATTCGGGCGGCGATGTTGACTCCGTCCCCGAATACGTCGCCTGCGGAGACTGTCACCTCCCCGAGATGGATCCCGATCCTCAATTGGAACAGCCCTTCGGCTTTGGCTGAGCTCTGGATCTCCCGGGCGGTGGCAACGGCACTGGAGACCGAGTCGAACATGGCGAGCACGCCATCGCCCAGCTCCTTCAGGAGCCGTCCTCCGTTACGAACGATCCTGTCACGGTGGATTTGGCCCGACACTTCCAGGGCGCGCAGGGCGGTGGCCTCGTCGGTGGCCATCATCGTGGTGTAGGCGACGATGTCGGAGAACATGATCGCCGAGAGCTGGCTGCGCTCGGCGTCCCCGGCCCGGATCGCCTCGTCCAGGTAGTGGCGTTTGCCCCGCAGTGCCGCCTGGTATTCGTCGGGGGAGAGGATGTTCTCCTCGAGTTGCATCTCGGTCTTCAACAGGTTCTCGATGAAGGCGTCGAGCTTCTCGGGGTTGGACTTGACCGCCTCCCGGATGAACCGGCTGTCGATGTTGATGCAGATCGCCCCTACCAGCCCGTAGTCCCGGCGGTAGATGGGGATCGTGGTGCATTTGAACTGGCGGGCCCCGATGTTGAGCTCGTAGTTGAGCTTGTCCTGGTTCTGGTAACGGCGGGTCTTGAGGTCGAGGACCAGGTTGGTGGCGCCCATCTCCAGTTTGCGCCCGGTGACCTCACCGTTCTCCAGGGTCACGATCGAGCGGGCCGGATTGACCAGGTTGTGGAGCAGGATCTCGATGCCAGTGTTGGGGAAGGACCGCCCGATGAGGCTGACGATCCGTTTGTAGTTCTCGAGGTAGGCCTCGTTGTCCGAGATCACCGAGTCCCCGTCGTAGCGGTCGTAGAGACGCTGGTACTCGTTGATCTCCGCGGTGGCGAAGCGGTCCCTGACGAAGTTCTGCTCACCGATCACGATCAGCTCCCGGGCTGCTATCGAGTTGCGGTGCGCCAGGAAGTATCGAACCGCGTCGTTGAAGTGCTCGGGGCTGAGCTCGATGTGACGGCTCTCGTTGACGATGAACGGATAGAAG
>DATDPT010000037.1:0-21465 GCA_035292605.1 Acidimicrobiia bacterium
TGTTGACGGCCGGTGAGCTGAGGGTGGACACAGCACGACGCAGAGTCCAGCGCAACGGTCGTGAGATCGAGCTCACCAAACGCGAGTTCCATCTGCTCGAGACTCTGATTCGCAACCAGGGCATCGTGCTCAGCCGGGCCCGCCTGCTCGAGCTGGTGTGGGGGTACGACTTCGAGGTGAACACCAACGTGGTCGACGTCTTCGTCGGGTACCTGAGGCGCAAGCTGGAAGAGGACGGCGACGCCCGCCTGATCCACACCGTCCGTGGAATCGGCTTCGTGCTCCGCCCATGAGCCTCCGACTGCGGGTCGCCCTGTTCACGGCTGCCGGAACGTCGCTGCTGATGGTGCTCGGATCTCTGGCGGTCATCGGTGCGTTTCGCTCAGACCAGATCGCATCGGTCGACTCCGTGCTGGCGGCGCAGTATCAGGTGCTGGCGCAACCTGCTGCCACTGCGGCCCGACTCAACCGGCCGCGGCTGGAAGAGCTCGCCAACGAGCGACTGGTGGCGCCGGCCGTGGTCCGGGTGTGGCAAGGCGAACGACTCCTCCTCGAACTGGGGGCGGAGGATCTCGGCGGATTGCCCCCGGCCAGCCCCGGCTACAGCACATTGCACGGGGAGTCCGCCCGCTACCGGGCTTTCAGCGACACGGTCGAACCGGCTTTGGCCATCGGCCGAGCTCTCGATGTCGAAGTGGCGATGTCTCTCGAACAGGTGGATGCCGTGTTCGAGCGATTGCAAACCCGGCTGCGACGAGTTGTTGTGCTTGGGGTTGGGCTATTCGGGCTCGCCGGCTGGGTGGCCGCGACAGGAGCCCTTGCCCCGCTCGCCCGACTCCGCAAGGCCACCGAGCAGGTGACCGAGACCAATGACCTGACCACTCGGGTTGGAGTTGATCGTGGGCCCCGTGAGGTCAGGGAGCTGGCTTCCTCCTTCGAGACCATGCTGGCCCGACTGCTACAAGCCGACCTCCAACGTGAAGAGGCGCTCGAAACCGCCCGGACCTTCGCCGCAGCCGCGGCCCATGAGTTGCGCACTCCGATTACAAGCATCGGAGCCAACCTCGAGGTCCTGTCTGCCCATCCCGAGGTCGGAGATCGGGAGGCTCTGGTCGAGGACCTCGTCAGCGAACATCGGCGCCTGGTCGGGCTGCTCGAAGCGCTGCGTCTTCTCTCCCGCGGTGACCTGACCGGGCCCGAGGCCTTCGAAGACGTCGACCTCTCCGATCTGGTGGAGCAGACCGTGGACAACGCTCGTCGACGCAACCCGATCGCCCGAATCACGGTGGTTGTCCCTGACACGCCGATCATCGTCAGGGGGTGGCCAGAAGGCCTGCGACTGATGATCGACAATCTGGTAGCCAATGCCATCACCCATGGCCGGAGCGCGGAGGGATCCGCCGAGATCAGGGTTGGGCTGGTCAGCGAGGCTCAGGGCACCTCCTTGAGCGTCACCGACCGCGGGCCCGGCGTCCCGGCTGAAGAGCGAGGCGCGGTCATGGGTCGATTCGTGCGGGGCAGCTCGGCTCAAGGCGCCGGAAGCGGGCTGGGACTCGCCCTGGCTGCCCAACAGGCTCGGATCCACGGCGGCTCGATCACCATTGAGGATGCTCCGGGCGGGGGAGCGGCAGTCACCTTCCGACTCCCCTGATCCTTAACGACGTCCTCACAGTCGCCACAGAGTTCTCACAAGGTTGGTGCCGAACATTGGTGATGACCGAAGCCAACCAGGAGGTAGAAATGTCAATCCGTCGCATCGCGATGGCAGTCGGGCTCACCACCATCTTGTTGCTCAGCGCCACTCCGGCAATGGCCGCAAGCACCGGTTCTGAGCAACGCAAGGAGAGACTCGATCTGGCCTGCGCCCGGGTGCCGAATCTCACCAACCGAGTCGAGCACGTGCTCGCCCGAATCAAGGGAGACGCCGACACGATCGGGTCGATTGCCTGGCTCGAGACCAAGGCTGACGCCGCCCGTGAGCACGGACGCGAAGAGTTGGCCGAGCTCATCGAGAACCGGATCGCGGTTCGCACCGAGCGCATCGATGTCCTCGAGATCCGTCTCGACAATCTGGCCGAAGCGGCCGCCGCCTGTGAGGCGAGGACGTGAAGCGGGCGCTTGTTGCGCTCCCTTTGATCCTGGTGCTTGCGGCCTGCACCCGGGTAGGTGGGGTGTCCGACACCCCACCAGCGCCAACTGAGACCTCGACGACTGTTGCTGCGACAGTGCCCGAGGTGACTCAGACCACGGCCGTCGCCTCGACAATCGTCGAGGATGGCACCGTCACCGAAGCCGAGGTTGCCGAACTGGAAGCTCTGCTCAACGAGGTCGAGCAACTGGTCGAGGGCACCGAGAGCTTGATCGAGGAACCGTTGCCTGAGGCTTAGGCCTTGGACTGGAGGTGGGCTTCCAAGAACCAGAGGTCCTTGTCGATCTGGCGGGACACCTCGGTGAACAGGTCATTGGTGCTGGTGTCGCCCAGGTCGTCCGATTCCTCCATGGCCCGCCGGGTGCTGGCTGCGTACTGGGCGACCCGGTCGGCCACCGCCTTGACTGCCTCCATCCCTTTCACGGCCGAGGTCGGGTACTCGGGGAGTGTCGACGCAGACGCCGCCTGTCGCACCGTCCCGTTGGCGGTGCCTCCGAGGGTCGTGGCGCGCTCCGCGATCAAGTCCGAGAACTCGAGCACGTGGGTCGCGATGTCGTCGAACAGCAGGTGCAGCTGGATGAAGTCGCTGCCCTTGACGTTCCAATGGGCGTACTTCACCTGGGTGAACAAATCCGTGGTGTCGGCGAGCTGGCGGTTCAACAGATCCACCAGCTTCATACGAGCACCCTCGGAAATGTCGATGCGGGTCTCGTGCAACTCGGTCATATGTCATCTCCCTTTCGTTAGGGGGTCCCCCTCGAGGGTAGCTGGCACAGGAACTTGGGTTTGTGTCGCGGCCGTACGATCGGCCGCCTCGTTGCTTTACGGGGTGAATGGTTGTCAGAGCAGATGTTGACCGATAGAGCCCTTGGCGGCGCCTTCGAGATCTTCGTCAAGGAGACCGAGCCCCGTCTCCGTGAGGCGCTTTCCGCCTCCCTGGGGAGCGATCGAGGCAGGGAAGCTACTGCCGACGCCTTGGCCTATGCCTGGGAGCATTGGGACCGGATCCGGGAGATGGACAACCCGAGCGGGTATCTCTTTGTCCTCGGCCGTGAACGGGGCCGGAAAGCCGCCCGCCGACGGGTGGTGACCCTCCTGCCGATTGATCCCGCACGGATGCCATGGGTTGAGCCCGGTTTGGTCGATGCCCTCGAGCAACTCCCTGAACGGCAGCGGATCGTGGTCATGTTGCTCTACTGCTTCGAGTGGACGATGGGTGAGACCGCCGCGCTCTTGGGGCTGTCCAAGTCAACGGTTCAGAGCTACGCCGAGCGCGGGCTCTCCAAACTTCGAAACCGATTGGGAGTGGAGATATGAGCACCGACCTGTTCACCCAACTTGCCGAGTACGGGGAGTACCACCGGGAGACCCAGGATTCGATCCCACCCTCCGATGCGACACAGGGTGCGGTGACCCTGATTCCGATCCCGCCGCCTGCCCGATACGGGGTCCGACGTCTTGGCGCGGTGCTTATCGCTGCGATGTTGATCATCCTTGTCATCTCGATCCCGGCCCTGCTCCGGGCTCCGGAAGTCGAAGACCCTGCCGACTCGGTGGCGGACACCACACCAATCGAGCTGCCCGACAGCACGGCGACCACAGTTGCGCTTATCGAGAGTCCCGATGGCGATGGCTACACGACGGTGCATACCCTCGACGACGGCTCCCTGATAGCTCTCGTCCAGATGAACGTGTGGCGCTCGGAGGACGGTGAGACCTGGGAGGAGTGGTACACGCAGGACCACGAGATCGATCTGCTCTCCGTGGCTTCGGATGGGGCGGTCCTCGCCGTGCGCAGCCCCAACGACCCGATCGAGACCCCTGATTCCGGTTCCATGGTCAACGGCACCTCCGAGGTCCATCGATACGATCCGGCGACCGAAACCTGGACCGTGATTGACCTGCCCCGCCCAGACGCACCGTCTCTGGCCCCCCAACCTGAGGATGCAGATGAATGCGAGTTGTATGGCTTCCAGAGTTGGGTCGAAGGGATCGCCATTGTGGTCGGGGAGCAAATCGTGATCCTCGGCGACCATCGTGTCGTCGCAGACGGAATCTGTGACAAGGATTTCCAGTTTCTGTGGACTTCGGCGGACGGCCTCGAGTGGAATCTGGTGCCTGATATCGGTATCAACGGTTTTCTGCACGGGATCATCTGGACTGAACACGGATACGTCGGCTACGGCTCATCGGTGCCCTCCTATGTAGGGCCCCCAACCCCAGAGCCTCAGGTCTGGACAGCGAGCGACCTGACCTCGTGGAGCGAGCCGACGATCGATCTGACGGCTTTGCCCGCAGGTGGAATCGTCAACCCCTGGCCACGGATCGAGACCACGGTTGGCGGTCTGACCCTCACCTATGACGTCGAGCGTTATCGACCCGGGCTCGATGCCTCGATGACCGATCTGGCGGGTTTGCAGCACTGGGTGATCGATGCCGGGTGGACCGAAGGCGATGCCGACGAGTTGGGAGAGGTGCTCGAAGGAATGGGTGTCGACTTTCCCCTGGATGAGGCTGAGATCCAGGAGTTGACTGGCGGTCTCGATCTGAGAGAGCCGTTCGGGACACTGACCCTGACCAGTTCTGATGGCACAAACTGGGCGACCATCTACACCCCGGCTTGATCCCTCCAGAAGTGGATCATGAGGGATGCTTCAGGACGACGGAAGACCCCGGCCTGCGGAACCGGGGTCTTCCCTTTATGGGACTCAGGTCTGTTCGCCGGCTCGCCCCAGCGAACCGATGACGACCGCGAGCCCGAGGACTACGAGGGCCAGCGGGCCCACAACTGTCAGGTCCGAGATCCGAAGCGTCCACACCTCGAGTGCCTCGAGGAGAAAGCCGATCCCGATTCCCAGGTAGATCACTCCTGCGAACAGTGTGCCTTTGTGAAGTCTCATCTCTCCACCTTGATGTTTCCTGCCGCGACGTCGAGTTCGAGCGTCAGCGTCACGGTGGCGGAATCGAATCCGTCACTGGTGTAGGTATCGCTCACCGAAATCCCGTTGTCGACCTCGCCGAACAGATCGATCTGGCCGGCGCCTGCTGAAGCATCGATGTCTACAGGGATGCCGGGTGGCAGCATGATCGTGAGATCACCTGCGCCGACTGTGGCTTCGATCTCTGCCGGCTCGGTCATGGTGAGGTCGCTCAGGTCGAGCGTCAACTCGCCCAACCCCACGTTGTATTGGTCTGCCAGGTTGGCCTGGTTGGTGACTCGGATGTTCCGCTCGCCGATCCCTCCATTGAATGCGTCGGGGGGTATCGCTGCCACCGCAACGACTGCGAGTGTCACGAAGACCCCGGCAACGATCAGACCCGTGTGCGGGCCGTCGAAGGAGCCGATGATCAGGGCCAAGCCGATAACCGCCAGCACTACCGGCAGCACCATCGCTGCCCGCAGCTCGACCACGTCGATGACGTCGAGCAGCCAGAGCCCGCCAACGACGATCAAAAGTGCTCCGGCGACAATCGCTCCGTAGCGACTGCGCTTGGGCGCGGGGACCATGGTGGTCTCGGGTCTCTCGAGTGTGTCAGTTGTGCTCACGACGACTCCCTAGATAGAGCATCCCGGCGCCGGCGGCGATGACGGCCACGGGCCACATCACTCTGTCGAACCAGGGCACCAGGGTGTTGACCAAAAGCACCAGCCCAATGCCGATCAGGGCGACTCCGGCCACAATTGGCCCCTGCGCCCGGTTTTCGGCATGTCGCACCGCCAAGGTCTCTCCCGGGCGGGCTTGAGGGATGATGAGCCACGAGATCAAGTAGATCAGGATGCCGGCCCCACCTGCAACGGTGACGACCACAAATCCCAACCTGAACCACAACGGATCCGTGTTGAAATACCGGCCCAACCCGCCACAGACACCGGCGATCACTCGATCCTCGGTGCTCCGGCGAAGCCGCGCCTGCGGCTGGCCGGCCTGGACGACGGGTGGGCCCGTTTCGAGCTGCGTCATACGCAACCTCCTTTGGCCTGAACATGCCCCGAATCTGGGTCGGGTGGCCAGAGCCGAAAGTCACCGATGGCCAGGATTAGGACGGAAAAGTCGATCGCCGCTCACTTCGAGAGTCCCGCCCAGGACTGTCTTGCGCCTCTACCCGCAATGGCCCTCGGGTGTTCCAATGAGATGGGAAATAGGAGGTGATATGAGCTACTCAGGCCATATCGGCGGCGGGTTGGATCTGTCCGGCGGGGCCCATTCGGCCCCCGAAGCAGATCGGGCCAATCTCTTCGGTTGGCTCTTGCTTTCGGTGGTGGTGCTGATCTGGTCGTGGTTTGGGATCGCGATGTGGGCGGCTCCGGGCACGCTCATCGATGTGTGGGAGTGGGCCGGCGACCTGTCGATGGCCTTCAAGGTGATCGTCTGGGTTCTCGGGCTTCCATGGATGATCGGGCTGGCTGTATGGCAGTCGGGCTGGTCGGAGTCGATCCGACTCGCCCTGGTAGCGGGTCTGGCGCTGATCAGCATCTGGAGCTTCCACCCGAAGCGAATGGGCTGAAGGTCTAACGGGCTTCGTAGCCCAAGGGTTCGGCCACGACTGCGGTCGAGGTGCTGAACCGGGGGAGGAAGAAATGAACCAGGGGACCGATGATCAGAGCGAAGATGACGGTTCCCCAACCGAAGGTGCCACCCAGAGCCCAACCCGCGGCCAGGACCGCCACCTCCAACACGGTCCGGGTGAGCCGGATCGAGTGCCCTCGTTTGGCGATTCCGGTCATGAGACCGTCGCGGGGACCGGGTCCGAAGTTGGCTCCGATGTAGAGACCTGAGGCAAGCCCGATCAAGAGGACCCCGGCGAGCAGCATCAGCCAGGCGATGAGTGTGTTGTCCGCCTCGGGGATCACCGCCGAAGTGGCGTCGATCATCAGGCCGATGATGATCGTGTTGGCCACAGTCCCGATCCCGATGCGCTCCTGGAGGGGGATCCAGAACAGCAGGACGACCGCCGACACGATGATCGACCAGACGCCGACGGTGAGACCGAAACGGACGGCAAGACCTTGGTGGAGCACGTCCCACGGCGGCACTCCCAGCCCCGACTCGAGCATGAGACCGATACCGACACCGAACAGGATCAAACCGATCCCGAGCTGTACGAGACGTCGCGCGATGGTGTTTCTCTGGTTCGGCAATGACGGGGCCGGTTGGGTCACCACATGATTGTGCTGGAAGATGTCTGGGAAAGAGAACCACGACGGAGCATTGACCCGCCCCGTGGGTGTCGCTGGATAACCTCGGCTCCATGGAGGGGCCCACCGTCCAATTGGTTGTGACTTGCCTGGTCGACGCCCTTGCTCCCCAGGTGGGGCGGGCGACGGTCACGGTCCTGGAGCGGGCAGGCTGTCAGGTCGAGTTTGTCGAGGGCCAGACCTGTTGCGGGCAACCGGCGTTCAATGTCGGGATGCGGACCGAGGCCCGCCGCATGGCAGGGCACACCCTCGACCTGCTCGATGTCACCCAGGGCCCGATCGTGGTGCCTTCCGGATCCTGCGCCGACATGATGACCCGCCACTACGAGGAGTTGTTCGCGGGGACCGACCGGGAACAGCAAGCTGAGAGGATCAGCGCACGGGTGAGGGAGCTGAGTCAGTTCCTGGTCGACGACTTGGCCACCGACCTGAAGGCGTCATGTGAAGGATGCCTGGTCGCCTACCACCATTCCTGTCACGGGCTGCGTGGTCTCGGTCTTGGTCACCAGCCAGCACAGCTTCTCTCAGAAGTCGACATGGCAGAGCTCGAAGGCGCCAAGGACTGTTGTGGCTTCGGAGGAGCTTTCGCCATAGAGATGCCGGCGGTGTCGGCCGCCATCATGAACGAGAAACTGGACCGGATCGAGGCTTCCGGCGCCACCACCCTGGTTGGTGGTGACGTCTCCTGTCTGATCCACCTCGAGGGCGGTCTGCGTCGGCGTAGTTCGAAGATCGTGGTGAAGCACCTGGCCGAGATCCTGGCCGGCGACGACTCATGAGTGTCCAACCGGTGACCTTTCTCGGGCGGGCCGAGGCCCTGCTCGGCACCCGTGCCGCGGCGTCGGTCAACCAGGGAATGCTTCATCTGACCGCGATGCGAGACAACGCTGTCTCCGGGTTCCCCCTCATGGAGGCAATGAGGGATCGGGCCCGGGTGATCCGACTCCATGCCCTGGCCAATCTCGACCGTTTGCTGTCCCACTTCGCCGACCAGGTGATCGAGCACGGGGGCGCGGTCCATTTTGCTGGGGATGCGGCAGAGGCCAACCAAATCGTCGCCCGCATCCTGGAGGAGACCGGTTCACACCTGGTGGTGAAGTCGAAGTCGATGGTCTCCGAAGAGATCGACTTGAACCGCTATCTGGAAGATCGCGGATTCGAAGTGGTGGAGACCGACCTCGGTGAGTTCATCGTTCAGCTCGCCGGGGACACTCCGAGCCACATCGTGGCTCCGATCATCCATCTCGATCGTCACGACGTCGGGGCCCTGTTCGCCAAGAAACTCGGGGTCGAGGAGACCAGCGACCCGACCAAGCTCAATCAAGTCGCACGGGACCACCTGAGGGAGATCTTCCTGAGGGCCGACGCCGGGATCTCGGGGGTGAACATCGCCGTGGCCGAATCCGGCTCGGTGATCACGGTGACCAACGAGGGTAACGGTCGTCTGGTCACCACCGCCCCCCGGGTTCACATCGCCTTGCTCGGGATGGAGCGCGTCGTATCCCGATGGGAGGACGCCTCCGTGATCCTCGAAGTCCTTGCTCGCTCAGCGACTGGCCAGCGACTCTCCTCGTACACCAACGTCGTCACCGGGCCCCGTCGCCAACCCGACGAAGACGGTCCCGAGCAACTCCACGTGGTGGTGATCGACAACGGCCGCTCCCAGATCCTCGGCAGCGACACCGCAGAGATCCTCGCCTGCATACGGTGCGGGGCCTGTCTCAATGTCTGCCCCGTGTTCCGCACCGTCGGTGGCCATGCCTACGGCTCGATCTATTCGGGCCCGGTGGGCTCGATCGTGACCCCTGGGCTGCTGGGGATGGAGCCGTGGTGGGAATTGCCGTATGCCTCCACCCTCTGTGGCGCTTGTGAGGAGGTGTGCCCGATCCGGATTCAGATTCCGTCGATGTTGTTGAAGTTGAGGGCAAGGGCCGCCGAAGAGGGGAGGCTTCCGGGATGGCTCGAGCGTGGAATGCGTCGCTATACGAGTATCGCCGACTCCTCGAGCAAGTGGGAGAGGGCGAAACGGCTGGTGCACACGCTCACCTGGCCGGTCTCCCGTGGGGGCTGGATCCGCCGTCTCCCGGGGCGGGGTCGGGGTTGGACCGCCTATCGTGACTTCCCACGCCCGGCCCGAGAATCATTCAGTGCATGGTGGAGGTCCAATCGTGGAGCGTGAAGCGTTCTTGAAGCGAGTCTCCGCAGCGGCCATGGTGGCGACGCTTCCCCGCCCACCCGAGGTCCCCGAGCGCCTGCCAGACCTCGATCCGGTCGATCTCGTTGGCCTGTTCCGGGCCAGAGCCCACGAGGAGGCGGTCGTGATCCATGGCCCGGTCGGTCGTCACGGTGTCCCCCGGGCGGTGGAAGGGATCGCCGCCGGACACGCCTGTCAGACCTATATGGCCTGGGACGATCTCCCCGTTCCCGGCGTCACCGGGGCGCTGACGGGAGCCGGTGTGAACCGGGTCGAGCATCGTGTCCCTGAGGAGGGACGGATCTCCCACCAACTTGAGTACCAGACGCTCGATCTCGGGGTGACCGGCGCCGACGCCGGTCTTGCCGAGTCGGGGAGCCTGGTCTTGCTCCATGGCGAAGGCCGGCCCCGGATGGCGAGTCTGATCCCTGACGTCCACGTCGCCCTGCTCGACGTCACTCTTATCGAACGGACCCTCGTGCATTGGGCCCACCGGCACCCGGGGATCGTGTTGGAGTCGGCCAATGTGGTGGTGGTGACCGGCCCCAGCCGGACTGGGGACATCGAACAGCAGTTGAAGCTGGGTGTCCACGGCCCCCGTCACGTTCATGTGGTCATGTTCCGATGACCGGGTTGCGACGACCGCCCAAGCCCGATGCGCCGACCCGGGTCGCGGCCCGTTTCGTCGGCTTGCTATTCCTCTTGGCAGTGGCCGGGACTGCAATCTGGGCGGTCGTGACCAACCAACGGATCGATTTGATCGAAGTGATCACAGCCGACGAGTTGGAGCGCACCGCGGTGGTCACCAGCGACGGGACGGCTCTCAACGTCGTCGAAGAAGGTTCGGGGCCCGTCTCGGTGGTCCTGCTTCACGATGTCGACGTGGCGGGCAGCATTCTCTGGGACGGGGTTGTGACCGCCCTGGGTGCAGACGTCACGACACTCCGAATCGACCTCCCCGGGTTCGGCCTCAGCGACCGGGTGCCGGAGGAGGGAAACCGACACACCGTGGCCCTGATGGCGGAAATGGTGAGTGAGGTGGTCGAAGCCCGACTCGAGGGGCCGGTCGTCTTCGCTGGTGTCGGTTTGGGCGGCGAGGTGGCAGCCGAGACCGCGGTGGCCCACCCTGAGTTGGTATCAGCGCTGGTAATGGTCGACGTCGACTACTACAAGAATGACGGGTGGGTGGAATTCCTGGAGAGATTGCCCTTCTACGGCCGCCCGGTGACGTTTTCGTTTGAGGGCTCCGGCCGGTTTGCCGCCGATCGGTGGGCCCCGAACTGCGAGGCGGATGGATGGTGCCCCACGTTGGGGCAGGTAGAGGCCAGGGATCTTGCCGAAACCCTGCACAACACCTCGGAGTCGATGCGTGCCTTCCGGCGGACCCCGGCGGCGTCAGTGGTCCCGTCGAAACTCAACGAGATCACGGCACCGACCTATTTCATCTGGAGTCAAGAGGGCGACGTCCCTCGGGAGTCCGTCGATCTCGTCTTGGAAGCACTCCCCGAAATGCAGATCGAGGTGGTCCCGGTGTGGAAGGCCCATCTCGAAGCTCCCGACGTGGTCGCCAACGCCATCCTCACCGTTGGCACGTCCTGAGCTCAGGGGAGAAGGATCACCTTGCCGGTGGTGGACCGGCCCTCCAGGGCGCGGTGCGCGTCGGCGGCGTCGGCGAGGGGGAACTCGGCACCGATCCGGACCCGAAGCCGGTCATCCTCAATCCAACGAAACAGGTCTGAGGCCCGTCGCAACAACTCCGCTCGGTCACCTATGTAGTGACGCATGGTGGGCCGGGTCAGGTACAACGAGCCCTTGGTGGCGAGGATCAACGGCGAGATATCGGGGGGCCGCCCCGAGGCGTTGCCGAAAGTGACCATCATCCCTCGGGGCCGGATCAGGTCCATGCCCTGCTCGAAAGTGGCCGCACCAACCCCGTCGTAAACCACCTCCATGGCGTTTTGGCCGGCGATGGCCTCGACTGCCGTCTTGAAGTCTGTGTCGGTGTAAACGATCACATGGTCGGCCCCTGCCGCCCTGCTCAGCTCGGCCTTCTCTTGGCTTCCGACAGTGGTGAACACCTCGGCATCTCTGAGCTTGGCGATCTGAGTGAGCAGGAGCCCAACCCCACCCGCCCCGGCGTGGATCAGACATCGGTCTCCGGCGGATAGGGGGAAGGTGTCGGAGGCGAGGAAATGAGCGGTCAGCCCCTGGAGCAGGACCGCGGCGGCTGTCTTCGAGTCCACACCCTCGGGCAACGGGACGGCCCGCCCGGCGGGCAGGGCGATTCTCTCGGCATATGAGGCCCTCACATCAGCCCACCCAACCCGGTCACCGAGCTCGAAGCCATCGACGTTCGAGCCAACCGCGAGGACAATGCCTGCGCCCTCCAGGCCCGGGATCATGGGAAGCTCCAAGTCGTAGAAGCCGGAGCGGTGGTAGATGTCGATGAAGTTGACCCCGGCTGCCTCCACCTCGACGACGAGGTCATCAGGCCCTGCGCTGGGGTCGGCAGCCTCGGAATATACGAGTTCCTCTGCTCCACCCACCTCGGAGATGACGATCGCCCGCACTATCTCTCCACCCTCCACCCTCGCGCCCTCAGCTCATCCACGAGAAGGTCGTCGCTGAGGTGGGTCAAATCGAGGGGCTGCTTCTCGAGTCCAAGGCAACGCTCCACTGTGTCGCGAATAGTTCGGGCCCAGGCCTTTCCCTTTGCCTCGGTTTCCAAGCTGATCGTCGCATCGGCATTGACAGTGAACACCCGGGCGGTGATCTGGGGGTTGGCCCGCGAGCCACGCTCGCCGTAGACGAGGAGCACCGATCCTGCGGGGATGTCCTGGATCCCGCCGGTGGCCACGAAGGGACCGTCGAAGGCCCATCCGGACGACTTGCTGGTATCGACGGACTCAACGATCTTGGCCCAGTTCTTGTGACGCTCGTCACCGAGGAGCGGAACATCGATCGCCACCAGGACCCTGTCGTCCATGCATTGAGGGTACGCAATCCGGAGTGAACCCGTCTCCGGCGACCGAGACGCTTTACCCTTTGCGCATGGCCATGCTCCGTCTGTTCGCCAACCTCCGGGAGATCGCCGGCTCTGCCAGGGTGGAAGTGGGGTCCGCCACCGTGGGGGCAGCCATCGAAGAGGCCTCGGAGCGATTCGGGCCCGATTTCCGACGCACCGTCGAAACCTCGCGGGTCTGGATCAACGGGGAGACTGCCGCTTATGACGATCCCGTAGGGGAGAGTGACGAGGTCGTCATCCTGCCACCGGTGTCCGGTGGGAACCGCTCGATGTCGGTTCCATCCACGGTCGATTTGATGGCATTCCTTCCTCTCGCAGTGCTTGTGCTCGCGGTGCTCGCCAACGTCCGGAGCCAGGAGATCTGGGCTGCAGTCCTGGTGGCCATCGTGGCGGCTTGGGCTCTCGACTTGGGATCCGTTCTTTCCTCACGGGGACGGTTGTTTGCCTCCTTGGCCGTGGTGGTGACTTCTGCAGTCTCGGCCATGGCTGCCCACGTATTGGGTGGGACCGGCTATTCCCTGGCTCTGGTCGTCGCTGTGGTGGTCGGTCTCGGATGGGCCGTTGCCCTTCCGGCGTACCGCGAGGTCGACGTCTTCAGCCCTGTTCTCCTCGTATCTCTGTTTGCCGGGCTGGGCACGGCGTCGCTGATTCTGGCCCGGTCGGCCCACAGTCCTGACCCGAAGGCGGTCGATGTCTTCCTGGCGGCGGTGATCGCGGGGTTGGTCTTGGGCTCGATGGTCGAGCGCATGCCTTCCCTGCCCCTCGTGGACCCGTTTTCGGTGACGGCAATCGGCGCAGTGCTCGGAGCCGTGGGAGCGGCGTTGCTCTGGGATCTCGATGTGGTCGGCTACTTGCTCATAGGACTGGGAATCGCGGTAGCTCTGGTGGCGGGTCGGGGGTTCGCCTCGATGCTGCGAACGGGACGGGTGTCGCTGACGGAACGGCCTCCGGGCTGGCTCATCTCCGTGGACGGGGTGGCCTTGGCGGCCGCGGTCTATTTCCCATTGCTTACAGTCATCCTCTGAGCCGCGAGACGTTATCCGAGATCGACTAGAGCAAATGACCGGTCCTGGTTACGCTTGGACCGCATGGTTGTCGCGAGGACGCACCGTCGCGTCGTTCTGCTTGTCATCCTGACCGCCCTGGTGGCTTCTCTATTTCCACTTGCCACCCTTGCGGTCACCCAAGCCCAGGTCAATGAGGCATGCGCCGACTCGCGCGAGCAGCTCGAGGAGTACCGGGCAGCGCAAGCCGAGTTCGAGGAGGCGGCACTCGAGTATGAGGGGGTCCTCAACGAGGTCGAGAGGGTCGAGCGCAAACAGGACCGAGTTGAAGGGTCAATGGCGGTTCACACCGAGGAGCGCGACCGCATCCAACAACAGATCGAAGAACAGGCAGTCGAGCTCTACATGCGGGGCGGTCTCTCCAGCCCCGAGATCATCCTGTCGGCTTCTTCGGTCGATCAGCTGATGACTACCTCCGAGTTTCTCAGCGAGGCCGCCACTGGTGGCCAGAGCTCCATCGACGAGTTGATCGCCGCCCGGAGCGAGCTCAACAGGTTCGCCGGCGACCTCTCCGACACCCGCGACGAGTTGAAGGTCGTCGAGGCCGACAAACTCGATGCCAGGAACCGCCAGGAGACGGCCATGGAGGCCGAGCAGGCCGCCTACGCCAAGCTGTCGGACCGCTGCAAGACCCTGACTTCCAAATACGACACCGAGCGGCGTGCCGCGGCTGCCGCGGCCAGGTCCCGGGCGAGCGGATCAGTCCAGGTGGGGTCTTTCATCTGCCCCTTCACACGGGGTCGGACGTCATTCATCGATTCCTGGGGTTTCCCGAGGTCCGGCGGACGGAGTCACAAGGGGACCGACATGATGGCCGCCAACGGCGAGCCGATGTACGCCGTGAACAGCGGGGTGGTGCGCACCTCGCACAGCTCTCTAGGGGGGAACTCGATCTGGTTGTCGGGGGACAACGGAATCGCCTTCTACTACGCCCATCTTTCCGGGTTCAATGTCGGCTCGGGCGCAAGGGTGAGTCAGGGCCAGACCATCGGCTTCAATGGTTCCTCGGGCAACGCATCCGGAGGGAGCCCTCACCTCCATTTCGAGATCCATCCGGGGGGGACGGGCTCACCGGCCGTCAATCCCTATCCGACCGTTGCCGCGGCCTGCAGGTAACCTCTACACAGTGACCGGACAGCGCCGAATCGACACCGTCCTCCAGCCCGAGTACCTCGCCGGCCTCGGGGGGCTCGACCTCGACGAGTTGAGGGCGAGGCGAGACACTGCAGAGGACGTTGAGACCCAAATCTCCTATTACCGTCGCCTGCTCCATGGCCGGATGGACTTGTTGAACTTCGAGCTCCGTCGTCGCACCGGTGAGGAGGAACGGTCCCTTCTCGACGCGCTTCCTGAGATCCTCGCTGCCGGGATGACTCTCGGCTCCGAGCCAAACCTCCGCTATATCGACGTGATGCCTCCGTTGCCGACAACCACCGGCCGGCGTCTCATCGACAAGATCATGGACGACGGGATACTCACCCAGCTCCCCGAGTTGTCCGACGAAGAGCTTGACGAGTCCTTGGAGCGGCTCAGAGAAGTGGAAGGCGAGTTGTCGACACAGCGAAAGCAGCTCCACACTGTCATCGACGCACTCCAGGACGAGATCGTCGCCCGCTACCGGAGCCAACAGGACCAGGCACAGGTCTCCGGATAGGCCTTGTTAGCCGCAAAGACCCGCTCGGGTCTGGTCGAAACGCTCCACGACGGTGCGGTGGCGGTGGTGTCCGCGGACGGGGATTTGATCGCTTGGTCCGGGGACATCGACCGGCCTTACTACCTTCGATCGGCCGCCAAGCCGTTTCAGGCGGCGGTGGCCCAGCAAGCAGGGGCCCTGCTCCGCCCGGTCGAGTTGGCGGTCGCCGCCGGATCCCACGATGGTCATCCGGTCCACGTTGCCCTGGTTGAGTCGATGCTCCATACGGTCGGGCTCGACGTTTCGGATCTTCGTTGCCCGGCGAGCTGGCCGCTCTCCTCGGATGCCGAGCGTCGACTTGCCGGAGAAGGTCATGTTTCACCTCGCCCCCTCTGGCACAACTGCTCGGGCAAACACGCCGCCTGGTTGCGGGCGGCCCGTGCCCAGGGCTGGTCAACCGAGGACTATCTGGCGCCAGACCATCCGATCCAACAACTGATCACCGAAATGGTGAGCGAACTCGGGCAACACCGAGCGGACCCGGTCGGCATCGACGGATGCGGCGCTCCCGTGTTGCGGACGACAACTCGGGTGATGGCTCTCCTCTATGCGATGCTCTCTCATCACCCCGCTCTCCGGCCGGTCTTCATCTCCATGCACCGCTATCCAGCGCTGGTCTCCGGGACGGGCCAGGGTGACACCACCATCGCCGTCTCCATGAATGCCGTGGCCAAGAGGGGCGCGGAAGGTTGTATGGGAGTTGCTCTCGAGCGAAGGCTCGGAATTGCGGTCAAGTCGTGGGACGGTCTGCAGGCGGCCGCCACCGTAGGTGCGGCGGCGGCCCTCGACGCACTCGGCGAGCCCTCCGCCTATGTGGCCAATCAGATCGCCACGATCGGGCGGCCCAAGATCATGGGTGGTGACATACCGGTCGGCGAGTTGGAGCCGAGGGTCGAGATGCGATGGGCGTGAGCGGGACTACCGCTCCGTGGCTGGCTCTGGAGGAGGCCGGTCCTCCGGCCGACGAGTTCGTCGGCCCTTTCCCGTTGGCAGGGTTCATCTCGGCCTGGTGGTCTCATCTCGGCAGCGGAGAGCCGCTGATCGTCGAGAGCGGGAATTCGAAGCTTCCCCTGACAGCTGATTCTCAGATGCTTCGTATCGCCGGTGACGCCGACCTCACCGACTACCACAGCCCGCTTGGCGACGAGGTCGAGCAACTTGGCGCCCGGCTCGGAGCGATGGTGGCGGAGGGATTTCGCATCTCCCTGGATTCCCTGCCCGAAGCCTCGGCCACGCGCTTGGTGTCCGGTCTTGTCGCCACCGGCCTGAACGTGACAGCCCGACCTGACGTAGTAGTCACCGTGATCGAGTCGACTCCCGGCGCCGATTACCTGGCGACACTCGGCAAGCGGCAACGACACGAGGTGAGGAGGAAGCGACGCCGCTACGAGGAACAGATCGGGGCGGTCATCGTCGACACCGACCGCGATGGAGCTTTCGACAGGTTCGCCGAACTTCATCGCAAGTCACCAGGTCGCAAAGGGCGGTTCATGATCGATGAGCGCGAGGAGTTCTTTCGCTCTCTCTACAGCCAGCCCGGGTGGCGGGTCGACGAGTTGTTCGCCGGTGGCAGAGCTGTGGCCGCCCACTTCGGATTCTCCGAGGGGGCCACCTATTACCTCTACAACAGCGCCCACGACAGCGAGCTCGCCGAAGCGTCGCCCGGCATCGTCTTGCTCACTCACAGCATCGAACGCCTGGCTGGAGAAGGCGTCACCAGGTTCGACTTTCTCAAAGGTGATGAGGAATACAAGACTCGTCTCGGAGCTTCGCCTCGACAGCTCTACCGGATCGAGGCCTGATGGGCGACCATGTCGTCTTCCTATCACTGCACACCTGCCCTCTGGTGCAGCCCGGGCGGGGTTGGGCCGGTGGGATGAACGTCTACGTCGACGAGCTGGCGCGGGCCATGGCCAGGGAGGGGATCGAGGTCGACGTATTCACGCGACGTCACGACCGTGAAGTCCCGGAGTCGATCACCGTCGAACCGGGCTTCTCCCTCCACCATGTGGAGGCAGGGCCGCCACGCGAGCTCGATCCCGGGCGCGCCCTCCGCTATCTCGGTGTCTATGCCGACGCCGTGATCGACCGCATGGGCTTCATGGGAGATGTCTGTCTGGTGCACAGCCACTACTGGCTTTCAGGCTGGGCAGGGTTGAGGATCAAGAGGTACTTCGGGCTGCCCCACGTCCATTCGTCCCACACCCTGGGCCGGGTGAACGAGGCGCACCGGCGCGGAGACGAGACTCCGGTGCGTCTCTTGAGAATCGCCGCCGAGCAGGAAGTGATCGAAGAGTCGGACGTCAACGTTGTCTCCGACACCTCGGAACGGGAGGATCTGATCACCCGGTATGGGGCCGATCCCAGCCGGATCTCGATCGTCACCCCCGGGGTGGATCACGACCTCTTCGTACCCGGTGTCCGCGAGGCGGCGCGGATCCGACTCGGCTGGCCCGACGTCACCACGGTGCTCTATGTGGGGAGGATCCAACCTGTGAAAGGCCCCGATCTGGCGATCGAGGCCTTTGCGGAGATCACGAATCACTTTGTCGACGCTCGGCTGGTGTTGGTGGGGGCGCCTTCAGGTGACGATGGCGCCCGGGAGATGGAGCGGCTGCAGGGGATGGTGAAGCGATACGACCTGGGCCACCTGGTGACCTTTGCCGAGCCGGTCCCTCATCGACAGCTCGCTGACGTCTATCGGGCCGCGGACCTGATTCTGGTCCCGTCGCGCAGCGAGTCGTTCGGATTGGTCGCAGCCGAGGCGCAGGCATCGGGTGTGCCGGTGGTCGCCGCGTCGGTGGGCGGCCTGAGGACGGTGGTCGGTGAAGGGTCGGGCGGAGTCCTGGTCGGCGGTTGGGACCCCAACCTCTGGGCGGAGACGGCCCTCCAGGTGTTGATCGATCCGGTCTTGCGCTCGAAGCTGGAGGACGCCGGTCCTCGATGGGCGGAACGGTTCTCGTGGGAGTCCACCGTGGCGGAACTCACCGCTATCTACGAGGCTTTGACTTGAGCGAGATCCTGGTGTCCCGGATCCCGCCCCAGCCCGTGGAGGTCCTCCGCAGGCCTGATGCGCAACCAGCGGGCCTGGCGGGCGTTCTTGGCGAGTCGCGAAAATTCCGGTTAGAAACTTGTGAACACTCGCTTGTTGACAAGCTCTGTGGATAAACCGTTTTGCTGTTGGTAACCGCCCCGCGACCACCCATACTCAACCGGCGGACGATAGTCGGCGCTATTTGATGATCTGTTGGGTCGTGAAGAGGGTTGTTGATCGGATGAGCTCGGATCCGTAGATTCGGGTCTGCGAACGCCCGAGAGGCAGTTCGGAGAAGCGTCCGTTCGGGGAAGTGCGGAGGAGGCTCCGAGAGGTCACTCGGGCGTCTCGCTGTTCCCGCAACGGTTCAGTTATGGCAGAGCTGGCCGAAGCGACCGGCCTCGACACAGTTTCGACCGGGGACCACGGCCTTGTCCGGCCCCACGATCATCGTGGTCGTGGTGGTGGGGGCAACGGTGGTCGTAGTCGCAACGGTCGTCGTGTTGGTCGAGTCTGGCTTGGTGGTGTTGGGGCTCGGGGCTGCGGTGGTGTCCGGCGACTCAGAGACGGCGGTGGTAGTGGTGGCGGGCGCCGGGGTCGATCCCTTCTTCATGAAGACGACCGTGACGTAGAGGTAACCGTCCTGGCTCCCGGTACCGATGCCGACGTAGTTGTAGTCACCCAGAATGTTGGCTTTGTGTCCCGGTGAATTCATGAAGGCTTGGTGGAGGCTGCTTGGGCTCTGACCCTTGCCCACGTTCTCCCCCATCCTCTCCCATCCGGTTCCGCCGGCGGCACCGAGCTCGGTGCTGGACGAGTGGTAGATATCACCGGCGGCCATCATGTCGGCTGTGTGGTTTCTGGCGTGTGAGACGAGGCCGCCGTCGACAGAGAGGGGCCCCAGACCAGCGTCGGCGCGTGAGGCGTTGATCTGGGCGAGGAACTCGGCTTCGGTGCCCGAGTCGGCGCCCGCGGCCAGGCCGAGCCCGATGGTTGCCAGGGCGGCAACGAACAGAAATGACAGCCAGCGCCTTTTCCCCGTCATATAGGGGTTATCGGCCTCTCCCTCAGTGGGCTTTAACCACCGAGGGTGAGTTCAGGGCTCATCAGCCGTCCTGGCTTGTCACCTCTTGGTACTCGAACACGCCGGATTCACGCTGCCCGTTGACCGTTCTTTCCAGACAGGTTCCCTCCCATCCGGGCGGCAGATCGACCGCAGCCAGCACCGCACACGATGTGGCGTAAGCGTGGGGTTCGGTGCTGCGGATCACAACCAGGATTTCTTGTCCGTTGGTGGTCACCGCGAAGATCCGGTCTCCGGCCTGAGGAGCGATCACTTCTCGCAACTCGGCGGTTGGAATGTCCGCGGGTGAGATCTCGATCCCGCCCGAGTCCAATGGCGCCCACTCCGATCCGGGGACTTCCTCATCCCGAACACCGAGCATCCCGTCCTGATCTGAGAGAGGCGGAGGAGCGAGGCGATCGACCTCCTGACCGTCTGCGTCGAAGGTGATGACCAAGAACTCGGCTGGGAAGTGATCCGGTCGAATCGTGGAGACCCCGCCGACGGGTGTCTGCCAACCCACGAAGACACCATCGAGTTGGTAGGCGACCACCGAGACAGCCGGGGAGAGCCCCAACCATTCGCCGACAATCAAGTCCGGCTGTCCGGCTGTCTGGTTGAGGCTGAAAGCGCTAAGTCCGCCCTCGTGATCCATGTCGCCGCCGGTGCAGCAGCTGAGCGAGGTGCCCAGGACGTCACCCGAGAGATTACCGTCGATTAGCTCGAACAGCCGATCCCAAATCGATGGTGCATCAGTCGAGAAGAGGTAGAAGGGTTCCCCATCCAGCTCTCCGAGATAGACCGCCCGTCGGATCCGATCGTTCAAGTCGTCCGGAGAAGGTGTTCCCGGGGTGAATGAGAGGTCGGGGCCGAAATCTGAGGTGTCGAATCTGGGGGCGGGGCCTGGCAGCCCGATCCACAAGTCGGGGTCGGCCGAGATCGGCTCGGGGTCGACGACCGCGACAGCCAGGTCGGCAATCTCGACACTGAACACGTCGTAGGTGTCGGCGGGATCGATCGAATTGGGGTCGTACGGAATCACCAGGGCGAGCACACCAAGGAAGAGGGCGACGGAGACGAAGCTCCATCTCGTTCGGCGCGCCAACCGTCTCCGACGCCCGCGGCGAATGGCCTCGCCGGGATCGCTCGAGGAAGCGTGGGGCACAAGCGAAGCGGCTGTCTTGAGGTCGGATCGGACTCTCTCGTCCAATGTCACGACAGGACCTCCTTCAATGTTGAGAGGGCACGGCTGAGACGGCTCTTGACCGTTCCCCGAGGAATCCCCAGTGCTTGGGCGGTATCGGCCTCCGACATGTCCAACAGATAGCGAGCCACTACCACCTCACGTTGACGATGAGGGAGCCTGCGCACTGCCTCCACCAACCTGAGGTCTGCCATTTCGGGGTTTTGGAAGAAACCGACCGGCTCGCCGGATCGAAACCGGAGCTTGCGGCGACGGAGCCGCGAAACGGCCCAGTTCAGGGCCACCCGAAACACCCAACCTTCGGGGTTCGCCATCGTCGACACCTTCTTCCATCGTTCATAGGCCCGCACCATGGCCTCGTCGACCGCCTCTCGGCCAAGGTCGGGGTCATTGATGCTGATCGCTACCGCCCGGTAGATCTGCTGCCAGCTGGCCCGGTAGAAACCCTCAAACGAGGGGAGGAAGGCAGGATCACTCAAAGAGACGTGCTCCTCGATCATCAGGCCATAGACGCATGAGTCGTCTGCGAGGTTCCATCGCCGCCATGTCGAGGAGGAATGAACGTCTGGAGATCGGTCGGTCAGATCCCGAACATCACCTCGCGCAGGCTGATCACACTCGAGACGAGGGTATCGGGGTCGAGCTTCATCGAACCCAGCCGGAGGCCCTTCATCCCCTCGCCCCGGTTGGTCATGACCCGGAGCGCGTCCTCTTCGTGGATCAGGATCCCGAGCCCGAGACAGCCACCGCCCTCGTCCTGAACCCCGACCAGCACATGATGGAGACGCCCCAGGTTGAGACCCATCGGAAGCGTCGGCGCGAACACTGTGGGGCGGACCTTC
>DATDPT010000038.1:0-15763 GCA_035292605.1 Acidimicrobiia bacterium
GGGTTTCCGACGTTGACCATGATCTCGGTGCTGGTCTTGGCCAGGTCGGCGAGGTCGATCGTCCGAACTTCGACCGGGACCTCCCCTGCGTAGACACGTCCCACCTCGCCCTCGGCGCAGGACACGGTGACCATCTGTCCCGAACGGAGTTGGTCGGTCGCGTTCCCCGCTCCGACCACGGCGGGTATCCCGAGCTCACGGGCGACGATCGCGGCGTGACAGGTCCGCCCCCCACGATTGGTGACGATCGCCGCCGCGTTCTTCATGACCGGCTCCCAATCAGGGGTCGTGGTGTCGGCGATCAGGACCTCGTTCGGTCGGAACGCCGACAAACCCGCGGTGGAGGTGATGACGCGGGCCAAGCCGGATGCAGCCGCGCTGCCCACTGCCCGGCCCTCGACGAGGACCTTTGCCCCGGGCTGGACCAGATACTCGGTGAGGGTCGTTCCCCTTTTTTGCGAGGCCACGGTCTCCGGTCTGGCCTGCACGAGGTATATGCGATTGTCGATGCCGTCTTTGGCCCACTCGATGTCCATCGGCATCCGGTGGCCTGCCTTGGCGCCGTAGTGACGTTCGACCTCGATCCCGTAGCCGGCGAGGGTGAGCACCTCGGTGTCGGTGAGGCAGAACCTGTCTCGATCGGTGTCGGGGGTTGGCACAATGGAAGTGGTCTGCCCCCCTCGGCCTTGGGAGTAGACCATCTTGACTTGCTTGCGCCCGAGTTTGCGCTTCAGGACAGACCTGTGCCCGAGCTCGAATGTGGGTTTGTGGACGTAGAACTCGTCGGGGTCCACGACCCCCTGCACCACCGTCTCGCCCAACCCGTAGGCACCGGTGATGAATACGACATCTTCGAAGCCCGTCTCGGTGTCGATGGTGAACAGGACACCGCTGCTCGCCAGGTCGGAGCGAACCATCTTCATGACACCCACCGACAGGGCTATCGAGAAATGGTCGAAGCCCTTGTCGATCCGATACGAGATCGCCCGGTCGGTGAACAACGATGCAAAGCACCGTCGACAGGCCTCGACCACCCGCTCTGCCCCGTGGACGTTGAGATAAGTCTCGTGCTGCCCGGCGAAGCTCGCGGTAGGCAAGTCCTCAGCGGTGGCAGACGAGCGGACGGCAACACTCAGATCGGGGCCGTACTCCTCGACCAAGCGCTGGTATGCGGTGATGATCTGCTCGCGGATTGGCTCGGGCAGGGCAGATTCGTAGATCAGCTCACGCGCCTTTCGGGCGCGTCTAGCGAGGTCATCGACGTCGGACTTGTCCACCCCAGCGATGATCTCCTGCAGCCTCGACCAAGTTCCCGCACTGGTGAGCGTGTCCCGGTAGGCCTGGGCGGTCACTGCGAACCCATTGGGCACGTTCACGCCGAGTGGGGTCAAAGCGCGGTACAACTCGCCAAGCGAGGCGTTCTTACCCCCGACCTCGGCGACGTCGTCGACTCCCAGCTCCTCAAACCAACGGATGTAAGGGCTATCCGCGGATGTGCTCATCTCGAACTCCTTGGCTGCGATGGATCTCCGGCCCAAGAATGGCCCGGGCATCAACTGGCGCGACCGCGAATGAACCAGAAGGCGAACAGACCGGTGGCGATCGCCACGATCAGCATCAGCCACACCGAGCGGTGGCTCGACACGTCTCTCTCACGGCTCATATGAACCTCCTTCAGTCGTATTGAAACGCGATGTGACGCTCCGCGACCAGGGCCAGAAGTCAGTATCGAGCCCGCCAGGTGACGTTTGGTCCCGGCGGGAGGGTCCATAGTCCCCTATGCCTGCGCAGGGCGTTCTGGCACGGTTGGGATGAGCCGGAGAGCGCCATGGAGACCAAGTACGCACCGATCGAGAAGAGCGGCCCGTTCCGCCTGGCACCAAACCTCGCTGATTACGACAAGGAGCGCGTGGACTTCAGTTGGAAGACGGCTCAATCTCACCTCAGCCTCCTGCCGGGTGGGAAATGGAACATCGCCCACGAGGCGGTCGACCGCCACGTCCAGGCCGGGGCCGGAGGCCGCACCGCTATCCGTTGGCTTGGGCGGAAAGGCGAGCGCAGGGATATCTCGTATTCCAGCTTGGCCGAGGCAACCTCGAGATTCGCCTCCGGTCTGCGCAAGTTGGGCGTTGCCAAAGGTGACCGGGTGTTCACCCTGTCCTCGAGGATCCCCGAGCTCTACATCGCCACCTTGGGAGCGTTGAAGAACGGCAGCGTTGCCGCACCTCTTTTCTCCGCGTTCGGCCCGGAGCCGATTCAGACCCGTCTTTCGATGGGCAAGGGCAAGGTCCTCGTGACCACGGGGCCTCTCTATCGGAAACGGATAGCCGGCATTCGGGAGCGGTTGCCAGACCTCGAGCATGTCATCGTCGTCGGTGACCCCGTCGAGGGCACTCTCTCCTTCTCCGACGTTCTCGCATCCGGAGATCCGGCGAGCCCCCCCGAGCCCATGGAGCCCGAGGACATGGCCCTGCTTCATTTCACCAGCGGGACCACGGGAGCTCCGAAGGGGGCCGTCCACGTGCATCGGGCCGTCCTTCACCACTACGTCTCGGCGTTGTACGCCCTCGACCTTCACCCCGAGGACATCTACTGGTGCACCGCAGACCCGGGATGGGTTACCGGCACCTCATACGGGCTCATCGCCCCGCTGACCCACGGTGTCACCGGTATCGTCGACGAGGGCGAGTTCGACGCAGATCGCTGGTACCAGATCATCCAGGATGAGCGGGTCAGCGTTTGGTACACCGCGCCGACGGCGGTTCGAATGCTGATGAAGGTGGGGCAAGAGGCGGCCGGGGAGTACGACCTCTCGTCACTTCGATTGGTGGCCAGCGTGGGTGAGCCCCTGAACCCGGAGGCAGTCGTATGGGGAGTCGAGGCACTTGGCCTCCCGATCCACGACAACTGGTGGCAGACGGAGACCGGGGGGATCATGATCTCCAACTATGCCGGTGAAGAGATCCGTCCCGGGTCGATGGGTCGCCCTCTGCCCGGTGTCGAGGCCACCATCCTGCGTCGTACCGACGAAGGTCACATCCGGACCAATCCCGACGGGAGCGCCGAGGAGGAGAGTGAACCGCTGACCGAGGGTGAGTTGGCCCTGCGGCCGGGGTGGCCCTCGATGTTCCGCGCCTATCTGGGGATGGACGAGAGATACGAGAAGTCCTTCGTTGGCGGCTGGTACTGCACCGGTGATCTGGTCGAACGAGACGAGGACGGTTATTTCTGGTTCGTGGGCCGCGGCGATGACGTGATCAAGTCGGCCGGGCACCTGATCGGCCCCTTCGAAGTGGAATCGGCGCTCATCGAGCATCCGGCGGTGGCGGAGGCTGGAGTCATCGGGAAACCGGACGAAGTCGCCGGTGAGGTGGTCAAGGCCTTTGTGTCACTCAACCCAGGTTTCGTCTGGTCCGACACGCTCAACAAGGAGCTTCTGGCGTGGGGCCGGGTGAAGCTCGGTGCCGCGGTGGCTCCCCGTGAGATCGACCACGAGCAGGATCTGCCCCACACCCGCTCGGGCAAGATCATGCGCCGGCTGCTCAAGGCTTGGGAATTGGGGTTGCCTACCGGCGACCTATCGACGCTGGAAGGCAGGTGACGACGTGAGCGATGATCGACATCGAGTCGACCTCCTCCGGGGGATGCTCCGGATCCGCAGATTCGAGGAGAGGTGCGCACAGCTCTATCAGGCCGAGAAGATCCGGGGATTCCTGCATCTGTATATCGGCGAGGAGGCGGTAGCCGTCGGTGTGATGGAGGCACTCCGGCCTGACGACGCTGTCGTCGCGACCTATCGCGAGCACGGCCATGCCCTCGCTCGCGGAATGGACCCGAAGTTGGTGATGGCCGAGATGTACGGCAAGGTCCAGGGCTGCAGCCGGGGCCGGGGCGGCTCGATGCATCTCTTTGACGCGTCGACACGGTTCTACGGCGGGAACGCCATCGTCGGCGGTGGGTTGCCGCTGGCGGTCGGCCTCGCCCTCGCCGATCGTCTTGAAGACCGGAAAGGGGTCACGGCCGTCTTCTTCGGGGAAGGCGCCGTTGCCGAGGGCGAGTTTCACGAGTCGATGAACCTGGCCGCGCTGTGGCACCTGCCGGTCCTCTTCTGCTGTGAGAACAACCTCTACGCCATGGGCACGGCCCTGGCCCGGTCCGAATCGCAGACCCGGATGACCCTCAAAGCCGCCAGCTATGAGATGCCGGCATGGGAGGTCGACGGAATGGATGTTGTCGCGGTCGAGGAGGCCGCCCGAAGGGCTGTCGAGTCGGTCAGGTCCGGGGGAGGGCCTCACTTCCTGGAATTCCGTACTTACCGCTTCCGTGCCCACTCGATGTTCGATCCCGAGCTCTATCGCTCCAAGGAAGAGGTCGAGAAGTGGAAGGAGCGTGATCCGATCGGTCTGCTCGACGAGCAGTTGACAATCGACGGGATCCTCACCGGCGAGGAGAGGGCTGCGATGGAGGACGAAGCGGCCGAAGAGGTCGAGGCAGCGGTGGCCTTTGCGGAGGCGGGGACCTGGGAGCCCGTCGAGGAGCTGACACGGTTCGTCTACTCGGAGGTTGGCCGCTGATGACCGATGTACTGACCCAGACCAGGACCATCACCTACCGCGAGGCGGTCCGCGAGGCGATTCGCGAGGCGATGCAGCAGGACGATCGTGTCTTCCTCATGGGCGAGGATGTGGGCCGCTACGGTGGCTGTTACGCAGTTTCCAAGGGGCTGCTCGAGGAATTCGGGCCGGAGCGGGTGAGGGACACCCCGCTCTCGGAAGCCGCCTTCGTCGGAGCCGGCATCGGGGCGGCCCTGGGTGGGATGCGCCCGATCGTCGAGGTGATGACGGTCAACTTCTCGCTGCTCGCTCTCGATCAGATCGTCAACAACGCCGCCCTCTATCTGCACATGTCGGGCGGGCAGTTCAACGTGCCGCTCGTCGTCCGCATGGCGACCGGCGCCGGACGTCAGGTTGGTGCCCAGCATTCCCACTCACTCGAAGGTTGGTACGCCCACATCCCGGGGATAAAGGTGGTGACTCCCGCAACGGTTGAGGATGCTCGCTGGATGCTCCCCACTGCCCTTTCCGATCCCGACCCGGTCATCATCTTCGAGCATTCCGGTTTATACAACTCGGAGGGTGAGCTCCCCGAGCCCGGCGGGCCCGTTGACATCGTCAGTTCCCGGGTCCGCCAGGCCGGGTCGGACGTCAGCCTGATCACCTACGGCGGGAGCTTGCCGAAGGCCCTGGCTGCCGCCGAAGACCTGGCCAGTCTCGGTGTCTCCGCAGAGGTGCTCGACCTGCGCGTGCTTCGCCCCCTCGACACCGAGGCGATCCTGGCCTCGGTCGGTGCCACCCATCACGCTGTGATCATCGACGAAGGCTGGAAGACGGCCGGGATCTCGGCCGAGATAGCAGCTTGCATTGCCGAGCAGGCGGTCTGGGAGCTGGATGCACCGATTCGCCGGGTGTGCTCTGCTGAGGTTCCCATCCCCTACGCCAGGCATATGGAGGAGGCAGCTCTGCCTCAGGTTTCCGGAATAGTCGCCGCGGCGCGGGAAATCGTGGGCTGATGATCGACTTTGTGCTCCCCTCGCTTGGAGCCGACATGGACCTGGCCAAGCTCAACTGCTGGCTGGTGAAACCCGGGGACACCGTGCACAAGGGCCAGATCATCGCCGAGGTTGAGACGGATAAGGCCGTGCTCGAGGTGGAGTGCTGGGACGAGGGGGTTGTCGAGGAGTTGGTTCTCGCGCCCGGCCCGACCCGTCTGCCGGTCGGTACCTTGCTCGCCCGCATCCGCCCGCTCGAGGGCGCCCAACCCCGATCGAGCCCGAAGGTGCCCGCGGTCGAAGAGGCGGTCGCAGGGCAGCCCATACGTGCGGCCCCGAGGCACGGGGTGCCGTCGCCGCCGGTGCGTCATCTTGCCCACCAGCTCGGCGTGGACACGGCTCGGATGGTGGGAAGTGGCCCGGCTGGGGAGATCACCAGGGAAGACGTACGCCGTGCCGCAGAACCGGTGATTGGCCGGGTGCAACGGGTGAAGGCCTCACCGCTGGCACGGCGGCTCGCCCGCGAGACCGGAGTCGACCTGGGGATCGTGCCTGCAAGCGGGCTCGCGGGGCTGGTCACCGCAAAGGACGTTCGCGCCATGGAGCACGTGACGCCGACGCCGCCGGATCTGCCGGTCGAGACAACCGAGCCCGAGGGGCGATCTGAGACCATGCGCCGTGCGATCGCTCGATCGATGGCTCATTCCAAGCGTGAGATCCCCCACTACTACCTCGCCAACCACATCGATCTCGACCGCGCTCTCCGATGGTTGACAGCCCAGAACGAACAGCGACCGATAACCGGGCGGATTCTCCCTGCCGCCTTGTTGTTGAAGGCGACTGCCCTCGCCCTACGGGAGACTCCTGATCTCAACGGTCATTGGGTCGACGACGGGTTCCGGCCCAGCGACGCTATCCATCTCGGTGTGGCGATCTCCCTGAGGGAGGGCGGTCTGGTCGCACCGGCGATCCACGAGGCCGACCGGCTCAGCCTCGACGAGATGATGACGAGTCTCCGGGATCTGGTGAATCGAGCCCGCTCCTGGAGGTTGAGAAGCTCGGAGATGTCAGACCCGACGATCACGGTGACCAACCTCGGCGAGCGAGGTGTGGAGACCGCCTTCCCGGTGATCATCCCTCCACAGGTGGCCATCGTCGGCTTTGGCAGGGTGGTGGACATGCCCGTCGCCATCGACGGTCAGCCAGCCGTGCATCCCGTCGTCCACGCCACTCTTGCCGGGGACCACCGGGTGACCGACGGGCATCGAGGAGGTTTGTTCCTCGACGCATTGGATCGACTACTCCAGGAGCCGGAAGCGCTATGAACAAGGAAGAGGCACGCCAGACCATCTTCGAGGTCCTCGGAGAGATAGCACCCGAAGTCGATCCGGCCACAGTGGACGACTCCTCAGACCTCACCGAGCAGCTCGATCTCGACTCGATGGACTACCTGAATTGGATGCTGGGCATCAACCAGGTCACGGGGGTCGAGATCCCACAACGCGATGTCTCGCGATTCCTGACCATTGACGGCGCGGTCGAGTATCTGGTTACGCACAGCGGCTGACTCGTCGTCTCGGTGGTCTTGAGTTTCTTCGCCCCCATCGGGCCTTTTGCCCCTATCAGCGCACACCGGGGAGGGGGATGCTGGGGGTGAATACGAAGGGAGTCTCGATGCATGCCAAGCCCGGCGACCGTCTATTGATCCAGGGTCACCACGTCGGCGAGACCGACAAAGAGGGTGAGATCCTCGAAGTGAAAGGAGAGGGTGGAGAGCCACCGTTCCTTGTCCGGTGGTCCGACGATGAGCGAGAGACTCTGGTCTTTCCGGGAAGCGATGCGGTGGTGCATCCATCACGGAAGAAGACGTCCAAGAAGACTGCTTGACGTGTCACGAGAATGCTGCGGGAATCGGGACTCACGGCCTTCTTGACGGTGCGGGAAGGAAGGAAGGAGGCTTCGAATATGGCACGAACCGATGCAGACCGCCTGTTGGAGTTGGAGGAGTCGGCGCAGGGGGTTGACCTCTATCGGGCGCCTGGGAGCGAACTTCAGTTCCAGTTGGCCGCCGAGGAAGCCGATGACCAGCCGGGGAACGTCGAGCAACACCCGAGTGCTGTTCTGGCAAGAGCCAGGGCACGTCGCCACGGGCTCCGCGGCGCCATGATCGACTCGGAGAAAGCGGTGGCCCGCCCGTCGGGTCGGCAGGGATGGCTCGGCGAGGTCGAGGCTTGCCTGGCCGAGCTACGGCAGGCACTCGACGAGCACATCGAGGAGGTGGAGGGCCCTGATGGCCTACTCGCCGAGATCATGGAGTCGACGCCGAGGCTGGCCTCGGAAGTGGAGATTCTCCGGCAAGAGCACCGCCAACTGGTGACGGCCCTGATTCGGGCACAAGAGATTTCACGAGCGGTTGAGATCGACCCGGCACACGACCCGCTTCGTCTGCGACGTGCGGTGACCCGTCTCCTGGGACGGCTGACGTTGCACCGACAGCGAGGATCCGACCTGGTGTTCGAGGCCTTCAACGTCGATATCGGCGTCGCCGGCTAGCGCCCTCGCTCGAGATCAGCAGACCGCGCAGTGTTGAGGCGTCGAGAGAGGCGAGCTATTGGATGGCTCGCCTCTCATCGGTCCTGTCAGTTGATCAGGATGTCTTGACCTCAATCGGGACGTGGTGCGCTTCGGTGGTCTTCTCCTCGGGAAGCGACACCCGCACGGTGAGTACTCCCTTGTCGTAATCGGCGGTCACCTTGTCGGGGTCAACCCCAACGGGGAGCGGGATTCGACGCTGGAACCTCCCGTATGCCCTCTCGTGGACGTACCGGTTGTCCTCGGAGATTTCAGTCTCCGCCGACTTCTCGCCCTTTATCGAGAGGATGTCATCATCGACAGAGATCTCGACGTCCTTATCGGGGTCGATGCCGGGCAGCTCGACGATCACGACCAATTCCCCTTCTTGTCTGGCGACATCGATCGAGGGTCGAAATGCGAATTCGTGCTCACCGATGAATCGCGGGAAGTCGAACAACCGCCACTCCTTGTCGAGGTCGAAGAACGGTGTCCATACTTTGAGTTCCATGGTGGTTCACCTCCTTCCTCGGGCCTGACCCGTGGGCAGCAGGCGGCCCGGTCCAGCATGGGTTTCACCAACGATGTTCCGACTTGGCAGACAGCTTGACCAGGGTCAAATGGCCCGTTTTCACACCGCGACATGGGTCCGGGCTCAGGGACGGATCAGGGAACGAACAAGGCAGTACGGCTACAGGACCGGGACTTCCGGCCATAGACGCAGTCCTCACAGGCGTGTCAAGCTGGGATCTACCAAGGAGGTCTCTCATGGTTGTCGTCGTCGGAGTTGACGAGTCGCCGCTGGCCAAGGAGGTTCTCGGCAAGGCCATCGAGGAGGCAGGGTGGAGGGCAGCAGAGCTCCACGTTGTCAACGTCTTTCACCTGCCCTTCACCTATGTCGACATACCGGTCGACTTCGTTGCGATTGCCGAAGGTCACCGCAGCGCGGTCTGGGGCCCGCTCGAGGAGAAGCTCTCCGCAGCGAAGGTCGACATCCGGCGGGTCGATCTCGAGGGCTATCCGCCGGACGCTCTCGTGTCGTACGCCAACGACGTAGGGGCGTCTCTATTGGTGGTGGGCACGCGGGGGCGCGGCGAGGTGGGGGCGCTGATCCTGGGGAGCACCAGTCACCGTGCGATCCATCTTGCCGCCTGTGATGTGCTGATCGTCAAACGAACGGCGGCATGACGGGTCCGATCCCTCGTTTGAGAAACCGCACGGAGGAAGCGGCTTTGGAGCTACCGGAGCAGGATGGGGTACTCGCGGATATTGATGCGACTTCCGTCCTTCGCCGAGTTTTCCCAGACGATCAAGGCGCCGACCTGGTCCCGCTCCACCGTGTAAGGCATAGAAACCTCCCACTCTCCCCAACACCCGGTGCCACAGCTAGCCATGACGGTCTCTTCAAAGAGAGCTAGCCCGTCGTCATCTGTGAGCATGATCTGAGAAACGGCCTCGAAGACGTTGCTCAGGCCCTCCACCTGTATCGGGCTTGTCACCGGCTCACCCCACGCCGGAGATTCCACGAAGATGGCAGGAAGGAAGTCGTAGTAGTCGGTTTGGGTCTGGGGCCGATCGAGCTCGATTCCCTCCGAGGAGAACACGGTCACAGGCTCGCCGTCCATGAAGAAGGCAACCTCGTCTACCTGCGCGGCGCGGGTGACGGTGAAGACGACCTGGGCGATTCGGGCGAACATCGAGGCACTGCCCCCGCCGTCATCGAACTCGCCGCTGAGGTCGACCGTGGCGACTCCGCTGTCGACCCTCAACCCGAGAAGGTTCGTCCCCTCCGGGATGGCCGTGTGCATCGCGGGGAGGCCGGCGACCTCATCCGCGGTCGGGCCTTGCAACAGGAGCTCAACCGCAAGCATGGTTGCATCGCCGGAGTCGGGAGCCTGGCGATACACAGGAACCAGGAACGGCCCCCCGGTTCCGTTTCCGACCTCCTCGAGTAGCAGGTAGACCACCCGCCGAATAGTGCCCACCGATGTGGTGGTCGAGCCAGCCGATGACGTCGTGGTGGTGGCGGTGGCGTGGGTGGTCGTCGTCTCGGGCCCGGTGCTCGTTGGGCTCTCGGTTGTTGTGGACTCAGCGCCTTCGCCGGTCCCGCAAGAGGCGACAGCGAGTGCAAACGCCGCGATCAATGCGGCGCGCTTGTCGTGACTCATGTACCGAATCATCCGGCGTCGGCAGAAGAAGCGCCAGTGACGAAGGTCACAACGTCACGTGGCTTTGGGGGCCAAGCGCAACCGGACTGCCTCAATCGATCCCAAAACGGCAACCGGTGTCAACCCGGTGACCAGTGCGACCAGCCATTGGCTCTGGTCGAGGGGTAAGACTCCGAACACGCCTCCAAGAGGACCGAGCACCAGGGCGACCTGGAGCAGCAAACCCAACCCTATCGACGCGGTGAGCCTGTGATTCGAGAGGTTCACGGAAAGGGGGAGTCGCACCACGTAAACGTAGAGAAGATGCGCAAAGACAAGACTGGTGAGAAGCACCGTGCGGCCCACGGCCCAGCTGGCATCTTGGGAGCGGACGATTGCCAACGCGACGATTGGGCCACTGGCCAGAACCACTCCTCTGGTGGCAAGCAAGCCCAGGTGTCGCCTGGAGAGGAGTTGCGATCCTCTCAGAGACCCACCCAACGCGGCTCCTCTCGGCCGGTCGAATGCCAGAGCCAGAGCAGGTAGACCGTCGGTCAGCAGGTTGATCCACAGCAGTTGGAGAGGCAGGAGAGGGATCCCGATTCCCGGAAAGAAGCCGAGCCCGATGAGGACCACGGTCACTTCGGAGAGATTGCCGGCCACCAAGTAGTCCACCACTTTTCGGATGTTGTCGAATATCGCCCGTCCCGCGTACACCGCCTTCACGACCAGTCGCAGGTCATCATCTGTGATGACCAGGTCAGCCGCTTCCCGAGCCACCTGACTCCCATCTCGGCCCATGGCCACCCCGATGTCGGCGCGACGCAGGGCCGGGGCGTCGTTCACCCCGTCGCCCGTGACCGCGACCACCTGACCTGCTGTCTGAAACGCCTCCACCAGGTCGAGTTTCTGCTCAGGTTCGACCCGGGCGTAAACACTCACGGAGTCGAGGTCATCGGGGATGCCGCCAGACCGCAACTCGGTGCCGGTCAACACCTCATCCGCCCCGTGGCTCAAACCGGCAGCCCGGGCCACGGCAGAGGCGGTGCCGGCGTGGTCTCCGGTCACCATCACCAGCCTCACCCCCGCCTCGGTCAACTTGTGAACCGTATCCGATGCCTCGGGCCGCAACGGGTCGTGCAGGACGGCCAGACCCACGAGAACGAGGCGCTGCTCGATGGAATCGAGATCTGCCGGCGCCGAGTCGAGACGTCGGACTGCCAACGCCAGAACCCTGGCCCCGGTTGCCGCCAGTCGGTCGACCGTGGACAGCATCGAGAGCCGCTGGTCGGGAGTCATCGGTCGGTCTGACCCATCGTCGATCATTGCCAGCTCGCTGCTCTCCAGCACATTCTCGGGTGCTCCCTTGGTCAAGAGCTCGAACCCGGCTCGCCCCTGATGCAACGTGCTCATCATCTTTCGCTGCGAATCGAAGGGGACATTGCCGACGCGTGGTCGCTGCGACCGCAGATGCTCGATCTCGGCCGGCTCGAAGGCCTCCAACATGGCGATTTCCACGGGATCACCGCGAGGCGGATCCAGGGTGGCGTCGTTGCACAATGCCACGACATCGAGAACAGCCTCTCTGAGCGGCCCCGAAAGCTCGGATGGGGCGAACGATCGCCCGTCGACCACGATCAGTTGTGCGAGTCGCATTCTGTTCTGGGTCAGCGTCCCGGTCTTGTCGGTGAGGAGGACCGTTGTCGAGCCCAGGGTCTCAACCGCGGGCAGATTCCGCACAATTGCGCCTTCACGGGCCATCCGTCCCACCCCGAGAGCAAGGCTCAGGGTCACCACGGCAGGCAGCCCTTCGGGAACAGCTGCCACTGCCAGGGCTACCGCTGCCAGAAACGCTTGTTCGAAGGCCGATGCCGAGCCTCCGAGGCGGGCGGCGGTCAGGCCGAAGACAATCACGGCGATAACCAGCGCTGCCTGACCCAATCGAGTGGAGAGACTCCCCAGCTGCCTCTGGAGGGGAGTGGTCGGGGATTCCGCGGTCAGTTGGCTGGCGAGTCGGCCCAACGAGGTCGACGACCCGGTGGCGACGACCACGCCTCGCCCTGATCCGGCGGTGATCAGACTGCCTGCATGGGCTATCCAGAATCGGTCGGACATCGGGAGCGACATATCTCCCTCATCAGCTGGGGTCTTGACCACTGGCAAGGACTCGCCCGTGAGGAGAGACTCGTTGGCTTCCATCGACCAGGCAGCGAAGAGCCACATGTCGGCAGGGACCCGGTCCCCGGCCGCGAGGAGAACCACGTCTCCGGGAACGACCTCTCCGGCCGGAATGACCACCGCGTGGTTCGATCGCAGGACCGAAGCCGTAGGCGCCGCTTCTGAGCGGAGTGCTTCGAGAGCGGTCGAGGCTTTCTCCTCCTGAGCCACAGCAACCACGATGTTGAGCACCACGATGGCGACGATGGCGATGGCGTCCCGCACTTCACCCGATGCCAGGACGCTGACCGCTGCCGCTGTCATGAGAAGCAGCGACATCGGCTCCCTTGCGTTTCGCCAGACACGGTCCACCAGAGATGGACCGGGAGTGGATGGCAGCTCGTTTCGCCCAGCAGCAAGGCGGGCGGTTGCTTCTTCAGAACCGAGCCCGGTCTCGAGCGGCGTGTCGAGCTGTTCGGTCAGCTGTTCGAGAGCGACAAGCTGCGTCGGATGCGGATATCCCGTCGGCATCGACCTGTCAAACCTCACCTTTGGTCCCGATATCTGATTGGAAGGTAGACCATACGAGATGACACAACAGGGCCGTTTGACCAGGATCGCCGCGTCGTTTTCCCATATGGCTGGGCCATTTGGCTCTACTTCGACCATGAGGAGTGGCCTTAGCTTGGGGTCATGCGAGCGAGATGCCGATGAAACGCCTCTTGGTTCTGGGTGCCGGCACCGCTGGAACGATGGTCGTCAACAAGCTTCGACCACTGCTTCCGCCGCAGGAGTGGGACATCACTGTGATCGAGCCGTCTCCGTTTCATCTGTACCAGGCAGGCTTGGTGTTTGTGCCGTTCGGCCGATACGAGCCAAGTGAGCTTCTCAAACCAACCCAGCCCCAGCTGCCGGCTGGGGTGCCTCTGATCACCGAAGAAGTCGAGCGGATCGATGTCGAAGCCGGCCTGGTCGAGCTCGCCAGCGGCCAGACCATCCACTACGACCAGCTCGTGATCGCTACCGGGACTCATCCTCGTCTCGACATGACGCCAGGCATGATCGGCCCCGGCCTGGGGAAGACGGTCCACGAGTTCTACACGCTGCCAGGTGCTCAGGCTCTGGGCCAAAAACTGGAGAATTGGGGGGGTGGCCGGTTCGTCGTCCACATCACCGAAATGCCGATCAAGTGTCCAGTGGCCCCGCTCGAGTTCGCCTTCCTGGCAGACGACTACTTCAGGAGAGCCGGTATTCGAGATCGCGTCGAAATGACCTTTGCGACTCCTTTGTCCGGGGCCTTCACCAAGCCAATCGCATCCGAGCGGTTGGGAAACATGCTCGACTCCCGGGGCATCCGCGTCGAGCCGGATTTCTACGTGGAGCGCATCGAGGAACGCGCCATCGTCTCATATGACGAGCGGGCCATCCCGTTCGACCTCCTCGTAACCGTGCCCGTCAACATGGGGGCCGAGTTCGTCGCCGGGTCTGGGCTCGGTGACGAGTTGAACCATGTGAGGGTGGACCCGCATACGTTCTTGGCAGATGGTCTCCAGAACGTATTCGCCCTTGGTGACGCCGCCGCACTCCCCACCTCGAAGGCGGGCTCGGTGGCACATTTCGCGGTCGAAGTGTTCGTCGAGAACTTCCTCGATCACATCGCCGGGCGTCCGATGCAGCGCGCATTCGATGGGCACGCCAACTGCTTCGTCGAGTCGGGCGCCGGCAAGGCTCTCCTCATCGATTTCAACTATGACACCGAGCCCCTGCCCGGCACCTACCCCCTCCCGGTGGTGGGGCCTCTCAGTCTTCTCAAGGAAACCCGGATCAACCACCTGGGCAAGCTCGCCTTCAAGCCCATCTATTGGCACATGCTCTTGCCAGGACGCCGACTTCCGGTCCCGAATGCGATGTCGATGGCCGGCAAGGAGATTCCAACCGGTCAAACAGAAAGAGAGGACGTGACCATATGACGGTTGCAGCCATTCAAGGGCGCGACATCCACGTCGATGTCGAAGGCTTTCTCACTGATCCGATGGAATGGGATGAGAGCCTGGCGGAAACCCTTGCCGCCAACATCGGCATCGAGTTGACCGAAGGGCACTGGTCGGCGATCCGATTCGCCCGTTCGGACTTCGCGGCGAACGGCGAGACCCCGACCCTGCGCCGCATGGCAACCACCGGCGGGGTTGCGACCAAGGACATGTTTGCCCTGTTCCCCAAGAAGCCGGCAAAGAAGATGGCTTATGTGGCCGGGCTTCCCAAGCCGGTCGGATGCGTTTAAAGGAGCGACCATGACAATGACACTGGAAGCACCGGTGCCGGTCTTCGACGAGGAGTCGACGGGCCGCAAGTTGGCGATCATCTGCTCCAAGGGCTCGCTGGACATGGCGTACCCCGGGCTGGTGCTGGCGAATGCCGCGCTCGGTGAAGGCATCGAGACCCACGTCTTCTTCACCTTCTGGGGCTTCGACATGATCAACAAGGTGACGATGGGTCATCTCAAGTTCACACCGGTCGGGAATCCGGCGACGCACATGCCGCCGATGCTCATGGGACTTCCGGGGATGACATCATTCGCCACCCACATGATGAAGAAGCAGATCGAGGGCATCGACATACCGGATGTTCCGGAGTTCCTCGAGATGATCACCGACGCTGGTGGGCACCTCTGGGCATGCCGCATGTCCGCCGACATGATGCACATCGAGGAGAAGGACCTCTACGAGCGGGTCGAGGGAATCATCAGCGCAACCGACTTCATCGAACTCTCCGAGGGTGCCCAGATCATCTTCGTTTGAAGCCGAGCAGCGCCAAGGTCTCGACGGCACGATCCCGGGGGATGAGTTCGAGGGCATATCCAGAATGGACCACCACGTAGTCCCCGATGACTGCATCGGGGACCATGACCAGGTCGATGTCTCTCTCGGTGTCCATGATCGACACTCTTCCCGGGATCGAGGCAGCCGTTGGATCTCCGATGCTCACTACTCGTCCCGGAATGGCGACACACATCGCTAGCCCTCGAGCCCGATCGAAACCAGCAGCACCCCGAGGGCACTCGAGTCGGTGGGGTCCGCAGACTGCTCCACCTCCACCTCCGGCGCATAGCCCCATTCTTCCAAGGCATAGTGGTGGACGCCCTCCCTCAGCGAATCCGGGCCGATGCCGGACAACGCCCCCACCCTGAATCTCAGGCTGGCGACCTGATCCTGCGCCCCATCGATCTCCTGCTCGACCCGGCTCATCAGGTCGCGCACTATCCCACTCTCATGCACGATCGATCTCCATCACCAGCTCCTTCACCGCTTGCTCGACCTGGTCAGACAGTCCCACTCCCGGC
>DATDPT010000039.1:0-6999 GCA_035292605.1 Acidimicrobiia bacterium
CCGCACCACCGCCAGACCGTGAGCTTGGAGCTCGGCGGTGATCGAGTCGACGAGGAACGGCCCATCGTCGACGTGGACCTCGACCACGGTGCCGGTCGATTCGTAACCGTGAATGTCGAGCGTGGGATTGTACGCCCGCACCGCAATGGGGCCGATGCGCCGCTTGATGAACTCGAATAAGCCGACCACCTCTTGATAGGCAGGGTCGGGGTTCATGGCCACATCCCAGGGAATGCGGTGCAGGTAGGCGCGGGCGAATCCAGCCAGCGGCTCCGAATTATCGGCTATCCGCTCAAGGACCCCCTCGAGCAACACGGCTGGGCTCGGCGGTTCGCCCACCCGGCCACGCTAACAGCGGTCGACCTCAGGCCCGCTACCGCTGGGATAGCTAGTCCTTATCCGGCTGCCCAGGCGGCCACGTCTTCTTGGCTGATCCACTCCTGGAATCTCTCGGGCGGGCATTCGGTGCTCGCGGCGGTCATCAACCCGCTGACGGCTGCCACGTCGCTCACTGTCAGGTCAGCCATCGTGCCCCCCTGATCGACGTACGCCTGCAGGGCCGCGATGTCGGTCTCGCAGTCGCCCGACGCCGACCCCCCGCCACCTTCGATGCTGACGATGAACTCCTCGAGCCAGTCGAAGTACGCCACCGCGCCCGGGGCGTCCTGCTCCGCCACCTCCCTCATGAAGGCGATGCTCTCCTCGGCCGAAAGGTCGAGCTCGGGGCAGCTGGCGGTCTCACCCTCGAACTGCGTGGCGATGGGCTCTATCTGGGTGCTGAACTCTTCGAGATCCGCCATCGTCGCGTTCTCGAAATCGATGTCCTCCACAATCGGCTCCAACTCCTGGAGAAAGGCCCTGAACGCATCGACACATTCGGCCGGCATGTCCGACAAGTCGGTGATCGTGCCCGGGTCGGACTCGTCGTCCTCGGGAAGCGTCGTCGACTCAGCCGGACTGGTGACATCGGCTCCGGGAGTCGTGGTGTCGGCGGGGACCGTGGTGGAGTCTCCCGAAGCACCTCCCCCGCACGCGGCTATCACCAACAACATCAAGATCAGGACAACGACACGAGACGACTTCACGGAGACCTCCGGTTCTGTGGTCGAACCCCGAGCGGATTCGAGCCGGTCATCGAGAATACCGGTCGGGCGACGCCAACGCCGAGCACTACTTGCCGATCCGTTGAGCCCACCTCGGTGGCTGGAAGCCCCAACGCCGGCGAGTGGCCGTTCCTCCCTCGGCCATCACGAACCGAATCAGCTCCTTGTCGGCCTCGGTGAGCTTTCCCCCGACCCTGTTGTTGAGGTCGAACCGACCCACGGCGGTCGCCCCTTCGGTGCTGATTCGGGCGGCCTGGACGTCGGCCCCGGCGGCGGCGATGGCAGAGGCCAGGGAATGAAGCAGACCTGGGCGATCGGGCGCTCGGATCTCGGCGATTGTGTGCCAGGGTGAGGAGGCGTCGTCGAACTCCACAACCGCTTCGGGGATCGGGACGGCGACGATGGGAAGGTCGAGACTCTCTTCGATCTCGTGAGCGAGGTGGTCGGGTGTTGGCAGCGGGGGCGCCTCGGATACCCGGAAGGTCTCCAGGGCCCCCCGGTCGGACCACGTGGCTATCAGCGCCTCCGATACGTTGACCCCGAGGCCGGAGAGCACCCCGGTAACCGCCGCCAGCAGACCTGGACGATCCCGAGCGCCGACATCAACCCACGCCCCGGACCCCTCCCCGGCCCCGGTGATCGCAACCCTGGCCTCGCTGGCACCCGGAACCGGCTCCAAGAGAGCCACCTGGCGGGCGATGGCGTCCGAACTCTCACGCAGCAGATAACCCTGGGGCGCACCTTCGATTCGCTTGATCAGGTCGGGATTCCCTCCCACCCGGCGGATGGCTTCTGCCTTGCGCCTCCCCGCCAGGTTGCGAACCTCGAGCCCGGTCAGCTCGCTGTGGGCGAGAGCGTCCTGTATCAACTCGTGGAGTTGACGGAGTCGCTCGTAGTCCTCGTGATCGACATCTCCCATTCGGGCCAAGGAGAGGAGAAAGAGGGCCCGAGCCCGCTCCGGTGTGTCGAGATGCGACGCCACCTGAATCACCGACTGCTCGCTGAGCCCGTCGGCCCGAAGGGCGGCGGACCACATCAACTCGCCGTCTTCGATGAGCCCCGCGATCTCCTGTTCGGCGCGAGCGCCAAGATCGAGTCTGCGAACGATCCGCCTGGTGGTTGCCACCGGCGCCTCGTGATCGACCAGGCCCTCGGACAGCAGAGCAGCCAGCAAAAGCCATTCCGGATGAGCGAGTCTCCCGGATTCGATCGCCAGATTCGGATCGGACTCGATGATTCGGCGCAGCTCCTCGATGACCGTCCAGCGATGGGTCTCCATCGGGTCGAGTTGGAACGGATCGGCCTGGCGGGTCCGAAGAGTTGTGGCCAGCTCCGGAAGAACCTGATCGAGCACACCGGTCGTCTCCAGAAATCGCCACGATCTGGCATTGCCCTCTTGCACCAGTTTGAGCAGTGACTCCCTCGACCTCCTGTCCCATTGCACATTGGGTTTGGCGACTCGGGACAGCCAATCCAGCAACTCGGCCGACGGCTGGGCAGAACTCAGCAGCAACGCTGCATCGAGGGCCAGGGGCAGCGCCAGGTGCGCCGGGGGGGTAGCCGCCAGCCGGACCTCGCCATCGAGCACCCTCAGCCAACCTCCGGCCGGCATCCCCGTGGTGGGCCCCGGCCCGACGGGCACGGCTCGCTGGCGCAACACGCCGTAGCGCATCTTCAGCAGCTGGGGAGTCATCAAGGTGGTGATCAGCACGACCAACAACAGCGCGGCATAGAGGGGGTCGTCGAGCACCCCGCTCTGGAGGCCGATGGTGGCGAAGATGAGACCCACCTCCCCTCTGGGGAGCATCCCCAGACCGATCAGCCATCGGTCGGCCGGGGTACCGAACGCCCCCACCGCCGAGACCAGCTTCCCGACGATCGCGATCACCAGGAGCACGCCGGCAACGAACAGCACATGTCCATCGACGAATGTCGAAACGTCGACGTCGATCCCGATCTGGAGGAAGAAGACCGGGATGAAGAGATGACCGACCGGTGCCAGCTCCCGCCCGATCCGATCTCGCTGCCGGCTCCGGCCCAGGGCCAAGCCGGCCACAAAGGCGCCGACGATGGGAGCCAGCCTGGCCGCGTTGGCCAGCTCTGCGAATGCCAGTGTGAAAGCCAGAGCAAGAGCGATCAAGGTTCCGGTTGACCGGGAAACCCGTTCGATCCCGGCGAAAAGAGCCGGAGCCACCCGAAGCCCGACTATTCCGCTTATGACCAGGAAGGCCACGGCGACGCCGATGATCCCGAGCACCGAGACGACCGAGACCGACCCATCGGTGACGAGCCGGACCACCACGGTCAACACCACGAGCCCCATGACATCGTCGGCCACGGCTGCGCCCAGGACGATCCGAGCCTCGGTCGTGGCCAGGGCCCGCAGGTCGCCAAACACCCGAGCGGTGATACCCACGCTGGTTGCAGTGAGGGCGGCACCGATGAACAAGGCGGTGTTGAAGTCGTCGCCGAACAGTTGCATGGCCGCCGTTCCGAGCAACAGCGGCGCAATCACCCCCACCGATGCCACGGTGAACGAGGCCCGTCCCACCCTTCCCAGCTCGCTCAGGTTCATCTCCATGCCCACTTCGAGCAGAAGCAGGATGACCCCAAGCTCGCCGAGAGTGCGCAACACCTGGTCGTCAGCTCCCACCCAGCCCAGCAGCGAGGGGCCGATGAGGATGCCGGCCACGATCTCGCCGATTACGGGAGGCACCCCGACTCGCTCGGCCAGCTCCGCCGCCACCTTGGCCGCGACCAGGACGATCAGGATGTCTCGGAGAACCTCGGTGACGTCCAAGTCAGGCCTCGGGATCCAGGGTCAGATGACCCAGCCCACCGATTTCGATTGCGACCACGTCCCCAACGTAAGAAGGCGCTCGTTTCGAGTTTGTTACGCCCTGATTAATGCTGAGGCTCGGTCAGCCGATTGGCGCCAATCTGGAGTGAGTCAGACTCCGGGTGCTTCCGAAGCAAACCTCGGCAGGAGCAGCTCGAAGATGCTCTCGCCACCCTCGTAGCGATAGGTCAGGTCCCCGCCCATGAGCCGGGCCAGACTCCGGGAGATGGTGAGACCCAGCCCCATGGAGGCTGTTAGCCCGGGTGCATCGTGAGCGCGCTCGTAGGGGTCGAAGATTCGCTCCTGCTCGTCGAGGGGTATCCCTCTCCCGTTGTCGCGTACCTGGACCCGAGGAGATGGGTCGTCGATGACGCTGACCCGAATGTCCTCGCCGCCATAGCGAAGGGCGTTAGAGATGAGATTGCGCAGGATCTGGCGAACGCGGCCCGGATCACCGACTACCCGCACCGTCGAACCGCTGAGCTCGATTCGCTGCGGCTCGCTCAGGGTCTCCAGAACCTGGGCCGCATTGGCTCGCAAGTCAACCGGGACCTTGACAACTGTCAGGGTCCCCGCCTCGGCTTTTGCGGCGGTCAGCAGATCGTCGACGATATTCGTAAGGTCGAGCCCTTCCAGGGCTATCGAGCGGATCAGCTCGGACCGCTCCTCCGCCGACAGGCCGGAATCGGCCATCTGGAGGAGCTGGGCGAAACCAACAACCGCGGTGAGCGGGGTTCGCATCTCGTGAGAGATGGAGGCGATCAGCTGCTCCTTGGACCGCAGCGAATCTCGGAGCTGTGACTCGGCTGCTTGCCGTCGAGCCTGGGTCCGCAGCGCGACTATCCCGTAGGCGAGGTAGCCGGCAAACCTCTCGAGGATCTCGACCTCGAGAGCGTCGAAGGCCCAAGGCTCACTCGCATAGACGATGATTCCCCCAAGCAGCTCGTCGCCGAAGACAAGCGGGATGGCCATTGCCGACCTGCATCCTCTCGCCAGCGCCTCGGCTCTCCATGGCTCATAATCGGCATCAGTCGCGATGTTCTCGACACCGGCGGGGGCCCGGGTCCGGATTGCCCTTCCCATGGGGCCGCGACCTCGTTTGGAGTCATCCCAAGTGATCTTCAGGCCCTCCAGGTACCCGTCGGAATAGCCCCAGTGCGCGACGGGCGTTATCGACCGTTCTTCATCCCCAACGTCAAACCCCACCCACGCCTGAGAGAAACCACCGACCTCGACGACGATCCGGCAGACCTCCTCGAGCAGGACGTCCTCGTCCCTGGCCCTGATCAGTGCGTCGCTGCACTCCAGCACGGCTCGAAGCAGCCGGTTCTTCTTCTGGAGATCCCCGCCGATGCGTCTCTGCTGCAAGGCGTTGGCGAAGAGATTCTGAATGACAGTCAATTGTGCGATGTCCGGCTGACGCCCGAGCTCGCTGGAAGAGTCCGTCCAGTCGAACCCCACCAGACCGACGACATGCCCACGGGAGGTCATGGGCAGATTGACCATCGCCTGGATCCCCTTGCATCCGAAGGTCTCCACCTGTGGCGCGATTTGAGGTGGCAGATCACCGATTGCTGGGACATGCAGCACCCTCCCGTTGTCGATCTGGTCCATCAACCAGGGAATCGTCTCCGTGCGGATCTCCCGGAGCGCCTCGGCGGCGGGTTCGACCCCCTCGGCGCACCATTCGTAGGTGTTGGTGAGAACGTCCCCGAGGTCGGATTTCTCGAGGATGTAGCTCCGGGCAGCACCTCCGAAGCGACCGACCTCGGCCAGCGCCTGAAGGATGGCAGCGTCGAACTGCTCGGGAGTAGCGCTGTCATCGGGCGCTATCTCGATGAAATCGGTGAAGATCCGATGAGCCAGACGATCAAACGCGACCAGTCGGTGCAGTTCGGTCTCTGCCCGCTGCTGAGGGGTGATGTCGGTGGCAACGCCGATGACGTGGTCGAGTTCACCGTCTTGGTCGAACTGCGGCGAAAAGTGAACTGCGAACGTGACCTCCCGAATGGTGAGGATGGCTGCCACCGCCTCGCCGGCGAGAGCGCGATGCACGTAGGAGAGAGCTTCGGGCTGATCCTGGTAGACATCAAAAACGGACTTGCCGACCGAGGCGCCCGGTTCGAGCCCAAGTGCCGCCAGGGCCGCGCCTTCCGAGAGGGTGATCGTCCCCTGAGGGTCGAGAGCGAAGAGGATGACCGGCGCCCCCGTGACCACACTGCGGAGCCGCCTCTCGGCTTCTCGAAGCTGGCCACCGGAGTCCGGTGTGCGGATGGTGCTCGCCTCCGAATTCTGGGGAGATCGTCGTTTTGCCTCAGTGCCACCACCGAGTGTGGGAGGTCGTGCTGGCTGCATAGATTTATCTAGAGAAACATCGGAGCGAGGGGACCAGGCCTTGAGTAGCCGCCGAGCCGATTGGCGGATCAGGTCGACCCCAGCGGGCCCGAAGTCGCAGTTTGTGGGGACCGACCGTGGCAGCGGATGGGCATAATCGCGGGTGACGGCCGCCCGGAGCCCGAGTTCGGAGAATGAGGCAACTGAGCACAGCACCACCCTTCGATTCGCTCGATTTCCTCTATATCCCCAGTCAGGACGTAGCGGCTGATGCCACCTTCTTCACCGAGGTATTAGGTGGCACCCTGGTGTTTGCCATCCAGGAGTGGGACACCAGGGTGGCCATGGTCGAAATGACGGCCGGACCTCCGCATCTCCTCTTCACCGATCATGTCGACGGCGAGCGCCCGATCCTCATCTACCGGGTTGAAGACCTGGCCACCACGCTCGATCGCCTCCAGACCGCAGGGTGGGAACGAGAATCGATGTTCGAGATACCTCAAGGACCGTGCTGTTCCTTCCGAACCCCGGCTGGTCATCGGATCGCCGTCTACCAGCTGATCCGGCCCCAGGTGGCCGCTCACTTCAGAGGGCGGATGGACTTTTGAGAAACGCCTAGCTGGTTGGGCCGAATCTCTCGGTTCTGATCAGGGTCGGGTCATGGCCAAGTTCCACCAGGGAACCGGCCGCAGTCTCAACGAAGGAAGTCGGGCCACAGATGTA
>DATDPT010000040.1:0-14713 GCA_035292605.1 Acidimicrobiia bacterium
GCGCCGCCTCGTGCCCCGAGCAGCGCCACCGTCACCAGAGCAGTGGGTGTGATGGGTGTCACCCGCCCGATCCGGTACATCACCTCGAAGGCGAGCTTCTGGAGACCGATCGAAGCCTCGTCTTCGCCGTGGATCGAGGCCAGCCCGGCGGCGACCGACACCGGCTCGCCGAAGCGGATGTAGATGTCGCCATAACGCCGCCGCAACGACTTGACAGCCCGGAAGAGCCATCCCAGCGACTCCTTCTGCTTCCCCTTGCCCTGGGCCTCGAGGGCATAGTCAGGCACGTCCTGGATCTGGTCGTAGGCGATCGAAACCGGGATCAGCTTGATGTCGTCGGTCTTCCCCCGCCGCAAGGAATCGACGACATAACTGAGGAGACCGAAGTGGGGCGCTCCGAGTCGCCCGGATCTGGAGCGGCCCCCCTCCAGGTACCACTCGAGTGGGAACCGTTTCTCGACCAGGTAGTCCAGATATCCCTTGAGGACTGTCTTGTACAACCGGTTGTCCTTGAAGCTCCTCCGGATGAAGAAGACCCCGGTGCGCCGCATCAAGGGCCCGATCGGGAAGAAGTTCATGTTGATCCCCCCGGCGGTGTGGTTGGGTGGGAGGTCGTTCTCCCAGAGCATGAACTGGAGGCTGAGCCGATCGAGGTTGGATCGATGAGAGGGGAGGAAGATCACCGGGTGCTCCTGGCCCAACTCGGCCACCATTCGCACCTGGTCGACGTCGTAGCGGATTCCGCCGTACCCCTGGCTGTAGAGCTTGTGGATGCCGTTGGCGATCAAGTCGATCACATACGGCGAATGGGTCGCTGCGATCTCCCTCAGATATCGCTCGGCCTTGTTTCGTCCCGCCTCGATCTCGGTGTTGGCCTCCCGTGAGATCTGATCGATCGAGTCCAGGAACTCCTTGCGTGAGAGGATGGCCTCGGGGACGAAACGAGGGATCTTGTAACGGTTGCCCCGGAGCTTTCGCTCCGACCGGTCGAGGACGTTCCAGGCCCGTCTCGTGACATAGCTGGCGAGAGGGTCGACCTGCCCCGATACCTCGAAGTCCGCCGCTACCTCGGAGGAGAAGGCGCCTTGGGCTGAGATGAGGCGGACCCGGTTCCTGCGAAGGTTGCGAATCCATCTGGCGCGGATGCCGCGAGGATCCCTGGGGTCGCCCGGGTGAAGGAAATCGGTCCAGCGCACGGATCGGCGGCCCTGCTTCTTCTTGGGGGCCATCCAGACGACGCGGATCGGGATCAAGTACACGTCGTCCTCGGATCGCATCCGCCGGGTCAAGGATTCGTCGTCACCTCCCCACCCCCTCCGGGAGGAGGCGATCCTCACCGTGTCGACCCGCCGTCCCACCTCGCTGCGAAGCCATTGATCGAGCAACGCAGCCTCGTAGTCGGATGCGGCGTCGACGAGGTAGAGCACATTCGACCCGGAGGGACCGGTCAGAAGGTCATTCGTCCGGTTTGGCTTGGGGGACACGGTCTCACTCTATTTCGGTGCCACAATCCGGCTCCGTGAGGATCGTCCTGCAGCGGGTATCAGAAGCGGCCGTCACGGTAGAGGGCGAGCTGGTCGGCGCCATCGGGCCCGGTTTCCTGGTCCTGGTGGGGATCGAGCCGACAGACGATGTGGTCGACGTGGGAGTGGCTGCGGACAAGATCATCGGTCTCCGGCTGTTTGCCGACCAGGCGGGGCTGATGAACCGCTCCATTCTCGACACCGGAGGCGAGGCCCTCATCGTGAGCCAGTTCACGCTGCTGGCGGATGTCCGGCGCGGGCGTCGGCCGTCGTTCACCGGCGCCGCGTCGCCGGACACGGCAGCACCCCTGGTTGAGGAACTGGCGCGGCGGCTGGGCGAAAGTGGGATCTCGACCCAAACCGGCAGGTTCGGGGCAAAGATGGCTGTCGCCTTGGTCAACGAGGGGCCGGTGACGCTGGTGCTCGAGATCAGAGGTGGGCGCGTGCTTTGAGGCGGGCGACGGCGTCTGCCCAATGCCGTCGCCAGAGCACCAATGGGATCCCGACGCCGAGGACGGCAAGTGTCGTCACGTCCTCGACACCCCATCCGGTGCCGAGACCGGTCCACTCCCAGGTCAATGCCGCAACGAAGAGACAGGCCAGGGTGACCAGGGCTCCGATACCGGATGATCGGGTGGCGGCGGCGGCGATGGCGAGGATCACCAGCACCACAGGGATCACGGTGGGCCATGCGGCGAGGAGAACCCCGAGTGTGATCCCCAGCCCTTTGCCACCCCGGAACGAATACCAGACATTGTGGACGTTTCCCGCCGCAGCCCCCACCCCGGCGCTCACTGCTCCGAGATCGCCGCCGAGAGTGAGCCCGACGGTTACCGCCAGCAGCCCCTTGCCTGCCTCCACCACGAGTACGACCAGGAAAAGGGTCAAGCCTCCCACGCGGCGGGCGTTGTTCGCCCCCGGGTTGCCGGACCCTGAGGTGCGAAGGTCGACTCCCCAGAGCCGGGCCAGCCCGTTGGCGGTGGGCAGCGATCCGATCAGATAGCCGAGGAGGGCGGCAGCCAAAGCCGTCACTCGCCGACCCAGGCCCTTCCCGGCCCGCAAAACCGAAGGAAGTCGCACGACCGACACCAGTCACCGGGCGTCTCGACGAAGTTCTTCTCGTCGATCGACCGTGTGAGGGAGGCGATGTCCGATCTGGCCTGCCCGACCCAGTCGGAGTCGGCCTGGTAGGTGGTCTCGACGAGGCCACCACCGAGATAGGCGAAGGTCACGTCGAGCTCTTGAGGGGCGGGATGGCCGAAGTCGACGTCGGTCGCGGCCATCGCATAGGACTGGAGCTGCACGATCCGGGAGGGGTCCGTGCTGGGTCTCCCGCTCTTGAAGTCGACGACCTCCCAATGGTGACCGTCGATGTACACCGCATCGATCCGCCCCCGGATCCTGTAGCCGTCACCAACCAGCACCTCGAACGGCGCCTCGACCATCGCAGCCGGGCGCTCTGAGAACCTCGAGTTGCGAAATGCCTTGAAGCCACCGTCACCCGCCAACTCGTCAGGCACGTCGTAGAGATCCTCGGAGAGCTGCTCGAAGGGCACCTGGCCGCGTTGGTGCAATTCGATCCGCCGGTGCAGTTCGGTCCCCGCCGCGGCGGAAGGGCTCCGTCTTCGGGGCAGGATGTCGACCGCCGACCAATAGAACCGCTTGGGGCATTGGGCGTATGTCACCAAGCCGGTCACTGAGACCGTCCTTTGATCGGGTGAGGGCTGGAGGACCTGCTCGGTGGCCGCCAGATCGAACAAGGTGCCGATCAACTCGGTGACCCTCACCTCGTAGTCCGGGCCAACGCCGAGCTCGGTGGCGCGTCGACTCATCGCCTCGTGATCCGAGATCGCCGATCGCAGCCCTCCGTCCCAGCCTGTGTCGAAGATGGGATCCGGCGTCGGGCTCTCCGGCGCCCGGCGCAGCAAGGCTGGGCGCTCGGGCTGCGGCTCATGGCCGGCGGAGTGCGTGGCCGGATGCGACTCGACGAGCTCGAAGAGGGCCGACGGCTTCTTGGCGTTGACGGCGGGCTCGGGGAGACCGTACCAATAGGCCCCTGTGACCATGAGCAGTGACCGGGCCCTGGTGGCTGCCACGTATGCGGTGCGCCACTCCTGTGTCTCGTTCCTCGCTTTCAGGTAATGGGTGCGCTCCGCCTCGTCATCGGGCATGTCGGCGAGGGCAGCGTCGATCCGGTATTGGACCGGCAGATATTCGGCGAATCGTGCCGGGTCCGGGTGTTGACGGGCCTTGCTCGGGAAGTTCTGGTCGGTAACCGCCGGAATGGCAACGACATCCCACTCCAGGCCCTTGGCTCGGTGGACAGTCACCAAGGTCACGGCGTCCTCGCCCGAGAGATGGGCCGAGTCGAGCTCCTCGGCGGGCTCGTCCTCCATTGCCTCCAGATAAGCGAGAAACGCCTCCAACGAGGGTCGACCGGTCAACGGGCTCCAATCTTCGGCGAGGTCGAGGAAGCGATGGAGATTCAATCGGGCGGTCAACCTGGTGGTGGCAGGCAGGGCCTCGATGTCCTGCCAGGCCCGGGTCCGGTCCAGCACGAGACGGCAGATCTCCACCAGGCTCATCCCCTGGCTTTCGGTGAGCACTGTTCGGTACGCCGCGAGGAAGTGCTTGAGGGAGGCGCGGGCATCGTCTCGAATCCCGATGATCTGATCGATCTCCTCGATTGCCTCGAGGAGGGTGACCGGGCTTTCCTCCTCGGAGTCTCGGATCGGCTCGGCGCCCGACACCCAACGGCTCAAGGGTGCGATGTCGGCCAGCCCGAGTCGATAACGGGAACCGAAGAGGATCTCGACCAGAGCGGCAGAGTCCTCCGGTCGCTCGATGACGGTCAGCCACGATCGAAGCTCGGCCACCTCGGGCACCGAAAGCAAGCCGCCCAGGTTGGCGACTTCCACTGGAATGCCGGTCCGGGCCATGGCGTCGACGACGACTGCGAAGTCCTTGTTCTTGCGGAAGAGGACCGCCATCTCGGAGAAAGGGACTCCCTCGTTGTGGAGCTCCTCGAGGCGCCGCGCGATCCAATCGGCCTCTCCGAGGGCATCTCCGGCCCAGTAGGTGATCACCTGCCCCTTCTTGTCGGGATCGTCTGATTGGAGCAGCTCGGCCTCCGGGTTGGCCTTGCGCCGAATTTCGTTGGCCACATCGAGGATCGTTTGTGCCGATCTTCGGTTGAGGGTGAGGCTCCGATCCCGGGCCGGGCTTCCGTCGGCGCCCCGGAAATGCAAAGGGAACAGCTCGAAGTTCTCGGACGATGCCCCACGCCACTCATAGATGGTCTGATCTTCGTCGCCGACCGCGATCACCGGGAAGCCCTCGCCGAAGATCGTTGTGAGCAACACCCTCTGTCCTGGGTTGGTGTCCTGGTACTCGTCGAGCACCACCACCTGGTACCGGTCCCTTATCTCGGCGGCCAGCCCGGGGTGGGAGCGGAGGATCCTGGTCGACAGGGTCACCAGGTCGCCGTAATCGACGACCCCGAGCCGGCGCTTGTCCTCGCCGTATCTCTGCAATGTCTCCAACATCTCGACCCGGCTGCCCCAGGTCTCGTCATCGGGGTGTTCCTGGCCGAGGAGGTCCTGCGGTTCCAGGAGATGGTCGCCGAGACGGTCACCGAGTCCCCTGATCCGGTCAAGGGTCATCCGATTGGTGATTTCGAGGTGTTGGTAGGTGGTGTGATGAAAAGTCTCGGACAGGATCTGTCTAGAGAAGGTGGGGGTTATCACCTTGACCCGGCTGTCGACACCGGCCAGGGCCCCGAACTCGGCTAGTACCTGGGCCGCAAAACCGTGATAGGTGTGAACCTCGACCTGTCCCCCCTCGTCCACCGCCCCGGCGATGGTCGACCGCACCCGATCGGCCAGCTCGGAGGCGGCCTTGTTGGTGAAGGTGATGCCGAGGATGCGCTCGGGGTCCAGGGAGTGGTTGGCGATCAGGTTCGAGATCACCATCGCCACTGTGGTGGTCTTGCCGGTCCCGGCCCCGGCCCGGATCCGGACGGTATCGAGGCCCAGGGTCAGGATCTCTGCCTGTTCTGGGCTCGGGGTCAACGGCCTCATGGCAAGAACGCTCCCTGGCCTTCTGGCCACGCCGGGCACGACTTCTTGAAGACGCAGTTCTTGCAGCCGTCGCCGACTCGAGGCTCCCATTGCTCCGAGCGGATGGCGTTCGTGACCTCGATCATTGTCTCTTCGATTTCCGTCAACCGATCTAGGTCGAGGGGGCGGGTGGTGACCTTCACGGATTCGACTCTCGGGAACCACATCTCGGCACCGATCACCGGCTCTCCGAAGGACCGAGCGATGGCGGAGGCATAGAAGGCGAGCTGGATGGAGCTCTTGGCGTCCTCGATCGAGGTGGCGCTCTTCGATGTCTTGTAGTCGACGACCTTCAGGCCGTGTGGTGTCCGCTCGAGGCGGTCGACCAGGCCAATCCATGGGGTGCCGGCGATCACCGACTCGACCCTCATCTCCAGCCCGACGGGCTCGCCTCCGGGGCTGGGCCATCGGGTGTAGAGCTTGGTGAGCGCGGTCTCCGCCTGTCTCAACCACGCCGCATTCAATTCGGGGGTGCCGAAGTCGGCGTCCTCATCCCACACCCGGCGGAGGTGACCCAGCGCGTCCTCCAGGTCGGCATGGGTCTCTCCGGTGCCCACGACCTCTGCTTCGGCCCTCTCCATGGCCGAATGGACCAGTGTGCCGAATCGGGCATATGGCGATCCGGCGTCGCCCAGTCGAAGTCTCCGTTCCAGGGCGTAGCGGCGGGGACAGGTGGCGTAGGCGTCAGCCTGGCTGGGGGATAGCCGAAGCTCGCCTCCGATGATCGGCTGATCTGGCCCGGGCTCTCTGACTCCGGCGAATGCCGATGCCTGCCACCAGCTCTCAGGTGGTGAGCCGAGGACACGGGCGGCAGCCAGGCGGTGGGCCGGCTTCTGCTCCGGGTCGAACAAGGTTCGGCGCATACTCACTTCGGCCTCGATCAAGGTCACCGGATCCCGGTCGTCGTCAGCGGGGCGCCCGAGATCGGAGAGGGAGTCGACCCCGGATGCGGCAACCAGAAACCGCGAAGGGCGATGCTCACCTTGGTCGACCCCGGCGCCGGTGGCTGTCCACACCACACGGAACCTGGCGCGGGTCATGGCGGTGTAGGCGAGGCGCATCTCCTCCTGCACCTGGAACAGATGCTGAGCTGAGGCATCCGTCGTTCGCTCCGGTGACAACAACTCGGGCCGCAGCATGCGACGGCTCCGTCTCAGGTCGGGGAACACACCCTCGACGGCATTGGCTATGAAGACGACGTCGTACTCGAGCCCCTTCGACTGGTGGAGTGTGGTCAGTGTGACCCGATCCTCCTGAGGCCTGAAGACCAGGAGGGGCTCAGACTCGAAGCCCTCGTCCTGCGTCATCTCGAAGAAGCGGGAGAGAGTCACTTTCTCGTCTCGCTCCGCCTGGCGTGTGAGGACCTGGGCAAAAGCGGCGATGGCGAGACGCCACAGCCGACGATCCGGATCCGCCACCAGGCGCTCCACGCCCAGCAGGCGGTTCCATGCTTGCCAGAAACCGTCGGTGGCAGGTTTGGCCCCGGCCCACGTCGGGTCGGCGAGCAGCTCGGCGAGGTCGGTTCGACCAGGCAGTTCGATGGCGACCACTTCGGCCCAGGAGGCATCGGATCTCCGCCGTTGGCGCAGCAGCGCCCTTTCCTGACCCAACCCGAGCGATACCAGCGGTCCGAGCAGGATGCGGCGCATGGCCCGGTCGGCGTCGGCTCTCTCGCCTGGTGTTGCCTCCCGAGAATCCCCCTCCAGGACCGCGACCCGAGCCAGGTCGTCGAAGACCCGAACCGCCGGATGATCGACCAACCGCGAATCCGGGGAATCATGGGGGATCGACCTCCGATCGAGGGCCCGGCTCAGCTCATTGATCAGCTCACGTTTGGAACGGACCAGCACCGCCACCGCCGAGGGCCTCGTACCCTCCACTCGGATCACTTGCTCGACTTCGCGGGCGATCCAATCGGCCTCTGCAGTCTCCTGGTCGAAGACATAGGCCTCGACCCGGCCCCGATGCTCCGCCGGCTGTACCGGCCCCGCCGATCCGGGCAATTCACCCGACGACACCACTCGCACCGCGGCTTCGAGGATCTCGGCCGGCACTCGAAGGCTCTGATCGAGGACGATGCGGGTCACGTCCTGGTATCGGTCCGCGAACTGCGCGATGTTCCTCAGCTCGGCCCCGCGAAACGAGTAAATCGATTGATAGGGGTCCCCGGCGACTGTGAGGTTGCCGTGACTCCTGGAAAGCAACCCCGCCAGCTCTGCCTGGGCCGATGACGTGTCCTGGTATTCGTCCACTATCACGTAACGAAACCCTGCGGCCAGGTCCTGACCCCGGGCGGTGGCCAGTAGCTCGACCGCCGAGACCAGCAGTGTGCCGTAATCGGTCCTTTCCAGCTTCTCGAGGGTTTCCCGATAGCGGCGGAACAGACCGGGGATCCCTCGCCAGTCGGCGCGCTCCTCGGCGCGTTGTTCCAGATCGGCGGGGGAGAGGAGTCGCTCCGAGCACCGAGTGAGGAAGTCGGCGATCTCGGATGCGAAGGCTCGGGTGTCGAGGATCCCGCGATACGTCAAAGGCCAGTGAGTCGGGTCCTCTTTCGCCAGAAGCCCTCCTACCAGCGTCACCTGCTCCGGCGGGGTCAGGGGGACCGGGCGCTCGCCTTCGTTCCCGGCCTCGAGGAATCTGAGCGCCAAGGAATGGAAGGTGGAGGCATCGACAGGCACCCCCGACCCACCGAGGGCGATCCCCACTCGTCGTCTCATGTCGCCGGCGGCGCGTCGCGAGAATGTGAGGAGGGAGATCTGATCACGGCGGGCACGACCGCTGTTGACGATGTGCGCTGCCCGCTGGACCAGAAACTCGGTTTTGCCGGTTCCGGGGCCGGCGACGATCAGCTGGGCGCCATCGGCATCCGCCACCACCGGATCCCAGGCTCCGGGATCGACCCGGATCTCCCTGACTGTCACCTCGCGATCGTAGATATCAGGCAGCAGAGGGGAGATCGGCGCCTCGAGTCTCCACCAGTTCGGCCTCGATGCCAAGACCCCGCAGATAGAGGACCGGGTCCGAGTAGGGGTCGAATTCGTGGTTCGACCCGTTTGGGTCTTCGTTGGTCGACTTTCTCATGAACACAACGCTACGGGCGGCCTGTGACAGATAATCGAATCGGGCGAAGTTCGGCATAGGATGAGCGGCGTATGGCCAACGCCGTCACACCGGTGCACAAGCCGATCGGCCACGAATTCGACTCTCCCATGTACCACGAGGCCGCCGGCCAATTCGACCGGGTGGCCCGTCTCATGGGTCTCGACGACAATGTGGCAGACCGGCTCCGGGTCCCCCAGAAGGCCACTGTCGTCAGCTTCCCCTTCCGCCACGACAACTACTCCGAAGTCGAGACACTGTTTGGCTATCGGGTGCAGCATCTGACCACTATGGGGCCGACCAAGGGCGGGATCCGGTTCGCGCCGGATGTCGACCTCGGTGAGATCGCCGCTCTTGCCATGCTGATGACGTGGAAGTGCTCGATCGTGGGGCTGCCCTTCGGTGGGGCCAAGGGCGGGGTGCGTCTCAACCCATTGCAGGTCTCACGGGCCGAGCTGCAACGGGTGACCCGACGGTTCACGATGGAGATCATCAATGTGATCGGCCCGGATACCGACATCCCCGCCCCCGATCTCGGGACCAACGAGCAGGTGATGGCGTGGATGATGGACACCTACTCCCAGCATGTGGGTCACTCCGTGCCGGCCGTAGTCACCGGCAAGCCTCCCGCCCTCGGTGGGAGTATTGCCCGCAGGGAGGCCACCGGTCGGGGCATCATGTTCCTGCTGCCACAGGCGGCGGCGATTCGGGACCTCGACCCCAAGGACGCCACGGTCGCCATCCATGGGTTTGGCAATGTGGGTAGATACGCGGCGATCGCCGGTCACCAAATGGGCGCCAGAGTCGTGGCGGTGTCCGACATCTCAGGAGGCGTCTACAACCCCGATGGGCTCGACATCGAGGCGCTGGCGAAATGGGTCGACGAGAGCCGCTTTCTCGAGGGATACCCCGACGCCGACCACATCGATGGCGATGTTGTCTTCTCCCTGCCGGTCGATGTGCTGGTGCCCGCCGCGGTCCAGAACGTGATCCGCGCCGACAACGCCGACAGCATTCAGGCCAAGATCATCCTCGAGGGCGCCAACGGCCCGACCACCATCGAGGCGGATGACCTGCTCCGTGCCCGCGAGGTGCTGATGGTCCCCGACATCCTCGCCAATGCCGGTGGTGTCACCGTTTCCTACTTCGAATGGGTGCAGGACGTGCAGAAGTACTTCTGGACGGAGAACGAAGTTGTGGCCCGTCTCCGGGAGATCATGACCCGGGCTTTCAGCGATGTGCACAACATCGCCCAGAGTGAGAACGTGGACCTACGGACCGCCGCCCTGATCAAGGGGATTCGCAAGGTGGCAGACGCCAAACTGGTTCGAGGTATCTTCCCTTAATCGCGGCGGGGGTCGGGGACGAACGCCGGGCAGATGCCCTTGAACGAGCACCAGTCGCACAACCTGCCCGGTCTGGTCGGAAACCGCCCCGAAGTCATTGCCCTCTCGATCGCATTCCACAAGGCACGCAGCTGACCGTCCATGGCGTCGAGTTGGCGGTCGTCGATGACGAGGCGGTATTCGGTCGGCCCGTTCAGATAGAGCAGCCTGATCTCCTTCGGCGTCTCCCCGGTTCGGCGTCTGATGAGCAGGGCGTAGATCTTGAGAGCGAAGAAAGCAGGGAGGGCGTATCGCTCCGGGGGGGCGGACCCCGTCTTGTAGTCGGTGATGACCAGACGGCCGTCCTCGTCACGATCCATCCTGTCGAGGATGCCGCGGATCACGATCCCGTCCAGATCCTCAAGCATGTCGAGCTCACGGTCGACCGGGTCGAAACTGGTTGGGTCCTCGATGCCGAAATAGTTGGCGAGGAGCTCCATCGATTCCAGACCCCAGGTCCGCTCGGCTTCTGTGTCCTCGAAGAGGCTCTCGAACTCCTCGTCTCCTCTCAGCTCGGTCCACGCCTCGCGGAACAGGTTGTAGAGGAGATCGGGCGAGCGATCCACGGCCGGATGATCGAAGAGGCGCTGCAGTGCGAGATGGGCCGTCGTCCCCCTGGCCTGATAGACCGATGTCGGCTCGGGGAGGCGATCGACCGCACGAAACTTGAACAGCTGGGGGCACGTCTTGAAGTCACCGGCCCGGCTCGGGGAGAGCGTCGTCAGTTGTCGATCGGGTGCTTCGACGGTCATTGAGGCGAGTGTAAGGACACCCTGTGACAGGAACGGGGAGCCTGTCCGGGCACCGCGAAATCAAGCGATAGGACGCGAAAAGAAACCCGTCGTCTCGCTTGACGCTCCTGGAGGTAATACCTACTTTCCCGACTACCGAAACGGGGGGAACCTCGGGTCGGGGAAGGAGAGACTTCGGTCTTTCCGGATCGCCACCAGGCCGGGGGCCCGCTTTCCTGGCAGGGTGGCATCGAGAGCCCCGAGAGGGCTGAGGCTTCGGCCAAAGCTCCCTCGGGGTTTCTCGCGTCCCTAGGCCGAGCCTTGCCGGCTTGGAGGACAGCGGCGGTGGAAACAACGCCCCCCATCTCGAGGCCCACTTCGGGGGATGGGTCTGGGACCCCGCGAAAAGTGGATTAGAGATCGCGAAAATCAATCCGGCCCTGGGTTTGCGGTGGGCAGGGCCGTGGTCTACTTTTCCCGAACGCCACAGGGGAGACCCTGAGGTGGTCGGGAGACCGAACGGGGATCTCTAGGGATCGTCGGGCGGCCCACCGACCGGCGGGTCTTCGGATCCGCCCCTCCCTGGAAACGGGGAGAGCGGTCACCGGATCGCAGCGATCTTCGGATCGAGGCTTTCCAGTGAACGCCCGTCGAAGACTTCGGTCATCGACGACTTCCGAGCGGAGTTGGGTCCCCGGCCTGACACCGATCGGAGCGAGAGCCCCGAGAGGGTTGAGGCTTCGGCCAAGGCTCCCTCGGGGCCTTCTCGTGTCTCTCCCCCCAGCGAGCGTAAGCGAGCATTTCTCCCCCCAGTGAACGGAGTGAGCGTTGGGGGGAGAGCCGGCGAAGCCGGGAGGGGGGCGCCGAAGGCGAAGGGGGAGTACCGCCGTAGGCGGGGAGGGGGGCACCTCAGCCGCGTGGCCCCGTTCAACCCCTGATCTGTAGCCTCCACGGAATGGCCTACCCTCAGGAACTGCTGTCTCCGGGGGAGTCGGTCGTTTTCGAGGCCGGGTCGCACTGGTTGGGGCTTTGGAAGGAGGCGCTCGGCACCGTCGCCTACCTTCTGCTGTTCATCCTTCTGGTGCCTGACGGGGTCAACGGGTGGGCCTTCACGATCATCACCTTCCTCTGGCTGTGGATCGCAGTCGGCGGATACACTCGATGGCGTGCCAGCGAGCATGTGATCACGACCGAACGCCTCATCGACCGTGCCGGTCTGGTGCGCAAGATCGAGTACGAGATTCCACTGGAAGTCATCAACGACGTCACCTTCCGTCAGAATCTGATCGAGCGGGCAATCGGTGTCGCTGATCTCGTCATCGAGTTCGCCGGCTTCAGGGGCCAAAGCAGGCTGTCCGACATCCCCGAGCCCGAGAAGATGAAGTCGCTCATTGATGAGGCCCGGAGAAACCGAACCAATTCGATGTCGGCGGCGAGGCCCAACCCCACTCCAAGTCCCGCATTCGCCCCCGCTCCGGTCACCGTCACCTCCTCGGGCAAGTCGTCGGCGGAGCAACTGGAGATCCTGGGCCGGCTCTTCGATCAGGGAAAGCTGACCCAGAGTGAGTACGACACCGAGAAGCGAAAGCTGCTCGGCTGAAGAATGGAAGGAAACAGATGGGTTATCCGCAAAAGCTGCTGAGTGCCGGGGAGGAGATCGAGATCGAGTTCCGACCGCACTGGTCTCAGATCCTGAAGGAGGGCCTGCTCACCGTGATGGTCGCGGCGCTCATCATCCTCGTCGCCACTTTGAGTTTCGACGCCAAGACATGGGTCATCGCCGCCCTGATCGTGCTCTGGTTCGTGGTCGTGGTTGCCGAGTTCATTCGCTGGTGGACCACCCAGCACGTGATAACCAACGAGCGGCTCATCTATCGGACCGGGCTGATCTCCAAGAAGGGGACCGAGATCCCGCTCGAAGTCATCAATGACGTCACCTTCAAGCAATCGATGATCGAGCGAATCTTCGGATCTGGCGACCTCATGATCGAATCTGCCGGCACCCATGGGCAGTCTGCGTACACCAACATTCCGCACCCGGAACGGGTTCAGAAGATGATCTACGAGGCGCGTGAGACTCGGATGGCAGAGATGCGGTCTGGCGGCGCCCCATCGGCGTCCCACGCCGGCTCGGTGACGGAGTTGGAGACTCTTTCCCGGCTCCATGACGAAGGGAAGTTGACCACCGAGGAGTTCGAGGCCCAGAAGAGAAAGTTGCTGGGTGAAGGCTGATGCCACATATGCAGGACGACTTCCAGCTCAATCTCTCGACGCTCTATGACCGATCGGTTCGGCTCTACCCCGACCAGCAGATCCTGTCGGTGGAGGCCGACCGGTCGCTGACCCGCACCAACTATGGGGAGACGGACGCCAGGGTCCGGCGTTTGGCTTCGGCGCTGGGAGGGCTGGGCCTGGCCGCCGGCGACGCGGTTGCCACCTTTGCCTGGAACAACCGACGTCATCACGAGCTGTATTGGGCGACTGCAAACACGGGCCTGATCTGTCACACCGTCAACATCCGGCTCTTCGCCGACCAGGTGGCCTATATCGTCAACCATGCCGGAGACCGTGTCCTCTTCGTCGATCCCGACCTGGTCCCGCTTCTGGCGCCGGTGGTTCCCCAATTGGAAACAGTCGCCACCTATGTGGTGATGGGAGCGGAGGCCGACCCCCGGATCCCCGGTTCCATCGCCTATGAGGACCTGATCGCGGACGCGCCGGAGCATGGCCAGTGGCCCGAGCTCGACGAGCGATCGCCGATGATGCTCTGTTACACCTCAGGCACGACCGGGAATCCCAAAGGAGTCGCCTACACCCAGCGCTCCACCTACCTGCACACCATCTCCAACCTGGCCAACATCCAGATGGGCCCCACCGACAACGTGTTGCCGGTGGTCCCGATGTTTCACGCCTCGGCTTGGGGATACCCGTTCATGGCTGTTGCCCAGGGAGCCAAGCTCACCTACCCCGGGCCTGACCTCTCAGCGGAGAGTCTGGTTCGGCTCTTCGAGAACGAGAAGGTGACCTTCAGCGCCGGTGTCCCCACGGTGTGGCTTGGCATCAGGCAATACCTGGCGGCCCACCCCGAGGCCGACGTCTCATCGATTCGTGCCTTTCTCTGCGGGGGGTCGGCGGTTCCGAGGGCCATGATCGAGTGGTTCCTCACCGAACGCGGGATCAGGGTGGTCCAGGGCTGGGGAATGACGGAGACCAACCCCGTTGCCTCCACCGCGGTTCTCAAACCAGAGATGGAGAGTTGGGATCTGCAACGTCAGCTCGATTTCCTGGAGACGGCCGGGATCCCGATCGCAGGCCTCCAGGTGAAGATCGTCGATGAGATCGGCGATGAGTTGCCCCAGGACGGAGATGCCTTTGGAGAGTTGCTGATCAGGGGACCCTGGATCGCCGCCGAGTACTACAAGGACCCGAGATCGGCCCAGTCGTTCGAGGATGGGTGGCTGCGGACCGGTGACGTGGCCAAGATCACCCCTGAGGGCTACATCCGGATCACGGACCGGGCCAAGGACGTGATCAAATCCGGTGGGGAGTGGATCTCATCGATCGATCTCGAGAATGCGATCATGGCCAACCCCGATGTGGCCGAGGCGACCGTGGTCGGGCTCAAACACGTGAAATGGCAGGAGCGGCCGGCGGCTTTTGTGGTCTTACGGGAGGGCGCCGACACCGATGAGGATGCGATTCGCACCTTCCTCGAGAAGAAGGTGGCCGCTTGGTGGATCCCCGACCGGGTCGTCTTCATCGATCAGATCCCGAAGACGGGCACGGGTAAGTTCGACAAGAAGGTCGTGAGGGATCAGTACGCCGATCTGCTGATGGAGGACGGCTGAGAATCAGGC
>DATDPT010000041.1:0-5843 GCA_035292605.1 Acidimicrobiia bacterium
GATAGCTCTCATGATCGGCGTGTTCGACTCCGGTGTCGGAGGGCTCGGGGTCCTCTCCCACATCCGGCGTGAGCTGCCCGGGGCAGATCTGCTGTACCTCGCCGACCAGGGCCGAGCCCCTTACGGAACCCGCTCCCTCGACGAAGTTGCGGCCATTTCCGAGGAGGTGACCAGCTGGTTGCTGGGGAAGGGCGCCACGACCGTGGTGGTGGCCTGCAACACCGCTTCCGCCGCCGCCATAAACCGGCTGCGTGAGATCCACCCCTCGATCCCCTTCGTGGGGATGGAACCGGCGGTCAAACCCGCCGCCATCGCCACGAAATCCGGTGTTATCGGGGTGCTGGCAACCGCGGCCACCTTCCAAGGCGAGCTCTACTCCTCGGTGGTGAGCCGACACGCTCCCGACGTCCAGGTGCTCAATGCGGCATGCCCGACGTGGGTTCGCCTCGTAGAGGCGGGGAGGGTCAAAGGCCGCGAGGTGGAGCGACAGGTCGCCCAGTGCCTGGCACCGCTGATCGAGGGCGGTGCCGACGTTTTGGTCTTGGGTTGCACCCATTTCCCCTTTCTGCGCCCGGTGATCGAGCAACTGGTCGGCTCCACCATCACGGTGGTGGATCCGGCACCGGCGGTTGCCCTCCAGGTGGCCCGGGTCCACGTCGAAGAGCCTGGTGAGGGAGACCTGGTCCTGGTCACCACAGCGAGCCCTCACCGTTTGGCGAGGCTGGCGAGGGACCTCGCCGGAATCGAACCGACCCGACCTGTCCTAGCCTGGTCTCCCGAATGACGAACTTCGAGCCCGGCCCGACGGTGACCGAGCCACTCCGGTCCCGGCCGGATGTCGCCTGGCTCCGTCACGGCATGGCTCTGTTCGGCTGGGGCGAGAGTCGTCGCATCGACCCGGGGACCGGGAGCGACCGTTTCGAGAGGGCCCGCGAGGCCCTGGAGGCCACACCCGGCAGTATCGGCTTCGCCACCTTCACCTTTGACGAAGACGAGCCCGGATCGGTGGTCATCATCCCCGAGACGGTTCTCGAGGTCACCGAGGAAGGAACCCGGGTTCTGTCCGGGGAGCGCACCCACATCCCGCCAGCAATCGCCCGATTCGCCATGCCGCCAGGAAGGGTATCGGCCGACGACAAGGACTCCTGGCGATCCGCCATGGACCTTGCGTTGCAAGCGATTGCCCGTGGGGAGGTGGAGAAGGTGGTGCTTTCCCGCACCGTCGAGATGACTTTCGACGCCGACGTCCCGGTCCATCGCGTGGCGCAGGAGCTGGTAGACAGCCAGGGAAGCTCGCATACGTTCCTGATCGACGGCCTTGTCGGATCCAGCCCTGAGCTGTTGGTCTCCAAACACGGATCGGCAGTCCGGTCGGTCTCTCTTGCGGGGTCAGCCGATCGCACCGATCCCTGGGCGTCGGCTTCGCTCAACTCACAGAAGATGGCCGTGGAGCACTCTCTGGCAGCCGATTCGGTCGAGGAGGCATTGCTGCCGTTCTGCGCCAGGCTGGAGAGACAGCCGAGCAGGGTGGAGACGTTCGCCGACATTCACCACCTCGCCACCGAGTTCGAGGGTGAGGCAGTGTTGGGGACCCATGTGACCGATCTGGTGGCGGCACTCCACCCCACCGCCGCCGTTGCCGGGACTCCCACCAAGGCCGCAGTCGAGCTGATCCGAGAGATCGAAGACCATGGCCGGGGCCGCTATGCCGGGCCTGTCGGCTGGATGGATGCCCATGGCGATGGGGAATTCGCCATCGCCCTGAGATGCGGCGAGATCAGGGGGCGGCTGGTCACGCTCTACACCGGTGTCGGGCTGGTGGATGGTTCGGATCCCGAGGCAGAGCTCGAAGAGACCCGGATCAAGCTGCGCCCGATGTTGAGGGCCCTTGGCCTCAGCTGAGAGCGGTCACCACCGACCGGGCGACCTCGTCGAGCGCTTGGCGGCGCTTGAGATCGGCCTCCCGGTCGACGGGAATCACCAGGGCATGACAGCCTCCCGCCTCCAGCCGTTGCTCCAGCTCGGGGACCAGGTCGCCGATCGAGGACAGGGTGTCGGCCTTGACGCCGTGGAAATCGGCGAAAGCGGTGAGATGGCGCCCATGGGGAGTGACGAACAAACGATCGAAGCCCGGGGCGTGAGTCGCCTGCGGTAGAAGATCGAACAGACCACCGCCGTTGTTGTCGACAACCACGAGAACCACGTCGGGCAGTTGGTCGGTGATGAACCCGTTGCCATCGTGGAGCAGGGACAGGTCACCGGTCAGCACCACCGTCCTCGATCCCGCCGCGGCCACCCCGAGCCCGGTGGACACCAGGCCATCGATGCCCGAAGCCCCCCGGTTGGCGTAGATCCGTCCCCGGTGGCGGGTGTGGGCGTCCACATCTCGAATCGGCATCGAAGACGCCACGACCAGGCTCTCCCAGGCACAGTCGGACAGAGCACGGGCAACTGAGGAGCCGGTTGGCTGCTCCCCCACCCCGATCGCCTCGTCGAGCGCATTGCGCATCGATCGATCCGCGGCTTCCCATCGCCCGGCCCATTCCGGGTCCATCGCCGCCGACGAGAGCCGTTCGATGGTGGCGACCGGATCGGCCTCGAGGAGGAGGGTGGCGTGACGTCGGGGGTCGTTCCAGGTGCCCCACCTGTCGATGCTGACCTGCACCCCTTCGAGCGAGGTGAGAGCCGAAATGCGGTCGCTGGGGCCGGTCCTCCCGACTGTCACCACCATCTCGGGTGTCAAGGAGGCAGGCACGCCCGCGACCAGCAAATGGTGATAGGTCGAGATCGTGGAATGCCCCCGCAGCCCGGAAAGGGCAGTCGCCAGGACCGGCCAGCCGAGCTTGGCGGCAGCAGCCAGCAGGGCCTCGGGCTCGTAGTCGCCCTCTCCGGCCATGATCAACCCGCGGGCACCTACCGGCACGTCGATGGCCGCCGCGCCGGGCGGAGCGATCAAGTGCTCCTGCCAGCGACCGTCCCCAGGCTTTCCCTCGACTGTGAACGGATAGGGATCGGCGCCCGACCTCCCGTCGTCCTCAACCGGCACGGTGGGCTCGCGAAAGGCGATGTTCAGATGGACCGGGCCTGGCCGCGATCCGTGACCAAGGGCGCGGGCCACCGCCTGGGACACCGTGCTGCGCCAATAGGAGTTGTGGTCGACACCCGATTGCGCGGGGCCGATGTTGCAGAACCAACGCACCCGATTGCCGAAGAGCCCGACCTGGTCGATGGTCTGGTTGGCTCCGACGTGGAGCATCTCGGGGGGACGGTCGGCGGAGATGACGATCAGCGGCACCAGCGACTGGTCGGCTTCGATCAGGGCTGGGAGGTGATTGGCGACCGCGGTGCCCGATGTCGACAACACCACCGTCGGCTGCCCGGTGGCCCGAGCATTACCCAGGGCCCAGAACGCCGCCGAGCGCTCATCGAGAACGACGCGGGTGGTGATGCCAGGATGCTGGTCGAAGGCAATTGCCAGGGCGGCGGATCGCGAGCCAGGTGAGATGACCGCAAGCGAAACCCCGTTTCTGGCCATCTCATCCGCCACCGCCCTGGCCAGGGCGGTGCTCGGGTTGGGTTGGGTCATGTCAGCACCTCGGCCGCCAAACGGACCTTGCGCAGCATTTCAGCGGCACGATCGCGTTCCGGGCGCCATCTCGCAAGGAGCTCGGGGTCGGGCTCCGGTCTTCGCACCTCGAGTTGGCCGTCGAGCGAAACCAGCGGATCCCGCGTGGGGTCGCCTTCGATCAGAGCCACCGTGCCCAAACCGCAGGCATATGGCAGTTCGGGCAACAGAGAAGCCACCAGGAGGCCGGCGTAGATACCGACCGAGGTCTCCAGAGCGGAGGACACGACCACAGGAACACCGGCACGGGCCGCGATGTCCAGCGCCCGGTTGACACCCCCGAGTGGCTGCACCTTGAGGACCACCAGATCCGCTGCCCCGGAAACGGCCACCTCGAGAGGGTCGGGGCGAAGCCGGACGAGCTCGTCGGCCGCCAGAGGGACGTCGGTTCGCTTCTTGAGCTCGATCATCTCCTCCAGCGTGGCCACCGGCTGTTCGGCGTACTCCAGCCCGAACTTGGAGAATGTGGCGAGACGCTCGGTCGCGGTGTCCAGGTCCCAGCCCGCGTTGACGTCGACACGGATCTTGCCCTCCGGACCCAGCGCATCCCTGACCGAGTCGAGCCGATCCTCGTCTTCGATGGGAGCCTGGCCGGGCTCACCTACCTTGACCTTTGCGGTGCTGGCCCCGGACTCGAGCACCAGGCCCCTTGCGATCTGAGGCGAGACCGCCGGCACGGTCACGTTGACCGGGATCGACTTCCGCCCCGGTTCGGGCAGGGCGCTGCAGGCCGCTTCCAGCGCCGCCGCCAGCCACCGGGTGGTGACCTCAGGTGGATAGTCCGGGAACGGTGAGAACTCGCCCCATCCGGCCGGTCCCCGTATCAGCACTCCCTCGCGATGGTCGACGCGTCGAAACCGATGACGCATCGGTATCCGGAACGGGTGAAGCTCGAGTGCGTCGAGGAGCTCGCTCATTGACCCTGCTCCTGACGGATGAAGCCGACGAGAAGGCCGATCTGATCCTCGGTGAGGGACGACTGGAAAGAAGGCATCCGGCCTCTCCCCAAGGTGATGCTCGCGGTCAGAAAATCGTCGGGCTGGCTCGCTGCGTTGGAGCCCGGTCCCAGCGACGGCCCCAATGCCCCTTGCAGCGAATCGCCGTGACAGTTGGCACAGACCCGGAGATAGATCTCCTCACCTGTCGACTCTGCCGCCGGTCGCCCGACACAGGCGGAGATCGTGGCGAGGAACAGCGCCGTCAACAAAACCCGGGTCATCAACGGGAATGGTATGGACCGCAAGCTCAGAAACTTCAATCCTGGCTCAGGCGCTCGACGAGGCCGGCGACGATCTCACGCACCAACTGTGAGTTGCCTCTGGGGAGGACGAGGACTGCGTCCTCTGTCTCCACCACCACCAGGTCCTCCATCCCGGCCACTGCCACCAGACGGGAGGTCGCATGGATGTAGGAACCGGCAACATCAATCACTGCCACGTCGCCCACGAGGACATTGTCCGAGGAGTCGTGCGGAGAGCTCTCCCAGACGGACTGCCAGGAGCCGACATCGCTCCAACCGACATCGATGGGGACCACCAGGGCCCGGTCGGTGTGCTCCATCACGGCATGATCGATCGACACTTCCTCGACCTCCGAAAAGCCGGGCCCGAGCTCGATCCTCGGGCCGCGATGCTCCGGGACGGTTGCGTTGACCCCGGCCAACAGCTCGGGACAGAGCGAGGCGGACTGCTCGAGAATCGCCCGCGCCGTAAAGACGAACATTCCCGAGTTCCAGAGATGGCGGCCATCGGCCAGGATCTGTTCGGCGTGCTCCGGATCTGGTTTCTCGATGAAAGCCACCACCTCGAGCGCGGCCCCCACCGGGGACCCGGTCTCGATGTAGCCATATCCGGTCTCGGGACGGGTCGGGACCACACCGAAGAGGACCAGGGCACCCTCCCTGGCAATCGAGACCGCGGTCTCCACCTTGGCGGCGAATTCGTTCCGATCATCGATCAGGTGATCCGCCGGAAGCACCACCAAGACGTCGTCAGGGTCGGCGAGAAGGGCGGCTGCGATGATCGCCGGGGCAGTGTTCCGGCCTCGAGGCTCGACCACCACCGATTCGATCTCTGCCCCGATCGCGGTGAGAGCACGATCCACCGCATCCATGTGTTGAGCTCCGGTGAGGACAAGAGCGGGCGCCAGGTCGGGTAGGCCATCGAGACGGGTGAGGGTGGCCTCGAAGAGAGAGCCGCCCAGAAGGTCGAGGAATTGC
>DATDPT010000042.1:0-29978 GCA_035292605.1 Acidimicrobiia bacterium
CTCCATCTCGGAGGCTTCGACACCGGTGTCATCACTTCCAAGCGAAGACGCCCGATCGGATAGCTCCGATACCTGCGTGATAGGCTCGGCGACCCTTCCATCGATATCACGAGGTTTGGCGTGGCCAATGACTTCTTCACCGACGTGACCGCGCCGATCCCTTTCGGGGGGCTCGAATCCAGCGACCCACTCGCCTTCAAGGTCTACGAGCCAGACCGGATGGTTCTCGGCAAGCGAATGGAGGACCATCTCCGGATCGCGGTCTGCTTCTGGCACTCGTTCAACTGGCCCGGGTCCGATGTTTTCGGCACGGGGACTTTCGACCGGCCCTGGCTCGCTCCGGACGCCGACCCCATGGCGGCCGCTGCCAACAAGCTCGAAGCCGCCTTCGAGTTCCTCTCGAAACTCGGCGTCCCTTTCTTCTGCTTCCACGATCGCGACGTTGCCCCCGAGGGCGCGTCGTTCAAGGAGACGAGGTCGAATCTCGAGGCGGTCATCAACCAAATCGAGGATCACATGTCCCGGACCGGCCTCCAGCTGCTCTGGGGAACCGCCAACCTGTTCAGCCACCCTCGATATGCGTCCGGGGCGGCAACCAACCCCGACCCGGAGGTGTTCGCCTACGCCGCGGCACAGGTGAAGCTGATGCTCGAGGCCACCCATCGTCTCGGTGGAGCCAACTACGTCCTCTGGGGGGGGCGTGAGGGTTACGAGACCCTCCTCAACACGGATCTGGCGCGAGAGGAGACCCAGTTCGCAAAGTTCCTGGAGATGGTCGCGGAGCACAAGCACCGAATCGGGTTCAAGGGAACCCTCCTCATCGAACCCAAGCCCCAGGAGCCCACCAAGCACCAGTACGACTACGACTGTGCCACGGTCCACGGGTTTCTCACCCGTCACGGCCTCGACGGCGAGTACCGGGTCAACATCGAGGCCAACCATGCCACTCTCGCCGGCCACAGCTTCCACCACGAAGTCGCCTATGCCACCGCCAATGGGATCTTCGGCAGCATCGACGCCAACCGCGGCGACTATCAGAATGGTTGGGACACCGACCAGTTCCCCAATTCAGTGGACGAGCTCGCTCTTGCCCTCTACGAGATCATCCGCAGCGGCGGTTTCTCGACCGGTGGGTTCAACTTCGACGCCAAGCTGCGGCGACAGAGCATCGACCGCACCGACCTCTTCCACGGCCACATCGGCGGGATCGACACCTTGGCCCGGGCTCTCCTGGTCGCGGCGGACATGATCGAGAACAAGACACTGGAAGGCCCCCGCGAGGAGCGTTACGCGGGATGGTCCCACGGCATCGGAACCTCGATCCTCTCAGGTGAGCTCACCTTGGAGGCCCTGGAGGAGAAGGTCGCCTCCGGGGAGATCGATCCCAAGCCCAAGTCAGGGCGCCAGGAGTCGCTCGAGAACCAGGTGAATCAGCGGATCTGGGCCGCCGACTGACCAGCAGCGCCCACGGCTTTGGTGCGGCCTACCCCCAGGAGGTCTCGGTCACCGGGCGCAGCGCCACCTCGAGGATTCGGTGGTTGCGAGGACGGGTGAGCACGAAGAGGACGACCTCGGCGACGTCTTGGGGCGTCATCATTCCCTCCAGCTCCGGCATCTCCGGGGTCCGGCCTCGTCCCATGGCGAAGTCGGTCGCCACCCCGCCCGGGCAGACATTGGTGCAGCGCACCCCCTGCTCCCGTAGCTCGTGGTCGAGAGCCCGGGTGAAGCCAACCTGGGCGAATTTCGAGGCGCAATAGACGGCCTCGTAGGGAAGACCCCGACGTCCGGCCTCACTGGCCAGGGTCACGATGTCTGCGGCATCGCTACCCAGCAGATAGGGCAGCGCAGCCCGCACCGCATAAAGCGTTCCCTTGACGTTGATGTCGATCATCTCCTCCATCTGCTCGGGAGGGAGATCCAGAAACGAGCCATAGGCACCGACACCAGCGTTGGCGACCAGAACATCGAGGCCTCCGAACCGATCGACGGTTGCGGAAACCAGGGAGTCGAGATCAGCAGGATCCCGCACGTCGCAGGGTTGGGCCAAAGCGCCTTCGATGCCAAGGTCGTCCCCGCTCCTCGAGGCCAATGCGAGCCGGGCCCCCTCCGCTGCCAAGCCTCGGGCGACGGCGGCCCCGATGCCACGGCTGGCCCCGGTTACCAGCGCGACTCTCCCTTCCAGCTTGCCCATTCGATTCCCTCCCAGGGGTATTGGTTCAGCCGTGGAGCTGCTCGAGCTCGATTTCGGTGATTTCCTCGGGCAGCTTTCCGATGATGATCATGGCGAGGACTTCGTCCATGGTCACATCGTCTTTGTTCACCGTCCCCACCAGCTTCCCCTGGAGCATGACGCTGATCCGGTCAGCCAGATCGTAGACGTCGTGGATGTCGTGGCTGATGAGGATGATGCCGATCCCCTCGCGCTTGAGTTGTCTTATGAGATCTCTCACCTGTTCGGTCTCTGCGGGACCAAGCGCCGCCGTCGGCTCGTCCATGATCAGAATCCGGGCGTTGAAGTGCACGGCCCTGGCGATGGCTACCGACTGCCGCTGACCACCGGACAACGAGCTCACCGGTGACTTGAAGTTCTCGAACTTGGGATTGAGACGCCCCATGATCCGCCGGGTCGCGTCCTCCATCGAGGAGTCGTCAAGGGTTCTCCAACGAGTCGTCAGCTCCCGGCCGAGAAACATGTTGCCCGGGGCATCGATGTTGTCGGCGAGGGCCAGGGTCTGATAGATGGTCTCGATACCGAGGGCCTTGGCGTCTCTGGGGGTGTTGATCGTCACCGGCTCACCGTCGATGTAAATCTGCCCAGAATCCGCCTTCTGTGCGCCGGACAGGGTCTTGATCAGTGTGGATTTCCCTGCGCCGTTGCCACCGACCAGCCCAACGATCTCTCCGGGGTGCACGTCGATGGTCACATCCTTGACCGCATGAACACCACCGAAGGAAACGCTCATATTCTCCATCTCGACCAGGGGTGCCGTTTGGGTCACGTCGCGGCCCTCCGTCTGTAGATCACGTCGACTGCAACTGCAGCCACGAGGACGATGCCGACCACGATGTCCTGGTAAGGCGCATCGACGCCAAGCAAGACCATCCCCGATTGCAGAGACTGCATCACAAGGGCTCCGAGCACGGCCCCGAAGATGGTCCCTACTCCGCCGGCGAGTGACGTCCCACCAATGACTGCCGCCGCTATGACATACAACTCGGCGAGTGTTCCCAAGCCACTCGTGCCGGCATTGAGCCGAGCCAATTGGACCGCGGCACCAAGGCCGACCAATAGCCCCATGAGCATGAACGTCGTCATCACGGTTCGTCTGGTCTTTATGCCACCCAGAGCAGCGGCCTCGGGATTACCCCCGATAGCAAACACATACCGGCCATAACGACGACGGGTCGCGACAAAGGTCATGATGATGGCGGTACCGATCGCGATCAGTACCGGGGTGGCCAGTCCCAACGGTATCTGCAGCCCGCCTTCCGGCCAGGCGATACCGTTGGCCTCGGCATACTCCCGGGCCAGATTCTCCGACATGTAGTACTGATTGAGGAACCAAACCGCGAGGAGGACCACACCACAGCCCAGGGCCGCCAAGGTGACATCGGCCCACATCGGCCGGAGTCTGAATCTGAATTTACGACGCTGTCTTCGACCGTTCCAGAGCAGCATCACAATCCCGACGCAGGCAATCGCCGCTACAACCCAACTCGCCGTCCCGCCGATGGTGCCCCGCGATCCGCCGCCGAGCAGTTGAAATGTGGGGTCCATGGGGGCGATGGTGCGCCCGCTCGCCAGTGCCCAGGCCACACCGCGCCATACCAGCAGACCACCAAGGGTGACGATGAAGGAGGGAACGCCGACATAGGCAACGACGAAGCCCTGGAGCGCTCCGAAGGTGGCGCCGAGGAGCAACCCTGCCGCGACGGCGATGATCCAGGTTGCCGGATGGTTGAGACCGATGATGTCGGGGAGGATCTCGACCTGGATCACCGCCATTGTCATTGCGACCATTCCCAACATCGAACCCACTGAGAGGTCGATATTGCGCGAGACGATGACCAAGACCATCCCGGTGGCCATGATGGCTACGACCGAAGTCTGGACTGAGAGAAACCAGAGATTGCGTGGCGAGATAAAGGTGCCACCGGAGAGGATGTGAAAACCGACCCAGATGACGAGGAGGGCGACGATCATCCCGAGGAGTCGGGTGTCGATCTCGAGCTTCGAGATCAGGGAGCCCCCAGACTGCTCGTCGGGTGCCGTCAGGCCAGTTTCGCCCTTGGTTTCCTCTGTTATTGCCATCGCGTCTCGTTGGAAAGTACACGCCGCGCCCCCGAAGAGTCGGGAGCGCGGCGTGCACCTATTGTTCGAACTCGGTCAACTCAGCTCACGTGAGCCGATTTCCCGTTCATTCGCAGGCGGCAACCCCAGCGGCGGTGTTGGCGCAGAGTTCCTCGACCGAGATCCACCCTGCGTCCACAACGAGATCCAGATTGTCTTGTGTGATCGGGATCGGGGTGAGCAAGATCGAGGTCATCGAGTTCCCACCCGGGGAGTCGAACTGAACCACACCGGTCACGTCGCCAATGGCGGCGCCCTGAGCGAGTTGGACCGCAGCTTCACCGGCTGCTGTACCCAACTCACGAGCGTCCTTCCACACCGAGACCGACTGGCTGCCTGCGGCCACGCGTGCCAGCGCAGCGAGGTCGCCGTCCTGACCCGAGACCGGCACCGACAGACCCACAGCTTCGAGCGCTGCTACCACACCGCCGGCCATGCCGTCGTTCTCAGAGAGGACGGCATCGATGGCGTTGGCTTCTTGGGTCAGGCACTGCTCCATGTTGGTCTGAGCGATGGCCGGATCCCAGTTGTCGGTGTACGTCTCACAGGCGATGTTGATGGTCCCCGCGGCCGCGGCCTCACCGATAACCTGCTCGTAACCCGCACGCAAGAAGTCGGCATTGGCATCGGCCGAGTTGCCCTTGATGATGGCGTAATTGCCCTCGGGCACGAGCCCGAAGATCACCTCGGCCTGGAGACGCCCCACCCCGACGTTGTCGAAGGTGATGTACAGAGCTTCGGGGTTCTCGATCAACCTGTCGTAGGCGATGACCGGGATTCCTTGCTCGAGGGCGCTGTCCACCGCAGGCAGGATCGCTGTCCCGTCCTGGGCCAGGATGATGATGACATCCGCCCCGTCGGTGATCAGCTGCTCCACGTCCGCGATCTGCTGTTCTGCCGAAGAGCCGGCATCGGTGTTGATGTAGGTGCCCCCGGCCCCCTCGATGGCGGACACGATCGCAGGCTCATCCCACAGAGCCCACCGCTCCTCGTTGTAGTTGTTCCACGAGACACCGACAGTGAAGCCCTCGCCTTCCCCGCCAGTCGTAGCGGTGGTGTCGTCACCACCGCAGGCGGCGATCACCATCACGATCACGGCCAGAAACGCCATGAATCGGCGATTCAACATTTTCATTGATTTCCTTCCTCCAGTGAATGTCGTCCTAGGACAGGACCGGCGTACTGTAGCTACACCTGGTCGACGCGACTCACAAAAGCATGACGAACCTCAAGACCGGACCCCGAACCAAGTCGGGCCCCCGCCTGCCGTTGGGCGCCTGGCTGGTCGGAGGCATCGTGGCCGGATCACTCCTCGCGATTGGGGTCCTCGCTTTGGTCAGGGTGGTCATCGATTCCGGCGGCCCACCGCAGGCGATGCCTTCCCCGCAGTTCATCGAGGAAGCAATTTCCGCCGGCGTCGACCATGTCTATGACGGCGAGTTCACCTTCTTTGTCGGCGGAGGGGTCGCCGTCTTCGACTGCAATGCCGACCAACTCCCTGACCTCTACTTGGCCGGTGGTGTCAACCCGGCTGCCCTCTACAGCAACCAGAGCCCGGTGGGCGGCAAGTTGCGATTCGACCAAGTGAGCAGTCCGGTCACCGACCTCACATCGGTCACCGGGGCCTACCCACTCGATGTGGACGGGGACGGCATCGTCGACCTCGCAGTCTTGAGATTCGGCGAGAACGTGATGCTGCATGGGCTCGGCGATTGCCGTTTCGAACCGGCCAACGAGATCTGGGGCGTCGACGGAGGCAATGAATGGACCACCGCCTTCAGCGCTCAGTGGGAGGGCCAGGCGCCGCTACCCACCCTTGCCTTCGGCACGTACGTCAAACTATCGGACACCGGGGAACGGCAGGGCTGCTCGGACAGCGTCATGTTCAGACCCGAGGAGACGGCCACGTACGGCGCTCCAATCCCTCTGTCCCCCGGGTGGTGCACCCTCTCGATCCTCTTCAGCGATTGGGACCGTTCGGGACGGCGCGACCTGAGGATGACCAACGACCGTCACTATTACCGCGACGGTGAGGAGCAGCTATGGCGGGTAGGGGAAGGGGAACCGCCCCGTCTCTACACCGAGGAGGAGGGTTGGCAAACGATGAAAATCTGGGGGATGGCCATCGCCTCCCATGACCTGACCGGTGACGGGCTCCCCGAGGTGTTCCTGACCAGTCAGGGCGACAATAAGCTGCAAACCCTGGTCGACGGAGCGACCGAGCCGAACTACGTCGACATCGCACTCGACCGCGGCGCCAACGCACACCGCCCCTTCGCCGGCGCCGACACTGTGTTGCCCTCCACCGCCTGGCATGCCGAATTCCAGGATGTGAACAACGACACCTTCGTGGACCTGTTCATCGCCAAAGGCAACGTGGAGGCGATGCCGGAGTTCGCTTCGGACGACCCGAGCAACCTCCTCTTGGGCAATCCAGATGGGACGTTCACGGAGAGCGCCGAAGCGGCGGGGATCGTGAACTTCGACCGGGGAAGAGGCGCAGCCCTGGCCGACTTCAACCTCGACGGGCTCTTGGACCTGGTGGAGGTGAACCGGCGGGAGAACATCAAGTTGTGGCGTAACGTCGGATCTGGTGAAGCGGACCAATCAGCGCCCATGGGTGGATGGATCGCACTCCAACTCGAACAGCCAGGCCCCAACCGTGACGCCATCGGCTCATGGATCGAGGTCCGGACCGGCAATCGGACGATGGAACGCGAGCTGACCGTCGGCGGCGGTCACGCCGGTGGCCAACTGGGATGGATCCACTTCGGGTTGGGAACGGAAGACGAAGCCGAGATTCGCGTGCAGTGGCCCGATGGCGAGAAGGGACCATGGATGACCGTCGATGCGAATCAGTTCGTGATGATCGAGCGAGGCAAGTCCGAGGCGCATCCGTGGCTTCCCCCTCAGAGTTGAAGGTGCGATGAGCAGGGCACGGCTGGCCGAGGTCACCCTGCCCGAGTTCGGCATGCCGGAGGTCATGCCCGAGATCCCGGCGACGGTGTATCAGGACCGTCTCACCCGGCTCCGCCAACGGGCCGTCGAGCGCGGCTACGACTGCCTGGTGATCTATGCCGACAGAGAGCACAGCGCCAACCTCTCCTATCTGACCGGCTTCGACCCTCGCTTCGAGGAAGCGATCCTGATCGTCGGGCCGACCGACGAACCAGCCATCCTGGTGGGGAACGAGTGCTACGGAATGGCCGGGGCCGCGCCTCTGACCATGCGCCGTCATCTGTTCCAGGACCTCAGCCTTCCCGGTCAGCCAAGGGATCGCTCCCGAGCGTTGCCTGAGATCCTGGCCTACGAGGGCATCCACCGTGGGAGTCACGTCGGGGTGATCGGATGGAAGGAATACTCCGACCGTGAGCTCATGGAAGTCCCGGCCTTCATCGTTGACCTGTTGCGCCGTTTGACGGGCCCCACCGGGACGGTCGAGAACGCCAACGACCTGCTGATCGGGTCAGCCGACGGACTCCGGGTCATCAACGAGGTGGAGCAACTCGCAGCCTTCGAGTACGCCTCCTGTCACACCTCGAACGGGGTGCGCCAGCTGCTCACGGGGTTGGAGCCCGGCATGACGGAGCAGGAGGCGGTTCGCCTTCTCCAGTGGAACGGCATGCCGCTCTCCTGTCATCTGATGCTGACCGCGGGACCCCGAGCCTCATTGGGACTGCTCAGCCCCGGCGACCGCCCGATCGAGCGAGGAGACCCATTCACCGTGGCCTTCGGCATCTGGGGCGCCCTGAACTGCCGGGCCGGCTTCGTGGTCGAAGACGCCGAGGAGCTCCCGGGCGAGATCAGGGACTATGTCGACCGGCTGGTTGGGCCCTATTTCGAGGCGGTGGCCGAGTGGTACGGAGCGCTCCATATCGGGCAAACAGGCGGCGTGCTGCAGGAGATCATCGACCGCCACCTCGGCGACCCGTTCTTCGGGATATTCCTCAACCCCGGCCATCAGATCCATCTCGACGAGTGGGTCAACTCACCGATCGCGCCCGGATCGATGATCGAGCTCCGCTCGGGGATGGCGTTCCAGGTGGACATCATCCCGGCGACCGGCACCGAGTATTTCACCACGAACATCGAGGACGGCATCGCCCTCGCCGATCAATCCTTGCGTGACGCCTTCGCTGCGGGCTACCCGGCGGCATGGGCGAGGATCCAGGCGAGACGTGACTTCATGGCCAACGATCTCGGCATCGCGTTGCACCCCGACCTCCTCCCCTTCTCCAACATCCCCGCATATCTGGCGCCGTTTCTGCTCCGACCCGACCGGGTGATGACCATCACGGGCTGACGTCGAGGACAGCGCTGGTCCATGCTCCCCCGGCGGCGCTGGAGGCGATCGCGGCGTCTACGAACTTGACCCCGATCGCCCCGTCGATCTCGTTGGGAAAGTGAAGCGCCAGCGGATCCGGTTGGTTGCCACTTCGTCTTGCGGCGATGGCTTCGGCTGCGTCCGAGTAGAGGTTGGCGAAAGCCTCGTGAAAGCCCTCAGGGTGACCCGGCACGATCCGCGTTGCCCGGGCCGACAGCGGCAGAGTGCCGGGCCCATTGGGGGTCCTGGTCTCAGCAGGTCCGGTGAGCGGTTTGAATGTGAGAACGGTTGGTTTCTCCTGTTCCCATTCAAGACTGCCCCGAGTCCCCGATACCCGGATCCGGAGACAGTTCTCGACACCCGCCGCCGCCTGTGTGACCCAGAAGGTGCCGCGGGCACCGTTGCTGAAACGGAGCATGGCGCCGCCATAGTCGTCCACGAGACGCCGGGGGACGATCGCCCCAATCTCGGCGGAGACTTCCGAGACTTCGATCCCTGCGACGAACCGGGCCAGGTTGTGGGCGTGACTCCCGATGTCGCCCATCACCAGCGACGGCCCGCCCCGCACCGGGTCATATCGCCAGGGCAACCTCTGCGTTGGGTCGGGGTCGTTCTCGCCCGCCTTGCCCCCCTGGACGTACTCGACCTGCACCAGCCGGATCTCTCCGAGCTGACCGTCCTCGACCATCGCCCGAGCCTGGCGCACCATGGGGTAACCGGTGTAGTTGTGGGTGAGACAGAAGACCAGACCGGTCTGGCGCACTTTGTCCACCAGGTCCAGCGCCTCGTCGAGGGTGTTGGTGATTGGCTTGTCGCAGATCACATCGAAGCCGAGGTCGAGGGCAGCGGCGGAGAAGAGGTGATGGGTGTCGTTGGGGGTCATGATCGCCACGGCGTCCGCCCCGTCGTCGCGGGCCGCCTCCGCTCTCAACAGCTCGAGTCCATCTCCATAGGACCGGTCCTCGGGGAGGCCGATGGCCACTCCGGCGGCTCTAGACCGCCCGGGATCGGAGGAGATGGCGCCAGCCACCAGCTCATATCGATCATCGAGCCCAGCTGCGGTGCGATGGGTTTCGCCGATGAAGCTCCCCGGGCCCCCTCCGATCACGGCGAGCCGAAGTCTCCGCCCCATCATGTCCCTGACCGGATTGGTGTCCATCTCTCCCCTCGATTCAGCGTGCTGGCAACTCTTCGAGAATCAACCAACGGTCTCCGGCAACCTGGCCCAACACAAAGATCGTGTCAAATGGGGAAGTGGACCGCGCCTGCTCGACCCCAAGACCGTTGTAGGTGACCTCCTCGATGACACCGCTCGCCTCGAACCCGAGACTGGCCCCCTGGCCTCCTTTGGTGGGGGCGACGTAGACATGAAGTGCGTCGAAGGTGTAATCGGCCACCACGACCTCGCCGGTGGCAACCGCATCGTCGACCCTGTCCAGCATCGCAAGAAGCCGATCTCCCCCGTCTGCCATGGCAAGCAGGCTCGAATCACGGTTGAGCATCGCCTGGCCTTCGATCTTCAAGTTCTCGGCGAGCACCATCGCCATCTCCTGGGTGCTGATGTCGGCGTTGAGGGCGGCGACGTCGGGGTCTTCGGTGACGGCGGGAATCAACGCCGGGTCGACCTCTACCGAGACCTCGGGAGATCCCTCGGCCGGGGCGGCGAGTGCCGTCTCCCGGGCCGGGGCTCCCGCGGCAACGATGCCGAGGGCGACGATCACTGTCGCCATACCGACTACCGCCCCGCGGAGGAAAACCAGCCGTGGAGTTGCCTTCACTCCACGGCTGGTCGTGAGTCGGTTCACCAGAGCCAAGGCGCGGGCTTTCTGGCCTCTGGGCTCTTCCTGGAACACCCTGTCGAAGAAGAGCCGAAGCGGGCTCATCACGACCAATCCGGCCAACAACCCCACCTTGGTGCCGAACTCTGTGATCTGTGGCGCCATCAACATGGCGCAAACCAGGGCGAGACAAATGCTGAAGACAACCCTCCCCGTCGGCCTTGCCGGAATGGTCTTGGGGTCGGTGATCATGAAGAAGAGAAAGACCAGGAGCTCGGGTGACCCCATCACCACCCACCAGAAGTTGGTGCCGCACACCGGCCGGAGGGACCAGGAGGCGGTGAAGCAATGGCCCGAGGCCGCCAGCAGCCCAAGACCCGCCCCCAGAGTCACCCAGAACGCTGCCGCCATCGCCAGCAGGCGCAAACAGGCAGTGATCAACAGACCGCCGGCGATGATGATGATGTAGGCAGCAGCCATCCATGTTTCGAGTGGGGCCCACCAGAAGTCGAGGGGCTCCGCCACCGTGCTCCCAAGGATCAGGAAAGCGACCACCAGTCCGACGTTCGACGGATTGAACACGTGTGAGCCCCGATACCGGATCACGTACTTGGTGATCAGGGAGAGCCCGGCAACGACGGCGAAGTAGTACCACCCGAACCAGGTCCAGTGATCCCCGCGCTCCGTGCCCACCACTCGCAGGATGAGGGCGACCCCGCTGCCGGTGAGCATCGCACTCGCCGGCCACACCAATACTCCGCTTTGCCGGAAGGTCCAGACGATCTCGAGGACGAAGCAGGTCACGATGGCGGAGAGGATCTGGGGCACCGAGACCCGAAACCCCAATGCCACCTGCCCCAGGACGTGGATCGAGATGATGACCACCGCCAGATGAAGGCGGGGATCGGCGAGACTGGGGAGGACAACCGGGTACTGCTTCTCACCGAGATGGACGGTTCTCGGGTTGGGGCCGGTAACGGTTGAAACCTTGGTGGTGTCCATCAATTCGACCCGAAGCTAGCGGCAGGGCCCGGCTTTGCCGAGGCCCACGGGCGTCACCCCGCAGCCGTCTCGCCTACCCAGTTGTGGGCTTCACCACGGCCGTAGACAGTGTGGACCCCGGAGGGCTCTTGATCTCGGTGGCGTCAACGATCGACGACCTGGAAGGAGTTGACGATCTCCTCGAAGTCGAAGCCAAGTGGGGCCGAATCGCTGTAACTAAGGGTGATCACCCATTCAGAGTCGTCGGCGATGATCCAATAACCGACACCTGCGACGCCGAAGTCGGGAATCGAATAACGTGCCACGGCTGCTTCGCCGACGGGGATCGAGACGATTCCGGTTTCGATGATCTCTGCGCCGATGAGGGGTATCTCGTCTATGTACGCTTGTTCGAGGTCCGCTGCCGTGGCGCCGGTGGTTGGTCCTTGGATCACGTTGATGTTGTTGACAAAGCCGCTACCTGTGTCAGGTGCCAGGGCGAAGAGCACGCCTCCTTGTGACACAATCGCCGTCGCCTGATCTGCGAGCTCCTGGCCGTACAAGTCGACCATTTCCTCCGAGAGACTGCCGAAATCAAAGTCGTCGGGAGCGATCGCTGTCCAGCTCGCAGGGAGCAGCATCACGAAGCCATAGGCCGACCCGTCGTATTCGACCAACTCGGTTGATCCGGTGCCGGTTGTCGCCAGGCTGGTTGTCGGGGCCAATGTGGAGGTCGCTGCAACCGATGTGGTGGTGAGAGAGGAGGTAGACGTCGTTGATACCAGCGAGGTCGTGGCTCCGGCGTCGACCTCCTCGGACTCACATGCACCCAGTGCGACGGCAACCAGCGCCAAGAGGACAAAACGGGATCTGTGCATCTATCCAGCCTGCCATCCGGCCGCCTCAAGTCAACGTGATGGCATGGCCCAGCGCACTCGTCGCCAACTTCGAGAGCGTCGACGCCGATCTCGTAGGTAAAACCCGAGTGAGGATCTGGACGCAGGGACTCGCCCGAGGTTTACCATTGACCCCAATGACCCAGGCAAAGCCGAAGAACGCCAAACCGGGCGCCATGCCGATCGGGAAGTATCGGTCCTATCCGGAGATCGGCCTCGCCGATCGCACCTGGCCCGACCATAGGCTGGATCGCGCCCCATTGTGGTGCAGCGTGGATCTCCGAGATGGCAACCAGGCGCTCATCGAGCCCATGGACCCGGATCGGAAACGTCTCATGTTCGAGTGCCTGCTCGACATCGGATTCCCCGAGATCGAGGTTGGATTCCCGGCCGCTTCCCAGCCCGACTTCGATTTCATCCGCCAGATCATCCAGGACAAGGTGATCCCGGATCACGTGACGATCCAAGTCTTGACCCAGGCGAGGCCAGAGTTGATCGAACGGACCTACCAGAGCCTGGTTGGAGTGCCCAAAGCGATCGTCCACCTCTACAACTCCACCTCCATCTTGCAGCGCCGGGTGGTCTTTGGCACCGATGAGGCCGGGATCGTGGACATCGCGGTGAAAGGGGCCGAGCACTGCCGGGCCCAGGAGCGGTATCTGCCAGGGTCCGAGATCCGCTACGAGTATTCGCCCGAGAGCTTCACCGGGACCGAACTGCCATTCGCCAAAGAAGTCTGCGAGGCGGTGATGGACGTGATCGAGCCAACTGCGGATCGCCCGATCATCCTCAACCTGCCGGCGACCGTGGAGATGAGCACCCCCAACATCTATGGCGACATGATCGAGTGGTTCCACCGTGAGATAAAGGACAGGCCGGCGGTGGTGCTCTCGCTGCATCCCCACAACGATCGTGGCACCGCGGTGGCGGCTGCCGAGTTCGGCTTGATGGCCGGCGCTCAACGAGTGGAGGGCACCCTCTTCGGCAATGGCGAGCGCACCGGGAACGTCGACCTGGTGAACCTCGCATTGAACCTTTTCAGCCAGGGGGTGGATCCCGAGTTATCCCTGAACAACATCAACGAGTACCGACGGATCGCCGAGCACTGCAACCAATTGCCGGTCCATCCTCGCCACCCCTATGTCGGAGACCTGGTGTACACCGCGTTCTCGGGATCGCATCAGGACGCGATCAAGAAGGGGTTCGAGGCCATGGAGCGGACCGGCCAGACCCTCTGGGAGATGCCTTATCTGCCGATCGACCCCCGCGATGTGGGCCGGACCTACGAGGACGTGATCAGGGTCAACTCACAATCGGGCAAGGGTGGAGTGGCCTACCTCCTCAAGACCGAGCAGGAGCTCGAGCTCCCTCGCCGGCTGCAGATCGAATTCACTCGTGTTATCCAAGGCATCACCGACACCACCGGCCACGAGATCACGGCCGCCGAGATCTGGACCGAGTTCCGCCGTCACTATCTGGCGATCCTCAAGCCTTTCGAGCTTCTCGGCTTCGAGATCGCACGGGACGCAGACGGTGAGAACCGGACCAACATCACCGCCACGGTCCGGTACAACGATGAGGAGAACGTCATCCGGAGCCAAGGTGGTGGGTCAATCGAAGCGTTCGTGAACGCGTTCCGAAAGGACCTCGGTGTTAGTTGCCGGGTCCTCGACTACCACGAGCATTCGATCGGAGCCGGGACCGATGCCCAGGCGGTGTGCTACGTCGAATTGGAGGTCGGCGAACGCACCTTGTGGGGGGTTGGCATCCACTCGGACACCACGACGGCGTCCCTCCAAGCAATCGTCTCCGGCATCAACCGCGCCAGCTGACAGGCTGGGAGAAAGCGACCATGGGTGTCTCAAAACCACGCCACGTCGGTTGGTTGGGCTTCGGGTTCGCCATCCTTCTGTTCTTGTCATCAGCAATGGTCAGCGCGCCAAGATCGGACGCTCCGCTGGGAGAGATTGGCGCTTTCTACGCCGCCAACCAGACCATCATCCTCATCGCCCAAGCGCTCGGACTCGTGGCAGCTGTGATTCTCGTCCTATTCATATTCGGCTTATCGGAACTCCTCAGTGATACCCGGGTGAAGATCACCGGGATGCTGGTGGCTGCGGCGGCGGCCCTCACCTCGGTCCCCTTGATCGTGATGACATTCCAAGGCTCAGACCTGAGCCCAACGATGGTGAGCCTCACAGACATCACCGATGCTGTGCTGTTCCTCGCAATCGCAGTCCTTTTTGCTGTCTTGGCGACCAACTCCAGGATTCCGATGTGGATTCGAGGACCATGCGTAGTCGGAGCCGGGCTCACACTGGTGCGTGGCTACCTTGGCTTCGGGCCGGTCTTCACGACCCTCGACGTGATCGCCCCGCTCAGCTTCGTGGTGATTGTCCTGGTGCTCGCCGGATGGGCGTTTCGGGCCTCACCCGGCTCACACCGAGTCGTTTGATCGATGGTCTTCGCTCAGGCCTTGGTTCTCATCGCGAAGTACTCTTCGAGCCGGTCGAAGGCCCCAATCCAGCCGGTGCTGGCGAAGAAGTCCCTCAGCCCCTCGTCGGGGAAGCCGGTCTGGAAAACGGTCATCAAGGTCTTGCCGTCCTGCTCCTGGAACGTCACCTCGACATGGGTCTCAATGGATTGTCCGTCAGGAGAGCTTCCCGTGGACGTCGAAACGAGACGATGGGGGCGATCGACGACCTCGAACACGTTGGTCTCGCGGAACATCTCATCAGGCGTGTACCCCCAGGCGCTCACCCATTTTCCCCCAACCCGCAGGTCGACCTCGTTCTCGACGATCATCGGCTCGCCCAACAGGTTGAACCAGATCTTCTGCGCTTCGGGGTCGGTGTAGGCGTCGAACACCTCCTCGGGTGTCGCCGCAATCAATCGCTCTACTTTGAGTTCGTAAGTCATTCCTGTTCTCCCTTCTTGGCTTCGAGGTAAGCCTCGATTCCGTCGAGCCGACGTTCCCAATAGCGCCGGTACATTTCGATCCAACTCACTGCGTCCTCCAACTGCTCGGGGCCCAGACGGCACTCGCGAGTCCGCCCGATCTTCTCGGTGGTGACGAGACTCGCCTCCTCGAGAATCTGGACATGCTTCTTGAGCCCGGTCAGCGACATGCCAAATGGCTTCGCCAACTCACTTATCGATGCAGGGCCGCGTCCTAAACGGTCGAGGATCTCCCGCCTCGTGGGATCGGCCAGCGCCGAAAAAGTCCGATCAAGGACTTGATACTGAACCATTCGGTTCACTATATCCCACACGATGCAGCCCGTCAACGGGGTGTCGATTTGAATCTGGGCCCGCTGTTGAGATCAGTCCCGGGCCCGACGACGTGCGCCTTCGACCACGAACCCGATGTCTCGCTTACCTTCGCCATCGGCAATCAACTGTTCGACGATCTCCATCGTTCGCTCGAGTTGAGGCATCGCCACCCCCAGAGCCCGGGCTTCCTCGAGGGCGAGGCCGAGGTCCTTGCGAGCCAACTCGAGCGTGAACATCACCGGCGCAATGTCGGGGGCGAGGTACTGGGGTTTGCGATAGGTGACCAGTGGCGCTCCGGCAGCGCTGCGAGCGAGGATGTCGAGGGCAATCTCAGGCTTCACCCCCACTCTCTCTGCGAGGACAACACCTTCGGCCAGCGCCTGGTTGAGACCGTAGAGGATCGAGTTGACGGTCAGCTTCAACGCAGCACCCGACCCCGGCGGGCCCACCAGCACCGGAGAGCCGATCGCTTCGAGGAGGGGCGTCACCCGCTCGAACTGATGTTCGCTTCCACCGACCATGATCAGGAGCTGTCCTGCCTCGGCGGCCGGAGTGCTCCCGGAAACCGGTGCATCGATGAATTCCGACCCGCGGGCTTCCACCTTCTCCCGAACCAGTCGTACCGCATCGGTTCCACTGGTGCCCATGTCGATCGCGACTGTTCCGCGTGCCAGCCCCTCCAAAACGCCATCGGGATTGGTGTAGGTCTCGATCAAGGCGTCGCCGTCCGCCAGCATCGAAAGGACCAGGTCGGAACCCTCGGCCAGCTCCCGGGGAGTGGCCGCCGGTGACCCACCGTGGGCGGCAGCGAAATCATCGGCCACGGCTCGGGTCCGGTTGTAGAGCCGCATGGGGAACCCGGCTCGGGCGACGTTGGCAGCCATCAGGCTCCCCATCCTCCCCAGCCCCATGAACCCGACCGTTGGATTTCCAGAGATGGGTTTCTCGGAGCTCAATGGAGGCCTCCTATGCGCACCGGCTCAGTGTTGACCGCTGCCCTCGACCTCCGCCCGCGCCTCGTATCCAGCCGCATCACGTGACCCCGCGCCTGCCCACAGCCAGATGACAACCGCGTCCTCGGACTCGGACGTATTGCGAAACCCGTGCCATTGCCCCTTCTTGGTGTGGACGATATCGCCAGCCTTCATGGAGATCTCCTCGTCTCCGTCGAGGACGATCCCTTCGCCCGAAACCAGATACTGGATCTCCTCGGCATTCATATGCCGGTGCCATTCGTGTCGAGAGCCCGGGGTGAAGACGGTGCGCCCGAAAACGACCTCCTTGGACCCGGCGTTTTCCTCGGTTATCAGGAACTGGACCTTCATGTCGATCCATCCCTCGTCCGCTTTCAGGCCTTCGGCAAACTTGACGTCGTCGAGGTGAACCTTGGTCGCCCGCCCATCCTGCATTTCCACCACCCTCTCGAAACCGATGGCGGACCTTCCGCCTCTTCCCGCGATCGCGTCGTTGGGCGAGCCAATTAAACCAGATACTTGCAACCCGCTGCAAACCGTTGCCGTTCAATGCAAAGACCAACCCCGACCATGGCCGACGGGGATCCGGTTGCCCTATGAAAAAGCCTTGGCCGGCTTCATCGCCCGCACATGTGGTGGGGCACTCGACATCCGGATCACGAGGGTGGGAGCGATCGTCAAGTCAGATGCCTCGGCGTGAGGATCCTCGGACAGCGAAACGGCCACCTCGGCCGCCATCCGGCCCAGGTGATATCCAGGGAGCCGGACAGTGGTCAGAGGTGGGCTGGTGTAGGCGGTCAGGGGCAGGTCGTCATAGCCGACGATCGACATTTCCTCCGGGCAGGCGAAACCGAGCTCGTTGAGTGCATCCAATGCCCCCAGCGCCATCAGGTCGTTTTGGGCAAAGATCCCGGTCGGTGCCTTTCCGCTTTCGATCATGTGGGTAGCCAGCCGCCGACCCTCGGCCACCGATGGCTCCCGCGCGTTTTCTCCGGGATCGATCAGCTCAGCACCTGCCGCTTCGATCGCCGACCTGAACCCGGCGCTGCGTCGCTCGAACGAGGAGATGTCGTCGGGGCCGGAGAGCTGGGCAAGACGAGTGTGACCCAAGCTCAAAAGATGCTCTGCAGCCAGGCGCCCGCCGAGGACATCGTCCGGGGCGACAGTGGGGAAGCCGGCACCCTGAAGCGAGCGATCGGCCAGCACGAGGGGCACCTGGTAGAACGCCTTCTTGAGGACTCTTTCGGTTCCTCGGCGTGCCGCGGTCGTGATGATGGCGTCGACGCTGCGACTTATGAGGTGGCTCAGCACCCGCCCCATCCGATCGACATCATCCTGGGTCTCAGCGATCAGAGCCATGATGCCGCGGCCCTCGAGGGCGTTCTCGATTCCGCGCACCATCCGACCCGTGTATGGATTCTCGAGATCAGCAACCACCACTCCCATGGTGGCGGATCGACCGTGCCTGAGGGTTCGGGCCGGGATGTTGGGCTGATAGTCGAGCTCGGCCGCCATCTCGATCACTCTGGCCCGAGTCTCCTCCGAGATCATGGTTGACTTCTCGGGATCGAGGGCGCGGGAAACGGTGGCCGGATGCACGCCGGCCAACTCGGCGATGCGCTTCAGGGTGACCCGTTGCGAAGACCGTGCAGATCCGGCAACCGGTGGTTTTTCGTTCTCGGTCATCAAACTGCCATGAGAATTGCCCGACTAATGGTAACTGGCGGCGCGTGGCGACTGTTCGTCCCCCTTGCGCGCGGTGCACACATTCGACGCAAGCCGGGGGCATGACCCGTACCACGGACACCGTTTGCACCGGTTGCAAGCCCCGAAGAACCGATCCTCGGGTCGCTACTAGCTTGCTCGGGATGACGACAGGGATGCATGTCCGTGAGCAGACACGATGAGGGCGATGGTCTACCGCGGTCCCGGCGATGTCCGGTTGGAGGAGATGCCTGATCCGATCGCCGGCCCGGGGGAACTCCTCATCGATGTGGCCACGGTGGGGATCTGCGGGACCGACGTGGCCGAGTACATGGACGAGCCGCGCTTCTTCCCGATCGCGGAACGGCACCCGCACAGCGGCCATCTGGGACCAACCATCCCCGGCCATGAGTTCTCGGGGGTCGTGGCGGCGGTAGGCCCTGAGGTCGAGGACTTTGCCATTGGCGATCTGGTGGCGTCCGGCGCCGGGGTCTCATGCGGGGCCTGCGGCCCCTGTCGCCGAGGCGCCACCAACATGTGCGTCGCTTATTGGACCGTGGGGCTCCACGCCAACGGGGCCATGGCCGAGATGGTGGCTGTACCGGCCTCGTGCTGCCTCAATGTCTCGGACTACGGCATCGCACCCGACGTCGCAGCCCTGGCTCAGCCAATGTCGATCGCGGTCCATGCCTGCCGTCGGGGCCGTTTGAGCGGGGATGACGTGGTGCTGGTCATGGGATCCGGCGGCATCGGGAGCTTTCTCACGTTTTGTGCTTCCGCCCAGGGAGCCGCAGTCACAGCCGTGGATCTCGATCCCGGTCGTCTCGAGATGGCCAAGGCGCTTGGAGCCAGTAGGACAATTGACGCCTCCCAACTGGGCGACCTGGAGGATCTGCTCATGGATGACGAGCGAAGACCCACGCTCGTCTTCGAGTGCACGGCGGCTCCCGATCCCCTGGAGCTGGCCGTGAGGACCGTGGCCGACAATGGCAGAGTCGTGGTTGTTGGTCATCAGCCGCGTCGTCTGGAGTTCGACTTCAAGCTGCTCACATTCGGCGAGAAGGAGATGATCGGAACCATGGCCCATGTCTTCGCCACCGACTTCAGCCAGGCAGTGGAGCTCGTCAATCGGCGACCGGAGGTCTGGGAGCATCTGGCCCCCACTGTTCACCCACTCGAGGATCTGGTGACTGCCGGGCTGCTTCCAATGGCCGAGCACCGTCAGGGCCAGGTCAAGACGCTCTTCGACCCTTCCTTGCGTGAAGCCCGACCGCTGCGGCCACGACCCTGAGCCCAAGCGCCGGCTACTCCGTTATGGCAACCATTGGGCGCGGGAACCAGTCACCACCCGTCCTGGCATCAGGAATGGCCGGGTCCTGCCGGGCCCGTGCGAACAGATAGTCCCGGCTCTCATCCGCCGCCCGACGGATGCCGTCGAGATCCACGTTCACGAGCTGTCCCCCACGCTTGAGCCACCTTCCATCGACCATCACGTTTTCGACAACACCCGGATGGGCCGAATACACGATGGCGCCGAACGGGTTGTTCACCGGGAACATGGCCGGATCGCGGGTGCTGAGCGATATGAGATCAGCCTGCTTGCCCGGAGTGATGGTGCCGATCCGGCCGAGGAGTCCGATGGCGCGGGCCCCCTCGATCGTCGCGAACTCGACGACGTCCCGGGTGGTGGGCCTCAGCTCTTCGAGCACCCGGCCCTCGGCCACCGCGGCTGCGTGCCTCAGGGCTCGCTCGGCGGCGATTGTCGCTTTCATCGCCCCGAACATGTCACCCCCGTTCAAGGTGCACACGTCGATCGAGAGGGATGGCCGAATCCCCACGGCAAGAAGTCGCCCCGTTGCCGGCCACCCGTGGCCCATCGACAATTCGATATCGGCCGCTACCGAAGCCGTGCCCCCCGACGCCGCGATCATCTCCAGCTCGTCGTCGGCCAAGGTGTTGCAGTGGACATAGGTGACGTCGTCACCGAGGAGCCCGGACTGTTCGAGCCACGCAATCGGTCGTGATCGCCCCCACTCCCCATCGCCGACGTGCACCGTGATCCGGACACCGATTCCCCGCGCGAGGCGAAAGTCCCCGAGTGTGACCTCTTTGGTTGTGAACTGCGGACCACGTAGGGCCATCGCCATGGTCACCAACTGTTCGTCCGATTTGAAATACGCATCTCGAACCCGGATCGCGTCATCGGGATGGGGCACGGCGCTTGGTGGGTCGCGCCATTGCGGAGCTCCACCCCCGTGGGCGAAGACGGCTCTCGAGCCCGAGTCGAACAGAGCTTGGACGGCGGCGTCGGCGTGCTCAGGCGTAGCGAGGTTGTGTGACCAATCGACGAGAGTCGTGATCCCGGAGTTGACCGCTTCGAGCGTTCCCAGCAGGTTTCCGACGTACGTATCTTGGGGGCGAAAGTGCTGGCTGAGCCCGTTGTGGATCCCGGTCATGTAGTGACCGTGCGCCCAATCGGCGGCAATGTTCCGGATCACCGCCTGCCAGGTATGACGATGGGTGTCGATGAATCCCGGCATCAAGATATCGGTGCCGAGATCAACCAGCTCGGCGCCAGTCGGGTCGAGCTCCTCCCCGACGGCGATGATGCGGCCGCCCTCGATCAGCACCTCACCTGGAACGAGATCGCTGTGCCCCGATTCCAAGGTGAGGACGGTCGCCGCCCGGAGCAGGGTTCTCTGCTCCACCGTCGTCATGCTCCGGCTCCGTCCGACTCAGCACCAGCTCCAACTCCTTCCATCGCAGCCACCAACTGGTGGTCGGCCCAGCCGGGGCCATACTCCTCGACGACCCGTCCACCGAACATCACCAGGATCCGATTGCAGATGGAAAGCTCATCGAGCTCGTCGGCGATCAGGAGAACGGCTAGGTCGTCACTACTTCTGATGAGGTCCAGAAGGGCCTGTTTCGAAGCGATATCGACTCCAGCGGTGGGGCCGATGAGGACGAGCACGCTGGGATCGGGGGCCATGGCTCGACCGATCACCGACTTCTGTTGATTCCCCCCGGACAGTTCGGACACGGGTTGATCAGGAGAGGAAACCACGATGTCCATCGACTCGATCGTTTCCTCGGCGCGGGACCTTCGGGTCCTATGAGACACGAAACCGATGGGACCCATCCGATCGAGCAGAGTCATGGTCACGTTTTCCTCGATTGACAGGTTGCCTACGTAGCCCCTGGCATGACGGTCCTCGGGCACGTACCCCACCCCGGATGCAATGGCGCGGTCTGCCCTGCCCCTGATCAGCTCCTTGCCGGCGACGCGTATCGAGCCGCGTTCAGGCGTGATCAAGCCAACAATGGCATCCGCCACCTGGGTGTTCCCACAGCCTTTCAGCCCCGCCAGCCCGACACACTCTCCGGCTCTGACCTCGAAGCTCACGTCCTGACACCAGCCATCGACCGTCAGACCGGAGACGGTGAGAACCGGTTGCGGGCTGAGATCCCGGGCCGAAACGCCCGCACGCGAGAAGCCGGGCACGACCGCCCCAACCATCGCCGTAACCATCTCATCCTTGGTCATTGCCGAGGTGGGCGCGGTGATCACATGGCGGCCATCTCGCAGCACGGTGACCGAGTGGCACACCTCGTAGGTCTCCTCGAGATGGTGTGAGATATAGAGAAAGGTCACTCCTGCCTGCTGGAGCCTTCGCATCTGCTTGAAGAGATGCTCTATCTCTTTGGCTTCGAGCTGGGCGGTCGGCTCGTCCAGCACGATGAACCGGGTGCCGAGGCGCAGCGCCCTGGCGATCTCCACCAGTTGTCGCTCTCCAACGCTGAGCCGCGATACCTCGGTGTCCACATCAACGTCTATGCCCCACTCGGCGAGGAGGCCTTCCCCTTCCCGACGCAGGGTCTTCCAGTTGACCCAACCACGATTGACGCCTGGATAGGCATTGAGATAGAGGTTCTCGCCCACTGTCAGGGCGGGGATGACGGTCGGCTTCTGGTAAACGCAGGCGACCCGCGAACGCCACCGTTCCCGTTGCGCCAAGGGTGGGGCAGGCTCGCCGTCGAAACGGACCTCTCCGGTGTCTGGCTGGATGAGCCCGGTGATCACACCGACCATCGTCGATTTCCCGGCACCGTTGCGTCCGACTAGCGCATGCGATTCACCCTTTTCGAGTGTCAGCGAGACACCGCGCAGCGCCTCCGTCGCCCCGAACCGCTTCGTGATCCCAACCACCTCCAATAGTGGTGGCGAACCGTCAACCCGAGATTCCACCTCTTCGACCACTCCTTCCGGCTGGCACCGGGACTATCCGGTCGACCGTCCCTCCCATGCACCTGCAAGCGATTGCAGCCGATCGTAGCCGGGACAGACATGCTCTGGCTACCGTCAGCCAAGGGCCGCTTGACGCGCTGCAACCTGTGTGCAAACCTTTGCTGAGGCGGGCACAACGTTCAAACCCAGAATTGGAGGAGTGATGGGGCGTACAAGAATGAAGCTCTACGTGCTGGGAACGATCCTTGCCCTGACCGCGGTGGCGTGTGGAGGTGAGAGCGGATCAACCACAGCAGCCGGCGGCGGGGCCACCACTGAACCTGCGGAACAACTTCAGTTGGGGTATTCGGCGCCGTTCCTGTTCAACGAGTACTCGGTGGTCCTTCAGGACTCGATCACAGCTGCTGCGGAGGCGGCAGGCTTTGAGATGCTTCCTCCCACCAACGCCGACAGTGACTCGGCACAGCAAAACACCGACATTCGCAACCTGATCTCGGCCGGGGCCGACGGTCTCATCGTGTTCGCCAACGACAGCAACGCCATCGTCCCCGCACTCGACTTCGCCGAGGAGCAGGGAGTCCCGGTGGTCGCGATCGACGTCGGCCCCGATGGGGGGCATGTCGTGATGATCGTGCGGGTCGACAACATCGGCATGGGCACCACCGCATGTGACGACATGGCGGCTTCGATCGGAGAAACCGGACAGGCCCTGTCGCTCCAAGGAGCAGCGACTTCGATCAACGGCCGTGAGCGATCAGAGGGCTTTGCCGAGTGCATGACGCAATACCCCGACATCGAGCTCATCGAGCGTCCGACCGACTGGGACCCGGAGAAACAGGTGGCAGCCCTCCAAACGGTGCTCACCGCCAACCCGGAACTGAGTGGCGTCTTCCAGCAGTCCGAGTACGCACTCGAGGCGACGAACGCAGTCCTGACGCAGGCCGGCTTCACCGCCAAGGTCGGAGAGGACGGGCACATCTACAACATCAGCATCGACGCGACAAGGTCAGCGCTCGATCTGGTCCGGGATAACACGATGGATGCCGCCATCTCGCAGCCGATCGACCTCTACGCCTCACTCGGTGTGCAATACCTCCTCGGGGCGATCAACGGTGAGACCTTCGGCGCCGGCCCCACGGATCACGACACCGAGATCGTCGACTACAACGGCAATCTCATGGATCTGGTCTCATCGGTACTGGTCAAGGCCGACAACGTCGATGATCCTGGGCTATGGGCAAACATGATCGAGGACTAGGCGCCGGTTCGAACAAGCCGTGACCTATGCAGGCCGGTTGGCTCGCCCACAATCAAGCGAGCGAACCGGCCTGCTTCGATGCCAAACTCCGGGTCCGGGTGCCGTGAATGAATTGTCATGAGGAGGCGCGACGTGGAAGCTGAGACCGTGGAATCAGCGGCACGGCCAGCGAAGGATCAACCCGGAGTGCGCTCGCGGCCGGTGGCCCGGTTCATTCAGCAATTCGCGCTGATCCCCGTGCTCGCGGTGGCCATGGTGGTGGGATCTTTCGTGCACGACGCCTTCCTCACCAAGGCCAACCTGGTGAACGTGCTGCAGCAGTCCTCCGAGTTGGCGGTGATCGTCCTCGCCGAGGCCTTGATCCTCATCGTGGGGAAGTTCGATCTCTCCCTCGAGTCGACTGTTGGGATCGCCCCGATGTTCGGCGCCTGGCTGGTCGCCACCCCGGCCATCGGCGGCCTGGGACTGGGTATCAACCCGTACCTGATCATCGCCGTGATGCTGGCCACCGGTATGGCCATCGGCCTCTTCAACGGGTGGATGGTGGCCAAGCTCAAGCTCAATGCCTTCATGGTCACGCTGGCGATGCTGATCCTGCTTCGCGGTGTCACCATCGGGCTCACCAATGGCAGGACTCTCTATGACCTTCCCACCCCGATCACCTACCTCGGCTCCGCCCGATGGCTCGGCGTCCCCGCCTCGGTCTGGTTGGCCGGTTTCTTGTTCCTGGTGGTCGGGCTCTTTCTGCGCTACCACAGCTTCGGAAGGTCCATCTATGCGATCGGTGGCAATGCTGAGGCGGCGCGTGCCGCAGGAATCCGTGTCGAGCGCGTGATCTGGACCGTCTACATAGCCGGATCAGGGCTGGCTGCCTTCGCCGGTGTGCTTCTCACCGGGCGCCTGGCCTCGGTTCTCTCCGGTCAGGGACAGAACATGATCTTCACGGTCTTCGCCGCCTGCGTGATCGGTGGGATCAGCCTCAGCGGTGGGCGGGGCACGATGTTCGGGGCCCTGACCGGCGTCCTCCTGTTGGGGATCATCGCCAACATCCTGACCTTGTCCCAGATCCAGTCGTATTGGATTGACGCGGCGTTCGGCGCGGTCATCCTCATCGCCCTGGTGATCGCCCATGTCACCTCCGGCGGGGAGCAGGAAACCTGAGCGCCGACCTCACTTGATGGCTACCGCTTGCGGCGGTGACCCCACTCCCCCACGGATGTTGAAGGGCACCGAGACCAGGAGGAAGGCGTAAGCAGCGTCTCGGGCGCAGTCCTCGGCGAGCTCGTCGAGAGCCCAGAACTCTCCCAGCGGGATCCCGAGCAGGGGCAGACACTGGAAGTGCAGGTAGAACTGGGGATCGGGCGCCATGGATTCGACTCCACCGGAGTCGCAGGCGATCGCGGCGAAATGCCGGTCCCAGATCCATGCGATCATCTGGCGCGAGGGCTCCAGACCCGGGGCCCGCAGAGTGTCCCGGTTGATCAATCGTGTCCGCTCCGTTGGGGACTGGGAGAGGAGGAACCGCATCCAGCCCGTATGTAGCAACAGAATGTCGCCGGTCTCGATCGTCACTCCCTGCGCCTCGGCAGTCCCCTCGAGATCAGCAACGGTGATCTGGTAGGAGCTTTCGACGTCGAAAGCCCGACCGGCGTCGGAGAGATGTTTGGCAACGTCGAGCAGCACCCCCCGTCCGACGATGGCGCGTTTGGCCCATTGGTCGACCCCGAGCTTGGTCCCCACCCCCCCATGGATCTCGGAATCGGCAACACCGTTGTAGTTTCCGAACTCGCGATGGCGCACGTGGGTGAGACCATCCCACTGGCTGCCGGCTTGTAGCCAGAGCCCGTCGACATAATCGTCGCGATCGAAATGTCCTCCGGCGGCATCGTCGGCGCCGCCGGGCTGAAAGCCTCGGGCCTCATGGCCGACGTGAAGGATGTGGTGCCTGACCGGTGTGCGCCATGCGAGTTGAGGGTCGAGCTCTTCGAGTGGCAGATTGAGAGGAAACACGGCGCCTCGTCGGACCAGAGCGACAGCGTTCCGGGTGCGCTCGTCGGTCAGGAGGTTTAACGTCCCGAGCTGATCGTCGTCTCCCCAAAGCCCCCAAGACGAGCCCGGTGGCGCTCCTTCCCTGGTTTCGAGCTCGCGATATGACGGGAGACTCTCGGTCTCGCTCACTGGATTCCCCTCCGTTCATGAAGCCGACCTGCCACAGGTTCGATCAGAATCTACGCCGAAGTCTCCGTCGGCAACGATGCGCACTCATCGCTGCGGTACCGTCTGGTTGCGAGGCTCCATACGTTCGAGTCGCCGATCCGTGACGACCAGAATCACTCTCATGTCCTATCGGGTGCTCTCCCACACTGCGGACACCGGGATCGAAGCGACCGGTGACTCGCTTTCATCCTTGGTCACGGAGCTGGCGACTGGCATGTTCAGCCTCGTCGCAACCATTGAGCCGTCGGCCGCCGTGCGGTGGACCAAGGTCCGGGTCGAATCGGCCACCCCTGAGGATCTGGTCGTGGACACCCTCTCCGAGCTGGTCTATCTCTCCGAGATCGAGGACCTCGTCTTTTGCGCCTTCAAGGTCGACTCGAGCCGCGGCGCACTTGCCATCAGCGTAGAGGCGGGAGGGGTCCCGGTCGCCGCCGTCGAGCCGTCCGGGCCCCCGATCAAGGCAGTCACCTATCACCAGTTGGTGGTCGAGGAGCGAGAGGATGGGTGGTATGGCCGGGTCTATTTCGATGTCTGACCATCGGCCCTAGCGCAACGGTGATCACACCGGCCAAAATCGAAGCTGTGGAGTACCGACGGATATCCGATGTGGTCTGGGAGCTCGCCCCCTTTGGGGCCATGACGGTGCCGGGCAGGATCTTCGCCTCGCAGACGCTCATGGATTTGGTGCTACTGGAGCACGCGACCGCACAGGTGGCCAACGTCGCCCAGCTGCCGGGGATCAGGAGAGCGTCCTTCGCCATGCCTGACATTCATTGGGGGTACGGGTTCCCCATCGGCGGGGTGGCCGCCACCGACATCGAGGCCGACGGGGTCGTCTCCCCTGGAGGGGTTGGCTTCGACATTTGCTGCGGCGTGCGGTTGCTCGCATCGAACTTCACCGAAGCCGACTTCAATTCACACCGGGAACGGGTGATGCGCAACCTGGATCAGAGCATCCCACGAGGGCTGGGCAAGGGAGCGATCGCTCCCGGGGACCTGGTGCCCGAGGTGCTCGCCAGGGGGGCTGGAGCCGCCCTCGAAGCCGGCTACGGCTGGGAAGAAGACCTGGAGCGCTGCGAAGAACATGGCACCTCGGCAGGGGCCGACCCCAAGACCATCAGCGACCACGCCATCGCCCGGGGCGGTGGGCAGCTGGGTTCGCTGGGTGCCGGCAACCACTTCCTCGAAGTACAGGTGGTGGACGAGGTCCACGACTCGAATGTGGCGCGAGCCTTTGGTCTTGCCGAGGGCATGCTGGTGGTGATGCTCCATTGCGGCTCGAGGGGTCTGGGGCATCAGACCTGCACCGACCAGCTTCGGGCAATGGGCCCGGCGATGAGCAGTTACGGGATCACAGTTCCCGACCGTCAACTCGCCTGCGTCCCGGTTCGGTCGCCCGAAGGCGATCAGTATCTGAGGGCGATGGCAGCCTCGGCCAACTTCGCCTGGGCCAATCGCCACGTGCTGGCCCACGCCGCCCGCCTGGCATTTGCCGAGTCCTTCGGAGTGTCTCCGGAGAAGACGGGCATGCGTCTGGTCTACGACGTTGCGCACAACCTGGCCAAGATTGAGACCCACGACGTCGACGGTCGGGCCACCGAGCTGTGTGTCCACCGCAAAGGAGCCACTCGAGCCTTTGGCCCGGGCCACCCCGATCTTCCCGAGGATCTTCGGGCAACGGGGCAGCCGGTACTGGTCCCAGGATCGATGGGAACCAGCTCTTGGGTTCTCCGCGGCGTGGTCGACAACCCGGCTTTCTTCTCCGCGGCACATGGGGCGGGCCGGGTTATGAGCCGTAAGCAGGCCAAAGGACGACAGCCTGGATCACGAGTGCGCGACCAACTCGAGGCCGAAGGAATCTCGGTGCGTCCAGGATCGATCCGACTGCTGTCCGAAGAGGCGCCATACGCCTACAAGGATGTCGATGAGGTTGTCGACGTGTGTGCGCGTGGGCATCTCGCCGCGAAGGTGGCACGGTTACGTCCGGTCGGGGTGGTCAAGGGATGACGGGTTCTGTTGCTCAAGTCCGAAAGTGGGTGACGAACCAATCCCGAGCCAGTAAGGCCACTCTGTCCATGGCCCCTGGCTCTTCAAAGAGATGACTGGCGCCTGGCACCACGTCGAGTCGGTTCTCGCAGCTCATCGCGGCCTGGGCCGCCCAGTTCAAGTCGAGGACGACGGTGTCGAGACCGCCCACGATGAGAAGGGTGGGCGAGCGAACTTGGGCGAGATGCTGCATGGCCAGGTCGGGCCGTCCACCCCTCGAAACTACCGCTGAGATGGCCCCGCCGAGCTCGGAGACGGCCCACAAGGCGGCCGCGGCGCCGGTCGAGGCGCCGAAGTACCCGATCGGCTGCGGTGGCCACGCCTCGAGTCTGGTGAGCCAGCCGGTCCCTTCCACCAGGCGTCGAGCCAGGAGCCCGATGTCGAACACATTTGTCCTGTCAGGCTCCTCGGCCGGCGTCAACAGATCGAAGAGCAACGTCCCCAATCCCGCCCGGTTCAGGGCTTCGGCGACATGTCGGTTGCGTGGGCTGTGACGGCTGCTCCCCGACCCGTGTGCAAAGAGGACCGTTCCCATCGAGCCATCGGGGACTGTCAGGTGCCCACCCAGATCGGCACCACCGACGGTCACTGAGACCTCTTGGTCGATCGGGGGAGGGTCGTCAGCCGACATGGGCGGCCAGGGCACCGACCCGCCTTCGACGGTTGGGCTTGCGCGCTCCAAGATGGCAGTGACCTCTTCGTCCGCCGTCTGGGAGAAGTCGAGATAGAACTGACCAATGGCGTAGAAGGGCTCCGGTGTCTCCACGACGATCACTTCATCGGCGTCCCGGCCCAACCTGGCCCTGACCTCTCTCGGCGCCACCGGGGTGGCCACCACCACCCTCGCCGCTCCCAACTCCCGCGCCACCTGCGCCGCCGCCCTGGCGGTGGAGCCGGTGGCGATCCCGTCGTCGACGATCACCGCCACCCGGCCCTGTAACGGCTCCCGGGGACGGCCCCCCCGGAACAGGTGGGCACGTCGATCGAGCTCCGCCCGTTCCGCCCTCTCCACCTCGGCCAGCTCGTTGTCACTCACTCCGGCCATGGACACGATGTGCGAGTCGATGATGCGCACTCCCTCCTCGCCGATGGCACCCATCGCCAACTCTGGTTGATAGGGGACCCCCAGCTTGCGAACAACGATCACATCCAGCGGGGCATCCAAGGCCAGGGCGACCTGATGAGCCACCGGAACCCCGCCCCTGGGAAGGCCCAATACGACAACGTCCTGATCCTTGAGATAAAGCAGATGCTCGGCCAGCTGGCGTCCTGCCTCGACGCGGTCCCTGAACATGACACATCCTCCTATAACCAAGGATGTCGTAACAACCGACCCACATGTAGAGGAACAGGTCCCTGTCGAGAAGATGGGATCGATCGCCGCGACCATGTGACCTTTTCCCCTGGTTTGCGATGGAGCAAGGGCGTATCAAAGGTAAGTAGAGCCGAGGAGACCCATCATGTCCGGAGAACAAGTTCGCAACTTTCTAATGGAGCACGGAGTCCGTTATGAGACTCGGACCCATGCCAAATCGTTCACCATCGGTGAGACCGCCGAGGTGGAGCGCGTCCCTGGCGAGCAGATGGCAAAAGTGGTCATGTTGCACTCGGATGACGGCTTGGTGATGGCGGTGCTCCCGGGGAACCAAATGATCGACCTCGACAAGGCCAAGGCCGCGCTCCATTCCACATCCGTGCGACTCGCCGCCGAGACCGAGTTCTCGCCACAGTTCCCGGACTGCGAAATGGGAGCTGAACCACCGTTCGGACCGCTCTACGAGGTCCCGATGCTGGTGGATCTCGCCCTTCAAAGCGAAGAGATCACGTTCAACGCCGGAAACCACACCGAGACTCTCACCATGTCCCTCAGCGATTACCTGGAGCTGACCAAGCCAAAGCGGGTCGACCTGGCAGCGACGTAAGGACA
>DATDPT010000043.1:0-7493 GCA_035292605.1 Acidimicrobiia bacterium
ACGCATCGAGCCGCCCCGCTGCCACCAATCCCAGATCAGCGTTCTCTCGGCCTCACTGAACCTCGCCACAACAACCTCCTCGACAAGAGATGACTAACTCTCACCGAAGGAAACGATGCGTCGACCTATTGAGACCGCAGGCATTATCTCGCTGATCCGTACGCCACGCGCGTCCTGGTCTCACCGACCAACGGCAAGATCAAGACCCCGCTCCCGTTGCTCGAGTTCCGCGCGTCGAGCACTTCGTTGGGCCATCCACCACGCGAGCCGTTCGAGGTCGCCACTGCTCGGAGATGGCGGCGGTGAGCGGACAATGTCAGCACGGTTCAACCTCTCCTGCGTGAGATGGTCGATGGCGGCGGTCTGGGCAGTGCTTCTGCCAAGGCGAGTGGCAACATCATCAAGCTCGTCTTCCCGTTTCGGATGGTTGAGATGGGCGCACTGTTTGTCGGCGGGCTCGGGGGTGGCGAGGTAGAGGGTGTTGGCTTCTCGCCCTCGGCTCATCGCAACGTAGACCCACTCGCGGTCGGCGTGACCGGTGAGGACGGTGAAGGTGCGGCCGGTGGTGACACCTTGGGCTTTGTGTCCGGTGAGGGCGTAGCCGTAGGCGACATGTCCGTGGTCCAGGTACCAGTCGGGTAGCTCCCGCGTCTCAGGGTCCCGGTCGAGCCGAACATTGAGGCTGTTCTGCTCTGGGAAGACACCGGTAATGGTGCCGAGATCGCCGTTGAGCACACCGAGCCGGCTCTGGTTCTTCCGACACAGAATCCGATCACCAGCCTGGAAGGTCCGCTCCCCTGCTTCGAGGGTTGGTCCGTGGAGACGTCTCGCGGCGGCCAGGCGGGCCCGGGCCCGTTCATTGAGCTCAGCGACGGTGTCGTTGTCGTAGGCCATCAGCAGCCCGCTGGTGAGGTCACCGGTATCGGTGACATGTCCGAACCAGTCCTGTACGGCTCGCGACACCGTTTCTGGCCGGTCTTTTCCGAAGCTCAGCCTCCTGTGGCGTTCGTATGTGTCTAAGGCCTGGGCGACTGATCCGGTTCGGAGCTCGGTAAGGGCGACACGCTCCCATGGCTGGTCTTGACGGATGTTGTCGGTGAGCTCGACGGCTGGGAGAATACGGGTCAGGGCGCCGAAGAGACCACCAGCGTCGATCTCCGGGAGCTGACGGTCATCACCGGTCAGAATCAGCTTTCCCTCCGCCTTTTCCACCAGGTCGGAGACGGCCGCGAGCTGGCGGGTGCCCACCATCCCCGCCTCGTCGACCACCACGATCACACCCTCGGGGAGACCTTCCTCACTGGCTTCTCCGATGAGCCGGGCAAGGGTGGTCGAGGGGATGCCGGTAGCAGCTTGCAACCCGGCTGCGGCTCTGGCAGCGAGAGCCGCGCCCTGGATCGGAGTGCCGGTCAGAGCGGCGAGCTGGCTGATCACAGCCATCACTGCGGTCTTGCCGGAACCGGCCGGACCCACCCCGACGTCAACGGTGCTGCCCGAGGTGGCGAAGCGGCGCACCATCATCCGTTGACCGTCGGTAAGACCGCGGTGGCGGCGCAATCTCGCTCGGACCAGACGATCGGGAGCGGTCCATCGACCAGCACCCACCCCAGCCACGGCCTGTTCGATGATCCGCTGTTCGGTAGCGAGTAGCTCGACAGTGGTGAACAAGCGGTCGTGCATACTCGGGAAGGGCCTCCCGTCGCGACGCCGCATCGGTGGCATCGCCGGTTTGGCGGCCGCCACGACGTACCTCTCATGGTCTTCTCCTGCTTCGATCGGCCGGAGCTCACTGCCGGGCAGCAATGGGACGACATCGCCGACCTGAAGAAAGCCGTCCGCCAGGTCCTCGATCTCGGTGCGGGTACCACCGTCGGGTAGCGACGCAGCGATCTCCTTGATCACCTCAGCCCGCCCGAAGGAGGACGTCCTGGCGGTCAACCCTTCCGGTGATACGAGCTGCTCGGCAAGCCTGACCGGGTCGGGTCGACTGACCTCGCGGTCTCGGCCGACGATCCGGGCGATCCGCTCGGTGGTGAGACCCACTTCGCTGGCCCGCTCCCGCCACTCGACCTCGAGTTCCACGAGGGGATGGTCCTGCTTCGGGCTGCGGGTCGCCAGCACCGCCTTCTGCCGGGCTGCGGGAGTGTCCGCAAGTCCCTGTTCTTGACGCCACGCTTCCAGTTGGCCCCGTCTTCGGGAGAATGCTTCGATCTGGACGCGGGTGAACCCGACGATGTCGGCCATTCCGTTACGCACCGGCTGCCATTCCACCCCCAGCCGCTCGGTCAACTCTCTGCGGAGGACAGCCTCGTGGAGATAGCCCGCGTCCAGCTGGTGCCGATACAGGAGCCGACCGTCGATGGTCCGCCACCTCCCGTCGACGCCTTTGACTTTATTAGCGATCACCATGTGGGTGTGGAGCTGAGGGTCGTCGGCCCGTGAGGTGTACTCGGTGAACGCCGCCGCCACATAGCCCGACGTGGCTATCGGCCAAGTCTCCACCCGGTGCTTCATCCGGCCGTTCTCGTCGCAAACCCGGTCACCATTATCGTCGACGATCAGTGTCTTCGAAGCCCCTCTGGTTGACGACGCCACCGACTGCAAATACCCAAACGCCTGGGAGGTGGCCGCCTCGAAGGCTCCCATCACCTGCCTCCGAGTGTCCTGGTCTCCAAGCGCCCACAGTAGGGAAACCGACTTGTCCGCCGAGAAGGTCACGTCCCACGCTCCCACACCGTCTATGCGGAGCTGTCGACCTAGCTGGGCGCCGGTGCCCGGATGTTCCCCGTCGAAGAGGCGGACCAGACCTTCGGCCGACACCGAGCCCTCCAAGCCAAGCTCGGCGGCACCCTTGCCCCGCCAGTGACCGCTGGCGGTGCCGCCCCGCAGGTAGTAATCCTCCCGAGGAGAGATCTCCCCCAACTTCCGCAGGTAATAGTCCTTGGCGGCTTTCGCCAGACTCAGCATCGGCAACTCCCGAAAGCAACTGGTTGCAGATGCGTGTGTCGGTGAGAGATCGTCGATGCGAGGCGGGTAGAGCTGTCGAGCGCATGGTCGGGAGTCGCAGGCTGGCTGTAGCGGTCGTCAAGCATCAATTGCTCTTTCCGTTCCGGTGAGGGCTGTCATCGTGGAATCGGACCCTCCCAAACCACTCCCCAACATCTCCCAAGACGGCCGATATTCAGGCAGACGAGTCACCGGATCAAAAAGACCAGATCACCCTGTCAACCGAGTGTCAGAAACCCTGTCAGCCGACTCTCAGAAACCCTCCCAAACCACTCCCAAACCTCTCTGACCAGGCCCGATACAGCGATCTACCGATCGACGGCGCTGGACGCGAACAGATCGGCCGGCCTGACGTACCGCCGCAGCCGATCACACACTGACAGGGTGATTGAGAGTGATTTGAGAGGGTGCCCACCGATGATCGAGGGCATGGAGCGTCACGACCGGCTTCTCACCGTTGAGGAGCTCGCCGACTATCTCGGAGTGCCGGTCGCCACCCTCTACTCGTGGCGCTACCACGGCAACGGACCACCAGGACTCCGAGTCGGCAAACACCTCCGCTACCGGTGGGACGACGTGCAGGAGTGGGTACAGGCCCAGATCGGGACGTCACGGCGCCCCCACTACTGATCAGCCGCCGATGTGCGGATGCCTCGGTGGCGGGTGGCACTCCTTCACTAGGTTCGACCGACATGATCCACTGGCAACCGGGATCAAGAGACAACCGATCCGGGGCGAACAGGAAGGCCCTACATGGCACACATCAGAGATCGCGGGAGAGATCAACAACGACGCTGGCAAGCCCGCTACCGCGACCCGGCCGGCGGCGAGAGATCGAGGACCTTCGCCCGGAGGATCGACGCTCAACGGTGGCTCGACGAGGTGACCGCCGATCTGGTGACCGGCCGCTATGTGGATCCGCGGGCGGGAAAGGTGACGCTCGAGTCCTTCGCATGGCGATGGTTGGACTCGCAGACCTTCGATCCGACGACGTGGGAGGGGGCGGAGAGACGGCTTCGGCTCCACATTCTTCCCACCCTTGGTCGGATCGAGCTGCGCAGCCTGAGGCCGTCGATGATCCAGGCGTGGTTGAAGGGACGGGAGGGGGCGGCGCCGGCGTCGGTCCGCATCATGCTGGTCAACCTGTCGGCCATCCTGGGCGCCGCTGTGGAGGACGGATTGATTCCGGTCAACCCCTGCGATTCGCCATCGGTGAGCGCGCCGAGGATCGACAAGAGGCGGGTCGTGCCCTGGACCGTTGAGGTGGCCCGAACCATCGTCGATAGCCATCCTGACGAGTATCGGGCCGCTCCGGTGCTCGGGGCAGGCTGCGGGCTCCGGCAGGGTGAAATACTCGGGCTGAGGGTCGAGAACGTCGACTTCCTTCGTCGAGTGATCCATGTCGTCCAGCAGGTGAAGATCATCGGCGGCAAGCCGGTGTTGGCCCCACCGAAGGGGAGATTGGAGCGCTCGGTCCCGATGCCCGACGTAGTGGCAATGGAGCTGGCCGAGCACATGCGTCGGATCGGGATTAGCCAGGGTCAGTTCTTCGTGTGGAAGGACGGCGGGCTGATCCACCGGACCTACTTCAACAATCGGATCTGGAAGCCCTCGCTGACCAGGGCAGAGGTGAGCCCGACTCGGGACAACGGTATGCACGCTCTTCGTCACCACTACGCCTCGGTGCTCCTCGACGGAGGAGTGTCGATCCGGGCCCTGGCCGATTACCTGGGCCACTCCGATCCGGGGTTCACGCTCCGGGTGTACGCCCATCTGATGCCCGAGTCAGAGGACAGAGCACGGGCCGTGGTCGATGCTGCATTCGGTGCTCCCGCTGAATCTCTGCGGAACAAGGGCATCGCGGACGGCGGAACCGTCAACTGGTAGCTGGCGAAACTCAACGATCCTTCCAGTACTCCTCGTAATGGACGTTCCCCCGCTGCTTTCGCTGATCGATCGTGAAACCCCGCTCGTGCAGTAGCTGGCATACCCCCACCGTTTCGGGGAACACGGTCTCGTTGTCGATCGATTTCGGCAGCCCGATCATCGCCGGGTTGCCACAGAGGAACACATGCGTGGTTGCAGGGTCGAGCGGGGCCCCCAGCGCGTCTTCGAGTTGGCCCGAGGTGATCATGTCCTGGATGTAGATCTTCTTCCCCTCGTCCTCCGCCTCCCGGGTGGTGAGGGGCACATACCGATAGTTCGGATAACGCTCCGCGACGATCGCTTGTTGCTCTGTGTATCCCAGGTCAGCTCGATAGCGGACACAAACCACATTGAGGATGCGGCCTTGATGGTTCCGCCTCAGCAACTCGGCAGTCATCTTGTTCTGAGGCGCCTCTCCGGTGCCGGTACTCAGGAAAACGACGTTGTCTGTGGGCTTGATCCCCTCGAGCGTGTAGTGGCCCGTGAACTTGCGACCCATGAAGATCCGGTCCCCGACTTCCTTCAGGAAGATACGTGGTGTCAGGGCGGGGATTAGTTCGCCGCTGGGTTTGACCTTGACGATGTAGAACTCGAGGTCCTGGGGGTGGGGCTCGACCAGGTTGCCGTTCTCGTCGACGATGGAACTGGAAACGGAATAGGAGCGACGAACCAGCTTCTCACGTTGCCCGGTCGAGAGCTCGTCGGTTGCATCGTCGGCACGCGGCTCCCAATAACCGAGAGCAAGGGTGGTGTACTGCCCCGCCTCGAACGGGTCGATCGGCTCATCAGGACGGATCTTCATCACCCACAGGTCCTCGTTGTGAGCCCGAATCTGGGTGAAGGTGGCGTTGTAGTGCTGTCGGCGCAGCGCCTCGTCCCCTTCTTCCGTCGTCTCGCCATGGGTCGGCGAGTAGTGGATGAAGAGCCCGCTGATGACTCCGGTGGCGTCGTCAAGGGAATCGTCGTCCCAGTCCTCGTGACGACGCACCGACACCGTGTTGGAGAGGACATGGACGTGATCGATCGAGCTATCGGCCTCGAACAGACGTCTGGCCAGCTCAGCCGGGGGCCCGTCGCCATCGACGGAGTCGGGGCGGAATTCCACTCCATCCTGGCCCGTTATCGAGCGATCGGTGGCGAACAGGGCCACGGATCCCATCGGAACTGCGGAAACCTCGATTCGTTGACCCATGCTCTCAAGCTACCTGTTCGGGAACATCGCGACGGCGCGCAATGTTGGCGGGATCATGGATACCAGACTCAAGGAGGCGATGGAGAGCGGGGGCATCGCCGATATCACCACGACTGGGCGCAAGACTGGCCTTCCCCGCAGAGTCGAGATCTACTTTCATCAGTTCGACGGTGGCTATTACCTGACGGGTCGTCCCGGGTTCAAACGCGATTGGGAGGCCAATATCAAGGCCAACCCTGATTTCACCCTCCATCTGAAGCGTGGGATCGCAGCTGACGTGCCAGTGGTCGGTGAGACGGAACCCGATCCCGAGGAGAGGGCGGCCATCATCTTCCGGGCTTTGACCGAGAGCTGGGGCAGTGAGCCCGGGAAGGCGCATGCCAACTTGGATTACTACGTCAACACCGCGCCCTTCATTCGGTTCCGACTGGTCTGATGATTCGGTGGGCCGCCAGAAGAGCCCGACCAAGGCGGCGTCACCCTCGGATATGGAGTCGTAGAGACCGACCCGAGCCTGGGGCATCCGCCCCAACGGTTAGCGGCCGGTTCTCTGCTCCACATCGCGGATCCCCAGGCCGATGAGAACAAAGATGATGCCCATGGCCACGGCCATCGCGGCCACACCGAACGAGACGACCGAGGTGAACAGCGAGGCCCGGAGGAACGAGGCCGTTGCCGCCGTTGCGCGCAGCGGGTCTTCCCGGTCCATCTCTGCGTAATACAAGCCACCCGTGGCTTCCAGGGCATGCGTCTCGATCACCTGCGCCTCGCAATAGGCGGTGAACGGACCCGCCACCGTTCGACCCGGCAGGCAGGCGTCGTCGGAAGTGACGATCTTCTCGTCGGAGAGGGTGTCGCTGACCGTAATCCAGGTGGCGATGCCCCCAACGACCATGAGCACCCCCAGGATCATCGAACCAATTGATGCGGCCTTTCTCATAGCAACCTTTCTAGTCGGCCTTTCCCGGAACCTAACAGACTCCCGCGTGGTTCTTTGAGAGGCGAAAGTCCCAGGAAACAGGGCCACGCCCAGGGTCGGCGCGGTGATTGGGCCCGTTAGCATTGGAGTACCCATCGAGGAGGCCAGTTACCGACGGGCCGATGTTCGGTTTCGAGGTCGAGGGGAAGATCTATCGGGTGCTTGGAGGTGGCGACCTGCTCTTCTTCCTGCCCGACAGCGACGAGCAGGTTCGCCTGGATTGGGAGGGCCCAAGTCGACCGGGGAGCGATGAGGCTTTCGCAAATACGGCTGACAGTCGCGATGTCCGGTAGCTGTCGCTCGGGCGGTTAATCGAAGGCCGATGCGGGTATCACCCATATCAGGAACTCGTCCACACTTGTACCATCGGAGGTCAATGCCTGAGCGTTC
>DATDPT010000044.1:0-14483 GCA_035292605.1 Acidimicrobiia bacterium
GTACTGGCCGGCCGCCTGGGAGCGAGCGCTGAGCGATCCCTGGCGCTGGGGGCTCGAGGTGGTCGGCCTGGGCTATCTGGTGTGGCTGTGGTTTGCCACCGGTCTCACCGAACGGGAGCGCCGGGTCACCCTCTACCGCACAGGGCGGGTCCCTGACCTGGTTGCCGAGGATGCGTAGGCGGGCAGCTCTCGCGATTGTGGTGTTGATGTTGCTGGCCTGCGGTGGGGGAGAAGGCATCGAGACCTCGATCACCCGTGGCCAGGGCGCCGAATCAGCTGCGGCCGCAGTCGAGGAGCTTCGCGACCTTCTCATCGCGGGTGACTTCGCCGGCGCCAGTTCGCTGGCCATGCCAGGTCACGCTGCCCTGGCATCGTTGGCCGAGGGCGCCAGTTCCGGTGAGGTGGCAGAGGCTTTGCAGGCCGGAGACGAGGCGATAGCGGCCAGTTTCTGGAATGGGTTCGCCCAGGGATTCGGGGAGGTGTTGTCGGGTGACATCACAATCGAGGAGCTAGGCCCCCAAACGCAGTCAGATGTCGAGTTCTTCCTGGTGGGCGTCACACCCGAATCGGGGACCACGGCGCGCCTGGTGACCCAGGATGTGGAAGGGCATCGGGTGGACCTCTTCGCCTCTTTCGGGGCGGGTCTGGCCGATCGACTCATATCGCCGGTGGAGATACTCGTCGATTCACCGAGCGGCGATAGCGGGGTGATTCTCCAGGCGCTCGATGGCGTGGTGCCATCTCTTCTCATGGCCGCCTCCGACGAGAACCTCGGGCCCGAAGCGGTTCAGAATGTCCTCAGACTGGTAGAGCTGATCACCAGGGTCGGCTGAGGTTGGTCACAGGTCGCGCAACCGCGGCAACACGTCACTCCCCAGCAACCGGATCAGATCGGGTTGGTCGAGGGACGCCATTTGCAGGGTGACGATGTCGGCGCCGAGATCTTCGACCAGGGGGGCGTAGGCGGCGGTTATCTCGTCCGGGGAGCGGACCACGGTGTAGCGGCCGAGGATCTCCTCGCGGGGCATGGCATCGGCCCTCTCTCTCAGATCGGCCGGATCGACGGCATCCAGCCGCCCGGGCGCCCGCAGCCCACGCCACGAGTAGAGGGCTTGCCAGGCTTCGTCGTCATTCTCGGCGAGGATCGACCATCGTGTTGCCAGGATGATCGGCCGGGGTCGCCCAGCAGCTTTCGCCGCCTCCTGCGCCGGGGCTACCACCTTCTCGATGGTCTCGGCCGGGTCCTTCACGGATGTGACCACACCTTGGGCCATCTGGCCGGCCAGGGTCGCCGATTTCGGCCCTCCGGCAGCCATCAGGATCGGAACCGGGCCCACCGGCGGGGAGTAGAGCTTTGCCCGATCGGTCCGGTAATACCGACCCTCGAAGGTCAGTTTCTCTCCGTCGAGAAGACGGCGCATGATCTCGAGCGACTCCGTCATTCGGGCGTTGCGCTCGCTGTAGTCGGGGAACTCGTAACCCAGGGGGCCTTCGTTGATGTTCTCCCCGGTCCCGACCCCTAGCGTGAAACGGCCCCCGGAGAGACGGTCGAGGGTGGCAGCCGCCTGGGCGACTACTCCCGGGTGATAGCGAAACAGGGGAGTGGTGACACCGGTGGCGAACTCGATGTGCTCGGTGACGGCGGCCATGGCCCCGATCGTCGAGAAGGCGAACCCGGCCGCCGAGAAATCATCGACCCAGGGATGGAAATGCTCGGACACCACCACCATGTCGAAGCCGGCATCTTCGGCGATGCGGGCATGCTCGACCAGGACTTCGGGCTGCCACTGCTCATGGCCGCAGAAATAGGCGAACTTGGTCATATCTCCCATCGGTTGGCCGCCACACCCTCAATCCCCCCCGTCCCCCCATTCTGGCGGACGGGGGGACGTGACGCGGGAACGTAGGGGAGTTACTGGTAGGAGACGAAGACCGGCACCGGCTGTTTGGCGATGGTGTACGCCGGAGAAGGGGTCTCCGGGTCCATCTCGAAGAAATTCTTCCAACCCCAGCGCCAATGGGCGTCCTCGGTGCCCTCGGTGAGAAAGAAGTAGGTGTCGTCCTTGGTGGGGGTGGGGCCCTGTCCGTCCATCTGGATGACCATTTGGAGCTCCGGCCTTTGCTTCAGAGTCTCCCGGTCGAGGATCATCCGACTCTGGAACTGCTGGATGAGGATCATCTTCTGGGGAAGGCCGTTGTCCCGGACCAGGTCGGCCAGCCAGTCGACGACGGTGTTCACCTCGGCCGCGGTGACCTGGCCGGCCTGCACGAGATGGACCTGATCGGGTTGGAGCCGCCACTCCGGGTCCAGGGCGAGACCCACAAACGGCAGCTTGAGAAGCTCCTCGTAGAGCTTGGCCTGGGTCAGGAAGTCCTCCCTGCCCGGTTGCAGGTCGAGGACGATGTACATCCCGTTCTCCTCGGCCACCCGAACCCACGCCTCGAAAGTGGAGATGGGCCACTCGAAGCTGTAGTCACCGTCGTCGGTCGGTTTGGCGCTGGCAACGGTGGCGATCATCTCGAATGTCGGGATGATCTGATACCCGTCTGCCGCGTACTCGGTCAGGAAGGGCTGCATGCGGGCCAGGGTCTCCTCTGGTCCCTGCTGCCCGAGGACACCCAGCCCGGTGGTTTCGGGGTGCCCGTAGAACGCGACGTACCGTCGAGGCTGATCTTCAGGGAAGACGAAGAACCCACCACCAGGGACCTGCTGGCCCCTCACCAGCACCGCCAGCTCCCAAGGGTCGGCATCGGGGACGGTTCCAACGTATCGAATCGACTCCGGCGCTCTTCCGGCGAGAGCGGCGGCCACCTCGGGGTGCCCGAGGATCTCGGCGGGGTCGTAGGCGACGACACCGGCGCCGACGGCTCGCCCGGTGCCCGAGGCGGAGAGGATTGCCACGGGGTTGGCTGCGTCCATGAGCCAGATCGAGAGGGCATCGGTGGAATGCGCCAGCCCTTCGAGGATCTGGTTGGGCTCGAAGGTTGGAACCACTGACGCCGGCGTGGAGGGCGGGGAGGTCTGGGGGAGCACAACCCGGTCCTGTGCGTTTATGGCTCCGACCGTCTCGACGATGGTCGAGGCGTCCGGGGTGGAGGGCAGTCGCAACTCGTCGGTGACACCGAGCGCCCGTTTCGTCTCGTCGACTGCGCCGCTGATGCTGTGCCGCAGGATGATGGCGTCGGGAGGGATGACGGCTTCGAGGTCTCCCACGAGATGAACCCGGGACGGTTTGAGTCTTCCCAACTCCGCGGCGAGCTGGGGGTGGGGGTGGAGGAGCGGCCCGCCCAGCGCGGCAGCAAGCTGTGCGGCGGCGGCGACTTCGTTGATATCGGCCTCGCCGACCACGACCACGTCGTCGGCGCAGACGAAGATCTCACCTGACAATGAAAGTGCATCTCCCGCCACCGAGCCGGTGGCGATGGGAGTGCCGCCACCGGTGACTCGAATGCACTCCCGGTTCCCGAGAGAGCTTGTTGTCACCTGGCTGTCTGCGGTGGTCCCGGCACCGCTGGTCTCGGTGGGAGTCTCACCAACGATGCTGGTGCAGGACACAAGTGTCAGCGCGGCCAAGCAGAGTCGTGTGGTGTTCATCAGGAGCCCTCCGGACCGCTGGGCAGGGTAAACGTCGTGCAGGCTCAAGATCGGCGTTGTCGGTGCCAGATCAGGCCCAAGAGGAGAAGGCCGGCCCCTATCAACCAGACCTGGATGGTGACGAAGAAAGAGAGCAGGAGACAGGAGGCAAGACCGGCCCATGCCGTCCCTCGCCGTCTGTCGACTCTGATCGCAGCCAGATTTGTGATCCCGTAGTAGAGGAGGACCGTGAAGGCCGAGAAGCTCCAGGCGAGACGGATGTCGCCGACGAGACAGACGAGTGCGACCGTGGCCCCTGACAGCAGCACGGCGCTGACGGGTTGGGATCTTCCGTCGAGATGGCTCAATCCGGTGGGCATATCCCCCCGTCGCCCCATCGCCAGCCAGACCCGGGACAGGCCGAGGATCAGGTTGAGCAGGACGCCGGCCATGGCAGTCACCGCCCCTACCGTCACGATGCTGCGATACGGGTCCTCGAGCAACGTTGCCGGGGTCGAGCCCTCGAATCCGAGGATAAATCCCCAATTGGGCCCGCCCAGAGCCCGCCCCCCGAGTTCCACTCCCAGGTAGAGGATCCCAGCGACGACGAGGGTGACGATCACCGCCCGGGGAATGGCTCGGGCTGGATCCTTGACCTCCTCACCGAGGGTCGCCACCCGCCCGTATCCGGTGTAGGCCACGAAGAGGAAGGCGACTGCGGCCAGCACTCCTTTGCCATCGGACACTCCCACCGCTAACCACCCTGCGTTTGCGCCACTGAGCCCGGCGAAGCTGAATGCCAGTAGACCGAAAACCGTCACCGACACCAGGATGATGTTGATGGCCGTGGTCCGACGAAGCCCAGAGGCCACCAGAGTGGTGACGAGCCCGACCGCTGCCAAAGCGATCACGCGAGCGTTGGCAGCCGAGAGGTAGAGGGCGATCCCGAGGGCAGCACTGGCAGCAGAGGCAGTCTTGGCCAGGAGGAACATCCACCCTGCGCTAAAGCCGGCCACCGGCCCCAGAGTCTCGTAGGCGTATTCGTAGGTGCCGCCTGCCACCGGGAAACGACCAGCGAGATAGGCGGAGGAGAGACCGCTGAACATGGCCACCAGGCCGGCCACCGGAATCGCCACCAGGACCGCATCACCCCATTGCCCCGAGGCCAGCCCGATGGAGACGAAGGCTCCGGTGCCGAGAATCGAGCCGAGCCCGGTGACGATCGCCCCGCCCAGACCCAGCTCCCGTTTCAAAGATTGGTGATTCAAAAGAGGGTTTCCGGCTTTGTCTTCTCCCGCAGCTCGGGGCCGTTGTTGCCGACCGAGTTCACCTGTTTCGAAACCTCGTGCTCCATGATCAGATCCGGGTCGATGACCTGGATCAATCCCCGGGCGGCATCACTGTCACGAAGGTCGCGATCGAGCCAGGCATCCCAGGAGTCGGGCACCAGCGAGACCGGCATCCGATCGTGGATGCCCCGGATCACCCCGGTCGCAGAAGTCGTGATGATCGAGCAGGACCGGTCCCACTCGTCCCCGATCTTTCTCGTCGACCAGATCCCGGCGAAGGTCATCGGGTACCCATCGGCTCGATAGACCCAATGCGGTGCGCGGCCCCGGTCGGCCGGCTCCCATTCGTAGAAGCCGTCGGCAGGGATGAGACAGCGGCGCCGGGCAAACGACTCGCGGAAGGCGGCCGAGGTGTCCACCGTCTCCAGCCGAGCGTTGATGTGGATCTTCTTGTCGTTCTCGGCGTAATAGGGCACCAGGCCCCATCGCATCGTGTCCAGGATCCGTCTTCCGTCACGCTCCGCGATCACGTACACCGGGTCGGTGGGCGCGACATTCCAGTTGGGGGCAAGGGGGTCGGCGGCGACGTCGTCGACCCCGAAATACTCGGCGTAGAAGTCGAGATCGCCGGTGATGGAGAACCGCCCGCACATGGCTCAGGTGCCTTCGCGGGCCGTGGCAACCGCTTCGAGAAAGACAGAGACGGCTTCGGGATCGGGGAGCAGGGAACGGGCGAGGGTGGGGCCGGTTCCGACATGCACTGTGAAGTCGTCGGGGCCCAATGTGGCGAACACCGTCTCGTCGGTCACGTCGTCGCCGATGAACAGGACGTGAGCCGCGGCCAGCGACACCCGCAGCATCGAGATTGCCTTCCCCTTGTTGGTGGTGGAATCGGTGATCTCGAGCATCTTCTTGCTGTCGATCAGGGTCAGTCCAACGGAGTCGGCGGCGAGACGACGAAGGGTCTCCAGGGCAGGACCGGGATCCTCCGCCATCCGATAGTGGAAGACGACCGAGTGATGCTTGTGCTCCACGTACGACCCCGGTGTAAGCGCTGCCATCTCGATCATCTGCTCCCGTACATGGGTCAAAGCCGGTGACTCGGTCATGACCCCACCGCCGGCGTCGGCGCCGTGCTCGCCGATGAGCACGAAACGCCGGTCGTCGAAGCGCGCCACCAGCTCGGATCGGCGGCGACCGGAGACAATGGCCACCGTTGTTCCAGGTGCCCCGGCAAGCCGGCGCAACGCCTCGAGGGACCTGGGGAGTGGCATGGCGTGATCCAGATCATCGGTCAGCTCCGACAATGTCCCGTCGAAGTCGGAGGCGACCACGAGGGAAGAGCCAGACGCCAGACGCTCGATCATTCGGCCATCGGCTGCGACCATACCTGAGGTACGTGGCGCCACATGTGGCGCCATTCGAACAAAGAACGCCACCTGTCTTATCCATGCCAAGATCGGCAGGTAATGCTCGCCGCGCTCAATATCGCCGCCCTCGGATTGGGGGTGGGCGCCGGGGGTCTCTCGGCCACCGTTGCCGCCTTTGCGATCAGCGCTCTCCTCAGCCTCCTTGGTGTGGACAACGGGCCCGATATCGGGTTGTTCGCGGGTGTTCTGGTCGGCCTCGGCATCGCAGGCTGGGTCTCGGGGCGCATGGCCAATCACTCGGAGCGGTTTCATGGTGCGGTGAGCGGTCTGCTCTTGGCGGGCCTGGTCATCGTGCTGGCCCGTTTCGGGGGCAGCCCCGCCTCGACCTCCTCCGTGCTCTGGCTGGCGCTGCTCTCCTCTGTCATTGCCGGGACCACGGGATGGCTCGCCGGTAGACGAAAGCGGGTGGTCCCCTAGAATTCGGGTTGCGAGCCCGTCGGGCGGCCGCGGTCGGAAGACCGAGGAAAGTCCGGACTCCAGAGGGCAGAGTGCTGGGTAACACCCAGGCGGGGTGACCCGACGGAAAGTGCAGCAGAGAGCAGACCGCCGATGACCCGCACTGCGGGAACAGGCAAGGGTGAAACGGTGAGGTAAGAGCTCACCAGCGTCCCGGGCGACCGGGACGGCTCGGCAAACCCCACCCGGAGCAAGGCCAAACAGGGACGTCGGTGGCCCGCCGATCAAGTCCCGGGTAGGCCGCAAGAGCGCATCGGCAACGTTGCGCCCAGATGGATGGCCGTCCATGACAGAATCCGGCTTATAGACGGGCTCGTAGACGTCGAGAGGGTTCCCCACCGGGAGCCCTCTCGTTGTTCACCCGGTCTCCCGAAATCCGGGGTTGCGACGAGATCGCGACATAGCCTGAAGATCGAGAAACCTCCGAAGTCCGACACGTGTCCAAGCAGAGACCCAAAGAAGGAGGAAGACCTCGTGGTCATCAACAAGTACCTGGCCGAGTTCCTAGGGACCTTCATCCTGGTGTTCTTCGGCTCGATGGCGATTCTCGCCACCGGCGCTACCGGGGGACCGGCTCTGGTCACCATCGGTCTCGGCTTCGGCCTCGCCCTGCTCGCCGGGATCTGGGCGGTAGGCCATGTTTCGGGTGCTCATTTCAACCCGGCGGTGACACTGGCGATGTTGGCCGATGGCCGGACCTCGTTCAGCGACGCCATCGGGTATTGGATCGGTCAGTTTGCCGGCGCCGGGGTCGCCTCGCTTGTCGTGTGGGCCGCCGCGGATCGGGACGCGGTTGGCAACACCGTCACCGCCGCACCAGAGTTGTCCACCGGGATCCTGCTCGAGATCGCCCTTACCGCCGTGTTCGTATGGGTGATCCTGGCGGTGACCAAGAGAGGTGCGAACCACGCCCCCCTGGCGATCGCTCTGACGTTGGTCGCGGTTCATATCGCGGGTATCCCGTTCTCGGGCGCCTCGGTGAACCCCGCCCGGTCCTTCGGTCCGGCGGTGGTATCGGGAAAAATCGACCAACTCTGGGTCTACATCGTGTTCCCGCTGGTCGGGGGTCTGATTGCCTTCGGGCTGTACCGGTTGTTCCCGGTGTCGGAGGACTGAGGTCGGGGGAGCCTAGGAGAAGAAGGAGTCCTCGCCCAGGTCCTCGAGCCCCATCACCCATCCGGCGGGAAGGGACCAATGGCGCGCTCCCCTGATCATCGACTTCAGGTAGTCGCTGTTGGGTCTGCGCTCGCCGTTGGGTGAACCCTTGGCCACAAATGTGAGGCAGTCGTACTTGTTCCCCTCGCGATCCACGGCTTTCTGATCCCAGCCCGCGACACGCCCTTCGGCTTCTTCGGCTTCGGTCAGTGATGCGACCTGACTGTCCGGGATCTCGAACACCCCTCCCCACACCGTGTGACCCGAATCGGCTATGAGCGAGGGGATCGCCACGTCATCGTCGGATTGGACGAAGGAGAGCTTGGTCTCGGGAAAATGGGCGGTGAAGGCGAACCTGGCGTCCGGCGCTACGGCCTGGAGGCGGTCGGGATCCAGGAACGCGGTGTAGGCGAAATACAGCGTCGTTCTCGTCAAGGGCACCCAATTGTACCGGGCGTTTCGGCCTGACCCGTCCAAGTCGCTCTTGCCGGTTGATCTGAGGACCGTAAGCTCAGGCGCCGCAAACACCGCACCCTTTTTGAAGCTGGTAGGGAAATGACTGACCGCAATCGACTTAGCCGCCAACAGACCAGGTCGCAGAACGAGTTGCTCGATCTGGAGCGCATGCTTCTCGACCCCGAAGTGAGGCACTCTCGGGTTGCCGTGGAACTGCTGCTCCATTCCCAGTTCAAGGAGTTCGGGAGCTCGGGACGGGTCTACGACCGGGAGACCATGATCAAGATGATGAACCGGGAAACCTCGGGACAGATCACCATTCGGGACTTCGAAGCTCGCATGCTCTCCCCAGATGTCTGTCTGGTCAGCTACCGCTCGGTAGGGGAGGCCCAAGAGGCTCGACGCAGCTCGGTTTGGGTGAGAGACGAGGGCCGGTGGCAGGTGATCTTCCATCAGGGCACCAAGATCCCCGGACGTCTTGCCCAAGGCTGAGCGCCTCAGCGACTCGAGGGCAATTTGAGGTCGCGGCTCCGGTGAGGCGATTCGAGTTGCTCCTGGCATTCGGCGCGGTGTTCGCCGTCGGATGGCCGGCGGTTTTCGGAGTCCGCACCCGACGGGGGATCGCTGCCGTGGTCCTCCTCACGTTGTTTGTGCTTCATTGGCAGGTCGAAGGTCTGCGTTGGCAGATGTTCCCTCTCTATGGGACCGCTCTCGGTCTGGCAATCGGTGACCTCATAGTCGTCGAGCGGCGTGTCGATTGGACCAGCCGGATCGCACGCGGCATCTTTGGGCTGGCGGGCGTTGGGCTGGCTGCGATCCTGCCACTCCTGCTTCCCGTGCCTGAGCTGCCTGTGCCGTCTGGACCAGAGGCGATCGGAACCGTCACCTTCGATCTGGTCGACCCCCAGCGCGAGGAGATCTACGGGCCCACTCCCGGGGCTTCGCGCCGGCTCCGGGTCCAGGTCTGGTACCCGGCCGAGTCGTTGGAGGTGATCGAGCCGACCCCATGGAGTGAGGATTGGGATGTGGTGGCCCCTGCCACGGCCAAACTGCTCGGTTACCCCGGTTGGTTCCTGAACTACACCCGATACACCGAGTCCCACGCCGCGACGTCCCTCCCGGTGGCGGCAGGGACCTTCCCGATTGTCATCTACAGCCATGGGTGGACGGGGTTTCGGACGATCGCGGTCAACCAGATCGAGAACCTGGTCAGTCATGGGTACATCGTGATCGCCGCGGATCACACCTATGCCGCGGTGACGACCAAGTTCGAGGATGGCGACGTCGCGCCTTATGACCCCGCGGCGCTCCCCGACGAAGAAGAGGTCGGTGAGGATGCGTACGACGAGGCGAGCGAGAACCTGATGGAGGTATTCGTCGCCGACCTGGTGAGCATCCTCAATGCCCTCGACCAAGGCGAGCCGGGGCCGTTTGGAGAGCTGGCGGCGAGCGCGGATGTGACGCGTATCGGGATCTACGGTCATTCGGCCGGAGGTGGGGCGGCGGTCGAGGTTTGCCTGATCGATGAGCGATGCGATGCGGTACTGGGTTTGGACGCCTGGGTGGAGCCGATTCCCGACCGGACCATCTCGGCGTCTGCGACCCGTCCGGCGTTGTTCATGAGGTCGGACGAGTGGCGGGGGACCGAGAACGATGCCGTCCTGCGAGGGATCGCCGAGCGCAGTGAGAACGTCACCTACTGGATCGAGGTCGAGGGCGCTAACCACAACGACTTCACCATCGCGCCACTCTTGTCGCCGGTCACCGAACAACTCGGGCTGACCGGGCCGATCCCAGCGGGCCGGGTCATTCCAATCGTCGACCGCTACCTGCTCGGATTCTTTGACGTATTTCTCCTCGAAACCGGCTCGGCGGCGCTGGACACGGCCAGCTTCGACGAGGTCTCAGTCGAGGTGATCCGCCCCGGCTGACCGCCCGGTGAGGGTCCTCTCCCTCGTTTCTGGCGCGGAGATATCGGCCTCTGGGCCGATATCTCCGCGCCAGAAACGGTTCCTCCTCAGCTGTCGGGACGCTGTCGGGTGTCTCCCGTCACCTGTTGGCCAGGTTGCTCTCCCCGTTTGATGGCGTCGATGGTTGCCCCGAGGATGAGCGCGTCGGCCTCCCCGATGATCTTTCCCACGACGACTCCCTCAGGGTCGATGAAGAAGGTCTCCGGGATGCCAAACACGCCATAGGCAATGGCGGTCCGGCTGGCAGGATCGGCCAGGTAGGCGGTGGCATCCGAGGTCCCGGCCTCGGCCAGGTAGGCCAGGGACTGATCAGGGTCCTCCTGATAGGCGATTTGGACGAAGGTCACGCCGTCGTCGGCGAACGAGTCGGCGGTGGCCACCAGGTCACGGTGCTCGTTGCGACATTCCAGGCACCATGAGGCGAAGAAGTTGACGATGACGATCTCACCACGGAGCCCCTCCAGCGAGATTCGGGCGTCGCCGGCGAGAGTGCGTAGATCGAACTCAGGAGCGGGACGACCGATGAGCGGGGAATCGACGAGACCGGGATCGGTCCCAAACCGGGAGGCAAGCACCACCGCGAAGACCACCGTGACGGCGATGGCGCCGATCCCGACCCATTTCAGCGCGCGCCCGTTCATGTGCAGGCCGCTCCCGAACTGGCCCGGTCGAGGTCGACCTCGACCTCGGATCGTAATTCGTCGGGAAGAGACGGGTTCTCCAGAACCTCTTCGAAGAGGGAGACCGCGGTCTGGGCCTCCCCAGCGCCGCACCATTGCACCCGGCCCTTCAGATAGAGGGTGACCGGCGAAGCGGGCTCGATGGCCAACGCCTGGTCGAGGAGGCGGATGGCGGTCTCCACCTCCCCGTTGCCCTCATAGGCCATCCACCCGAGACGGGTCAGGGCGGCCGCCGCCTCGCTATCGGTGGCCTCTTCGCTCTCGGCCACCGCCAGATAGTGGGGAAACGCAGATCGAAAGTCGCCCTCCTGGTAATAACGCTCGGCGAGAGCCAGACGCATTCCGTTGAACTGAGGGTTGTCGAGATTGGCCGCGATCACGGCCTCCATGGTCTCATTGCTGACATCGCTGAGGTCTTGCTCGGAGAGATCGGCCACGCCGGCGGTGGGTCCATCTCGTTCCTGGAGAAAGACCCCCGCCACCCCGACGATCACGGCGAACATCGCAACCAGGAGCACGCCACCGATGACGCGTCGTCTCCTGCTCGCGGGTTGGGAGGTCGTGCTCCGCGTGGGAGGAGGGTGACGGCGCCACCAGACGATGACAATGACCCCGGCGGCCACCGCGACCAGGGGAGCCAGCCACAGCCAGAGGGTGACGCCTGAAACCGGAGGGTCGAGGAGGACGGCACCGCTGTACGAGGTGAGGAGCTGTTCGATGATCTCCTGGTCGGTGGCACCCTGGGCCACCTTCTCACCGATCAGGGACATCATGTCCTGGGCCATCTGGGCCGGTGAGTCGGCTATCGACTCTCCCTGGCACACCGGGCACCTGACCCTGGAGCCGATCTGTTGGGCCCGGTCGACCTCCACCGGCTGGGTTGAGATCATGAAGGCCAACACCGCCCCCATGACGATCAGTGCGACGACCCAGATTGTGTTGACCAGCCGCTCAGACATCGGCGTTCTGACGCTCGGGCTCGGCGGCCCGTTCCCTGCGACGCGCGGTCAGCGACCAGGCGCCACCGGCCGCCGTGGTGAGGCCACCCAGCCAGAGCATCCACACCAGCGGGCTGGTGTCGAGCGTGAGGCTCACCTCCGTCGAATCGAGGCCGCGCAGGGTCACGTAGAGGTCGCCGGAGGGCTTGCTCATCACCGATGGGGTGAACACCGCGAAGGCGTCAGGTCCGTAGAGATTGACACGAGGCTCGAGCTGTCCGACCACCCGATCATCCCGAAGCACCGTGAGCCGGGCACCCTCGACCACGCGGTTCGGCTCGACCCGTCTGAATGGCGTCTCGTAGGTGATGGCGTACCCGGCGAAGTCGACGGTGTCTCCTGGTGCGAGGGCAACGGTCGAGTGGCTGGCGAGATTCGATGCAAAGGCGATCCCAATCGCAACCAGAACCACACCGAGATGGCTGAGCTGGCCGGCCCAGAATGGCTGGTCGCCACCGATCACGGTTCTCACCTCGGCAAGGAAGGGACGCCCGGTCCTCCCGGAGCGGGCGCTTGCCATCTCGATCAGCAGGCCGACGATGGCGGTGGCGACGAAGGTCCCCAGCACCACCGCCAGCACCACCCACCCGACCCGGGTCACCGAGGCTGCGGTGAGGATCCCCGTCGCCAGGGCGAGCAGGGTCGGCCCGCGCAGTCTTCGCCAGAGCAACCCTGGTGCTGCCGCCCGCCAAGGAGTCACCGGGCCGAATCCCATCACGAGCAATAACAAGAAGGAGAGGGGAATCGCGAGACGGTTGAAGAACGGCTCTCCCACCCCAACCTGGGTCCCGGTGAAGGCCTCCACCAACAGCGGATAGGTGGTCCCGATCAGAACCACGAACCCGTACACCGCCAACAGGAGGTTGTTCACCAGGAACGCCCCCTCCCGCGACACGAAGCTCTCGATACGGGGTGACGAGGCAACCAGATGGGCGCGCATGGTGAAAAGGGCGAATGACCCGACCAGGACCAGGACCAGAAAACCGAGCAGCGCGGGCCCGATCGCCGACTGGGTGAAGGAGTGGACCGAGTTGATGGTCCCGGACCGGGTGAGGAATGTGCCCAGGATCGTCAGGGAAAACGCCGAGATGACCAGGACGAAGTTCCAGGCCTGGAGCATGCCTCGGCGTTGTTGGACCAGACCGGAGTGGACGAAGGCGGTGGCTATCAGCCAGGGCATCAACGAGGCGTTCTCCACCGGGTCCCAGGCCCAGTACCCACCCCAGGACAGGACCTCGTAGGCCCACCAGCCACCCAGCGTGATCCCAACCGTGAGGAATGACCAGGCGACGAGAGTCGACCGGTGGCTGCGGCGGAGCCATTCCGGCCCGGGGGTTCCAAGGGCCAGGGCCGCGATGGCATAGGAGAAGGGGACAGACAGCCCCACATAACCCAAGTAGAGCATCGGTGGGTGGATGGCCATGAGGAGGTGGTTTTGAAGAAGCGGGTTGGGACCCGGACCGTTGAGAGGCGCATCCACCGCTGCCAGCGGCCACGGGCTCGAGACCCCGCATCCCGCGTTCAGGGCGCTGGTGCACACCTCGAACGGGTTGGCGACACTGATCATGAGCCCGAAGAAGAAGAAGCCGACGCCGCCCATCACCGCCAGGGCCGCCGCTCCCAGCGCGTCGGGCGAGCGGCGATACCTGGCGATCACCGCCCAGGTGAAGCCGGCGAGGATCAGGCCCCAGAGGATGATCGAGCCCTCGAGAGCCGCCCAGGCGGTGGCCACGTCGAAGGGGAACGGAGTAGTGGTCGCGTGATGGTCGGCGATGTAGGCGAGGCTGAAGTCATCGGTGAGAAGGCCAATCTCCATGGCCACCATCGCGGTCACCGCTCCCGCCAGGAGGAGTCGTCCGGGTGCGACCAGATCCCCGGTGCCGCCCCTCGCCACCGAGATCCCGCGCCCGATGAGCAGGGTGGCGCCCACCAAGGCGGCGATCACACCAGCCGTGCCGAGGAGGGCCAGCATCACGGGTCCGGGTAGGCCCCGCCCTCATCGGGGACCTGGTAGTTCTCGTCGTGGCGGATGAGGACGTCGTCCGCCACGAAGTGATCCCCCGACCATGCGCCTTCCAGGAGAACCGGAACTTCCTCGGCCAAGAGAGAAGGGGCGGACTCGGTCAGGACGACTCCGATGGTGGCGCCACCGTCGGTCACGTCGAAGACGACCTCGTCGTCCGTTTCCACCATGGTGCCGCCGACCACCGTCCCCGCCAGCCGGAATCGCTCCCCGTCGGGGAAATCGGCCCTCTGGGCGACAGCTTCGGTCGGGTAGAGGTAGTAGGTCAGGTTCTCGCCGAGACTGGTGACGGTCAATCCGACGACCAGGACGATCACCCCGGCGATGCCGAGGAGCACGAACCGACGATGGGCCACGGAATCAGTTCCCGGCTCGGCGTCGCCGGAGGTGGAGGTAGGTGGCGTAACCGAACATGACGCCATAGCTGATCACGAAGGTCCCGACCACGATCA
>DATDPT010000045.1:0-15010 GCA_035292605.1 Acidimicrobiia bacterium
CGCTCACATTTGGCCTGTGCCTCCTCACGAGCCAGCTGATGCTCCAATGCGTCGATCGTGGTCTCGGCCGCGTGACGGTCGCCCTCTCTCTGAAAGCTGGCGAATGACGCCTCCAGGAGTTGCTCCGCTTCGACCGGGCCGTAGTTGGCCACCAGATTCGCTGTCATGTTGTAAGTCGGGCGGAAACTGGATCGAAGGGGATGCGACCCGATCGAGGCCACCTCGGTGACATGGTCGAATCGGACAAAGGGCGAATGGAGGAGGACCCCGTAGCCCGCCACGTCGATCCCTCTTCGCCCCGCTCTCCCGGTCAGTTGGGTGTAGTCCCCGGGTCTCATGAGCTCGTGGGACTCACCATTGAATTTCGAGAGGCTCTCGAGAACCACCGTACGGGCCGGCATGTTGATACCCAATGCCAGCGTTTCGGTGGCGAAGACAACCTTGAGCAGGCCGGCCTCGAACAGCTCCTCGACGGTCTCCTTGAAAGCCGGGACCAGGCCGGCGTGATGAGGCGCGAGACCGGCTTCGAGCCCGGCCAGCCACCGGTCATAACCGAGGACTACGAGATCGTCGTCCCCGAGGTGCTCGGTTCGCTTCTCTGCGATCTCACGGATTGCGGCCCGCTCGGTGACATCGGTCAGCCTGATCCCGGCATCGAGAAGGCGATGAGTGGCCGCATCACAGCCTGCCCGGCTGAAGATGAAGTAGATCGCCGGAAGCATCGACTCCTGGGCAAGCCGCTCGACCGTTTCGATGCGGTTCGGGGTCTTGAACCTTCGCCGACGACCCCGTTCCAGCCCGAGCATGTGCTCGATCCGTGGATTGGGGCGAGTCCGACCGTCCCGGCGCACAAAGGTGGGGACGAGATGAAGGGTCTGAGAGCCCATCTTGTCCTTGATCATGTACATCGACTCGAGGGGGACGGGCCGGTGATCGGTGGCAATCAGACGGGTGGGACCCCGTCGCTCGCCGACCCATGCGGCAAACTCGTGGTTGTTGGAGACGGTGGCCGAGAGGCACACCATCCGCACGTGGGTTGGGCAATGGATGATCACCTCCTCCCACACCGCACCCCGGGTCGGATCCTGAAGGAAATGCACCTCGTCGAGGATGACGATGTCGACCCTGTCCAGCCTGCTGCTGTCGGCATAGATCATGTTGCGCAGGACTTCGGTGGTCATCACCACGATGGCTGCGTCGCCGTTGATCACGTTGTCCCCGGTCAGGAGCCCCACCCGCTCGGGCCCGTGGAGAGCGACCAGGTCGGAGTATTTCTGATTCGATAGTGCCTTGATCGGGGTCGTGTAGAAGGCGCGCCGCCGTGCCGACATGGCGAGATAGATCGCTGCCTCGGCGACCAGGGTCTTGCCGGCTCCGGTCGGTGCGGTCACCACCACCGATTGGCCCTCTGCGATGGCTTCGGCGGCCTCGATCTGGAACTCATCGGGCGCGAAGGGCAGCCGATCCCAGAAAGGGCCGAGAACTGAGCTCACTTCTTCAGCACCAGGCGGATCACCCAGTAGGTCGCCTCGTACATCACATAGAGCGGCACCGAGAGCACGATCAGGGTGAAGGCGTCGCCACTGGGAGTGATCAACGCCGCGGCTGTAACGATGATCAGGACTGCCCAGCGCCGGCCCCGAGCCAGCCGAGCCGAGGTGACGACTCCGGCGGCGGCCGCCGCGAACAGGAAGACCGGATAGAGAAACGCCAGCCCGAATGCAGCGAGATAGCGGAGGACGAAGGAGTAGTAGGAGCCGATCCGCAGGTCGTTGGTGACATCGGTGAAGATGCTGAGCAGAAAGTCCAGCCCACGGGGCAGAGTCCAGTATCCGAACAGGACGCCGCCGACAAAGAGCACGACCAGGGCACTGACGATCGGGAACGTCCAGTTACGCTCGCGGTTGGTGAGGGCCGGGTTGATGAACGCCCAAATCTGGTAGAGGATCACCGGGCTGGCGAGAACCACGCCGCCGAACATTGCGATCCGCATCAACACCCCGAACTCCTCCGCCGGCTCGAACGCCTGGAATGCGAAATCGGGAGCGGCCGTGTGGAACGGCGACTCCAGGATCGTCCGCAACTGATCGGCGAACACGAAGGCCACAACCCCGCCGATCGCGATCGCGATGAAGATCCTAAAGATTCGCCACCGGAGTTCTTCGAGATGGGCCAGGATGGATTGCGGCTGGTCGCCGCTCACGCTCCGCCCTCTTCCTCGGCCCTCTTCTTCATCTCCTCGAGATCTGACATGGCGTCCTCGGGCGTCGGGCCGGAGACGGGTTTGGGACCTGTCCACTCCACGCGGCCGGTTGCGGCGTCGCTGATATCGCGCTTGATCTCGTCGAGTGGCTGCTTGAGGTCGTCGAGCGGCTTCTTCAACTCATCGCCGGTCTGCTTCAGCTCCTCCCTCACTTCTTTCAGGTCGGCCACTTCGTTTTCGAGGCCGCGTCGGATGTCACGTGCCGCTGTCCGCAGCTCGGCAGTCCAGCGCCCGAGTTTCTGAGCCACCTCGGGAAGACGTTTGGGGCCCAGCACGATGAGGGCCAGGAAGAGGATGATGATGATCTCGCCGCCCTGGAGCATGGCCAGGATGCTAAAGCGTCAGAGGTCCGTACAAACAGAAGGTGGCGATTCTCACGAATCGCCACCTTCCCGGACGAGGAGCACCCTGCCCAAGGTGCCCGTCGAGATGTGTATCGCTGCGGTCAGCCGGCCAGAAGGCGGAACGGATCCGGCTCTGCCTCGAGGGCAGCTGCGAACGCTTCGATCTCCCGCTCGGTGATCGGATCAGGATTGAGGACCTCGAACGTCACTCCTGTTGCCAGCAGAACGCTGACCACCCTTGAGTTCGCAGGACGCCGTTGCTGCACGGTGCACGTTGGGCACTTGAAGCGGTAATCACCTTCCCGACCCCCGGGGCGCAATTCCAGCGCCACATCGTCGGGGGTGAGGTGGATGTCACCACATCTTGCGCACGTTGTCTTGATGGTCGTCATCCCTGTTCTCCGGTCTCCCATATCTGATTGGGTGATCGGCAGTTCTGACGTCATTCTGTAGCTCTGATCGGTAGGTCGATCGACCCCTATGCGTATATGGCCAACAGCTTTTTGCCGATCTCGGCCACGGTTGCCCGGACTTCGTCTCCCGAGATGAATCGAGCAGCAGATCCCAGGCGAAGCAAGAGCCGGGCGGGGATCTGGACGTCCGGCGAGGAGAAGCTGATGACGGTCTCTTGCTTCGACTCGCTCACGAGCTCGACCGGGTAGTAGTCGAGAACCCATCGCGCCGATGGGCTCAAGCCCAGCCGGCACACGATGTCGTCGTCCGATGGCGAATAGCTCACTCCGGGCTCGGGAACGCCTTCGGGCCGCTCGAAATGGGAGTCGGTGGCCTCCATCGACCGGATGCGATCGACACGGAACACCCGCTCCGCCTCCACCAGGTGGCAATAGGCCTGGACATACCAGTTGCCAAGGGTGGCGAACACCGACCAGGGCTCGATCTCGCGCACGGTTTCCTCCTCCCGGCTCAGCGATCGATAGGTGATACGTACCGCCGTTTGTTCCCTGGCCGCCTGGCGCAACAGACCGACTGTCTCCAATTCGCCGGCGACTTCCACCGAGATGGCGGCTTCGGCTTCGGGGATGACCACCTTGGTCAGCTTGGCAACTGCGCCGGCCAGGGTCGGATTCGCCTGGCCCGAGCCGATGATTGCCAACCCTGCCGCCAGCAGCCCCAGAGCTTCGGTCGAGGTGAGGCGCGGTGCTCGGGCGAAATAGTCCGCAGCGTCGATGATCACCTCGTTCTCGTCGATGTAGGCCTCCATCAGATCACCGGGCCCGTAACCCGGCAGACCACACACGAAGAGGGTGTTCAGGTCCTTGCTGAGATCCGCTTCGGTGTAACCGAATCGGTCGAGAATCTCTTCGACGTCCACACTGTCCCTGGAGAGAACGTAAGGAACCAGGGCCAGGATTCGCGCCAGGCGGGAAACGGTGCGCGGGCTGGTCATCCCACTCCTGCCACCGCGGCCTCGACCCGGGCCCGGATCTCATCTCGCATCTCCTCTGGGGAGATCACTTCGGCCGAGGCCCCGAAGCTGAGGACCCATCCCACAAAGGCGTCATGATTCGACACCGGCAAATCGACCTCGAGGGGCTTGCCATCGACGGCACCGACGCCAAGGGTTCGGGCCGCCCACCAGGCCACCTCAGGATCGAAGCGCACCTTGGCGACCAGTTTCGGCTCGGAGCCGAGATCCCAGGGCTGGGAGATCATGGTGGCCCTGATGTCGAAGTCGGAAGGTGGGGTGAACGAGCCCGGCTCCTCTCCGACTCCGAGGTCGGCCATCCGGTCGATCCGGAACACCCGGGGCCCGTCCGGCCCGTCACCGGCCAGGTACCAGTGGCCGCGGCGATGTGCCAGACCGTAGGGCTTGAGCGTGCGCCCATCGTCCTTGTACCGGAACCGGATCGTGCGACGCTCGGTCACCGCTCGAAACAAGTCGCCCAAGATCTCCGACTCGGCGCCCAGGTCGGCACCCAGAGGCTCCAGGCCCACCCCGCGCTCGACACCACCCAACTTGTTCAAGCCTTCCAGCCCGGCGTTTCCACCGCCGAGACGGACCATGCGCGCCGCCACCGAGAGCGCGAAGCGCTCCTCCTCGGTGAGGCCAGGGTCGGGCAAGGCGTATTTCTCGGGATCAACCCGATACCCGAAGTCGACCCCGAAACCGTCGAGGGCCTGCCGTTCCAGGGGGATGCCCAACCGTCGCAGGACTTCCTTGTCCCGTTCGAACATCCGGTGGAAGGCATCATCGGTCTGGTCGCCGTAACCGGCGACGGTGAACCGGACATCGTCGGCGGTTACCGGGACCGGGGACTCGAGGAGGTAGATCAGGAGATTGATCACCCGCTCGATGACGCTCTGCATAGTGGGAAGGTAGTTTCTCTCCCGTCGGAGCGCCCCCTCCGTCGCCTTCGGCGCCACCTCCCCCAGCGTCGCTCCGCTCCTGGGGGAGGAAACAAGACCAACGTCTCGCAGCCGGCGAAGCCGGGAGGGGTGCATGCCAAAACGCGTGGCCACAAATGTTGTCACTGTCGGGTGGTAGTAACCGCGACTATGGGGAGACCGGCTCATACCTCGATCGCAGCGAAGCGGGCCAACCAACTGCGGAGCCGAATGACAATCAGCGAGGCCCGCCTCTGGAGGGCAATCCAGGGGCGTGCCGTCGGTGCCCGATTTCGTCGCCAGGTGCCTATCGGATATTGGATAGCCGACTTTGCGTCGTTGGACCCCCGCCTCGTCATCGAGGTGGACGACACATCTCACGAGTTCCGGGACGAGACCATGCGAAGCGACTACTTCCACTCGCGAGGTTTCTCTGTGCTTCGATTCACCAACAAACGGGTAGCGAAGGAATTACCCGAGGTCGTCGGCACCATCGAGGCTTGGGTGGAGCACATCCGTCTCCACTGCGAGGCCCCCGAGTGACCACGCGTGGCGGGGTGCCCCCTCCGTCGCCTTCCTCCCCCAACGTCGCTCCGCTCCTGGGGGAGGAAACGTGACCGACATTTCTCCCCCCAGCGAACGAAGTGAGCGTTGGGGGGAGAGCCGGCGAAGCCGGGAGGGGGGCATGCCGCCACGCGACGGAGCAGCCCTAGAGACTCTCTATCAGCTTCTCCACCCGCTCGTCGTAGGCCTTGAACGGGTCTTTGCACATCACCGTCCGCTGCGCCTGGTCGTTGAGCTTGAGATGGACCCAGTCGACCGTGAAATCCCGCTTCTGGGCTTTGGCTGCCTTGATGAACGCGCCTCGAAGCCGGGCTCTGGTCGTCTGCGGAGGCTGACGGACCGCGGTGGCCACCTGCTCGTCGGTTACCACCCGGTCCACCATGCCCTTGGACTCCAATAGGTAATAGAGACCTCGGCTCCGGTCCACGTCGTGATAGCTGAGGTCCATCATCGACATCCGCGGGTCGGACATGGTCAAACCTCGTCGATCGGCGTATCGCTCCAGAAGCCGGTACTTGATGACCCAATCCACCTCCCGGTCGAGGGTCATCGGATCCTTCTCCAACCCGGTCAACAGGTGCTCCCAGCGGTCGATCGCCATCTGGACCTGTGGTGGGAACCCGGGGTTCCTCGCAAAGCGCATCGCCCGATCGAGGTACTCCCACTGGATGTCGAGCGCGGAGAGCTCCCGACCATTGGCCAGCCGTATCTTGCGCCGACAGGTCGTGTCGTGCGCCACTTCCCGTATGGCGCGGATCGGGTTCTCGAGGGTGAGGTCGCGGAACACGACATCTCTCTCGATCATTTGGAGCAGGGCAACCATCGTCCCGACCTTGACGTAGGTGGCGTACTCGGACATGTTGGAGTCCCCGGCGATCACGTGGAGACGCCGATAGCGCTCGGCATCGGCGTGTGGCTCGTCCCTGGTGTTGATGATCGGCCGGGACCGCGTCGTCGCCGACGACACCCCCTCCCAGATGTGGTCGGCGCGTTGGGCTATGGAGAACGAGGTCCCCCGTGGCGTCTGGGTCAGCTTGCCGGCGCCGAGAAAGATCTGCCTGGTGACCAGGAACGGGATGAGGACGTCGACAGTGCGGTGAAAGTCCTTGTGACGGCTGACCAGATAGTTCTCGTGACACCCGTAAGAGTTGCCGGCACTGTCGGTGTTGTTCTTGAAGACGAAGATCTGACCCCGGATCCCCTCCTCCTCGAGACGCTCCTCCGCTCCCCGGACCAAGCCCTCGAGAATTCGCTCTCCCGCCTTGTCATGGGCAACCACATCCTCGAGGGTGTCGCACTCGGGGGTGGCGAACTCGGGATGCGACCCGACGTCGAGATAGAGCCGGGCGCCATTCTCCAAGAAGACATTGGACGAACGTCCCCACGACACCACCCGGCGGAAGAGATAACGGGCGACCTCGTCGGGGCTCAGCCTTCTCTGGCCCCGAAGGGTGCAGGTGACTCCGTACTCATTCTCCAGCCCGAAGATTCGTCGATCCACCAGTGCAGGCTAAACCGAGCCAGCCGGTGTAGCGCGGTGAATCTCAGGAGGCGGTCAGTTCGGATGGATCCAGCCTGCGAAATGTCCTCGGGCCGGCGGAGGTGTCGAGAACGGCCGCCTCCCATCCATCACTCTCCCGGCCCTCGGCCCGTCGAAAAACCTCGGCACCGGCCTCGAACGCCTCCTTCAGGGTCAAACCCTCCCTCCACAACTCGCCAAGGGCGGCGGTGAGTTGCTCTGCCTTGCCACCGATGGCCACGAAGTTCCTCTCGTCGAACAGGGTTCCGTCGTAAGTGACCCGGAAGAGCCGATGCTCAGACCCGTCCTCACTGACCTCGGCGATGAGGACCTCGACCTCGAATGGCTTCGGATCGCGGATGAAGATGACACCCAGAGTCTGGGAGAAGGCGGTGGCAAGCCCCATTGCCGTCACATCGTCTCGGGAGTAGAGATACCCCATCAGATCCGCCTGTCTGATCCCAGCCTTGCGCAGGGTCTCGAACTCGTTGTACCGACCGACTCCGGCGAAGGCGATTCGGTCATACACCTCACTGATCTTGTGCAGCGCGGTCGAGGGGTTCTCGGCAAGGAGAAGCATCCCGTCGGCGTAATCGAGGCCCAGGATCGACCGGCCCCGGGCTATCCCCTTGCGGGCAAACTCGGCCTTGTCCCGTACCAGCTGCTCGGGGGCGACGTAGAAGGGGATGGTCACTGGATCGACTCCATGGCGTGCTCGGCCAGTGGGCCCACGATGTCGTCCCCCAACTCGGAGACCCCGTCACTGTCGACGCGAACCACGTTGGGGAAGATGCCCCGGAGCAAATCCGGCCCCCCGGTGGCGGTGTCCTCCTGCGATGCGGCCACCAGAGCTTTCACCGCCAGATCGGCCGCATCTTCTGGGGTCAAATCCTCACGATACGTGGTTCGCAGAAATGACTTGGCAAGACGTGCTCCGGACCCCGTGCTCCCGAAGTCGGTCTCCTCATAGCGGCCGCCGACCACGTCATAGCTGTAGAGCCGGCCTTTCTCCTCGCGCTCGTCGTAACCGGCGAACAACGGGACGACCACCAGGCCCTGGATGGCGAGCTCGAGCTGTCCCCGCACCAGGCGGGCCAGAAAGGAAGCCTTGCCTTCGAGGGAGAGCCGGACGCCTTCGATTTTCTCGTAGTGCTCGAGCTCGACCTGGAACAGCTTGACCATCTCGATGGCGAGCCCTGCCGTCCCCGCGATCGCCACCGCCGAGTAGCGATCGGTCGGGTAGACCTTTCGTATGCGCCGGTGGGCCACCAGATTCCCTTCGGTGGCCCTACGGTCACCGGCCATCACCACGCCGTTGTAGTACCTCAAGGCGAGGACGGTGGTTCCTTCGGGTGCCAACGGGGTTTTGTCACCCGGTTGCCCACTCCAGGTTGGCCGTGCCCCTAGAGAGTCGAGAAGATCGGTGAAGCTCGCCCCGGGCACGGGAGCATTCATGGGAAGAGGCCCCGACTGACGATCCGTCACTCGCCGCCCTTCTGGACATAGTTCTTGACGAACTCCTCGGCGTTCTCCTCGAGCACTTCGTCGATTTCGTCGAGCAGGTCGTCGAGCGCCTCCAGGTCGGCCTCGCTCTCCACCTTGCCTGTGGTCTGTTCTTGTTCTTCGCCTTCGTCCTTGCCCCGGCCCTTGGACTGTGACTGGTCCCGGTCAGACATCTCTCGATCATCCTCCTAGGCGGCGTAGAAGATCGGCCGCATCTTCGGCTTCGTCGAGGATGGCTCCGACCAAATCGGCGGCTCCTCGCAACGGCTCCATCATAGGAACCCGCTTCAGATGGGATTCACCGATATCGAACACCAACGAATCCCAATTGGCGGCGACCAGGGCGTCGGAGAACTCGCTTACACAGCGACCCCGAAAATAGGCACGGGTACGGGTGGGCGGGTTGACCCGGGCGTCGTCGATCTGGGTGTCGTCGAACAGCCTCCGCATCGCACCCCGGGAGGCGAGACGGTTGTAGAGGCCACGTTCGGGGTCGACGTCGTGATATTGGAGGTCGAACGCCCGCAATTTCGCGTTCGACCACTCGATCCCGTCACGCTCGACATACCCTTCGAGAAGCCGCTTCTTGGCCACCCAGTCCAAGGTGTCGGCGAGACGCATCACGTCTTCATCCAGGGCGTCGAGAACGCGCTCCCACTCGCTGATCACCATGTCCCAAACCGGGTCGTCGAGCTCCTTCTCGACGTATTTGGAGAGCCATTCCAGGTATCTGCCCTGAAGTTCGAGGGCGGTGGCCGTGCCCCCGCCGTCGAGCTCGAGCGGACGTCCCAGACCCGTGTCGTGGCTGACCTTCCAGCAAGCTTCCACAGGGTCGAAGAGATCCAACGAGTCGGGAAGAGCTCCATCTTCGAGGGCGGCAAGCATCAAGGCGGTGGTGCCCAGCTTCAGGAGATTCTGGGTCTCGGAGAGGTTGGCATCGCCGATGATCACGTGGAGACGGCGGTATTTCGAGGGGTCGCCGTGTGGCTCGTCGCGGGTGTTGATGATGGGCCGCTTCAAGGTGGTCTCCAAGCCGACTTCCTCCTCGAAGAAATCGGCACGTTGGGTGATCTGGAAGTCGACCGGAGGACGGTCGTTCTCCGAACCGACCTTTCCCGCCCCGGTGAAGATCTGGCGGGTCACCAGGAAGGTGGTTGCGTAGCGGATTACCTCTCCGAAAGGTGTCTCCCGGGACAGCAGATAGTTCTCATGGGCACCGTAGGAATTGCCCTTGCCGTCGGAGTTGTTCTTGTAGAGGGAGACCTTCTTGCCCGACACCTCACTGGCGGCTGCAGCTGCCGCCTGCATCACTCGCTCCCCTGCCTTGTCGTAGAGCGCCGCCTCTAGTGGGTCGTAGGACTCTGGTGACGAGTACTCGGGATGGGCGTGGTCGACATAGAGCCGTGCCCCGTTGGCCAGGACCGAGTTGACCACCGCCCCCTCGGGGTCGACCACACCGAACGAATCGTGGCCGAATCCGCGAGCGTCCCGACCCGGCGACTCTTCCTCATAGGACCACTGGATCTTGACCCGCGCCCCGGGGTAGCTGTTGACGACGAGTGAGGATGCGACCGCGGGATTGAAGCCGACATCGCCTCTGACCACGATGCCGTACTCGGTCTCCGTCCCGAGCACCTTGTGGATGGCCATCAGAGATATTGACCCGGGGAGACCTTCTCGATCATTCGGCTCTCCTCATCGCCGCCCACAAGGGTGCGGACGTAGATGATTCGCTCGCCCTTCTTTCCCGAGACCCGGGCCCAGTCGTCGGGGTTGGTGGTGTTGGGCAAGTCCTCATGTTCCTTGAACTCCTGCTTGATCGCGGTGATCAAGTCTCCTTCACGAACACCGGGAGGGCTACCCGCAATTTGACGCTTGATGGCGTCTTTCTTAGCGCGGCGGACGATGTTCTCGATCATCGCCCCCGACGCGAAGTCTTTGAAGAAGAGGATCTCTCGGTCGCCCGAGGCATAGGTCACCTCGAGGAACCGGTTCTCATCGGATTCGCTGTACATGGCGTCAACCGTTGCGGTGATCATCTCGTCGATCAGGGCTGCCCGGTCGCCATTCGCCTTGGCCAGGGCCTCTTCGTCGAGTGGCATCTGGTCGCTGAGGTAGATCCGGAAGATCTCACGTGCCGCAACGGTGTCGGGGCGGTGGATCTTGATTTTCACATCAAGGCGGCCCGGGCGGAGGATGGCGGGGTCGATCAGGTCTTCGCGGTTCGATGCCCCAATCACCACCACATTCTTGAGCGCTTCCACCCCATCGAGCTCGGAGAGAAGCTGAGGCACGATGGTCGATTCCACGTCAGAGCTGATCCCGGTGCCTCTGGTCCGGAACAGGGAGTCCATCTCATCGAAGAAGACGATGACCGGCACCCCTTCGTCGGACCTCTCCTTGGCCCGTTGGAAGATGAGCCGGATCTGGCGCTCGGTCTCACCCACCCACTTGTTCAGTAGCTCGGGGCCTTTGATGTTCAGGAAATAGGAACGGACGTCGGGGTTGCCGGTGCGCTCGGAGACCTTCTTGGCGAGGCTGTTGGCCACCGCCTTGGCGATGAGGGTCTTGCCACAACCGGGTGGCCCGTAGAGCAGGATCCCTTTGGGCGGGTCCAGCTGGTACTCGCGGAACAGGTCGCGGTACATGTAAGGAAGTTCGACGGTGTCTCGAATCTGCTCGATCTGGTCGGCCAGGCCGCCCACGTCCTCGTAGGTGATGTCAGGAACTTCTTCGAGTACCAGCTCCTCGACCTCGGGACGCTCCATCTTCTCGAGGATGAGCCCGGACTTGGTGTCGATCCGCACGTAATCGCCGGCTCTGAGCTTGGCATCGCTCATCGTCTCCGCCCGATTGAGGACCTTCTCCTCATCGGCATGGGCGAGGACCACGACCCGCCCGTCGGCCATCGGCTCGCGGACCCTGAGGACTTCTCCCGCGGGCTCGAAGTGGCGGATGTCGATGATGTTGAAAGCCTCGTTGAGGAGGACCTCTTGGCCAACCTGGAGCTTCTTGACTTCGACGTTTGGCTGGGCCGACACCCGCAGCTTGCGGCTGCCGGTGAGAATGTCTGTCGTCCCGTCGTCGTTGACCTGAAGCACTGTTCCAAAGTTGTTCGGTGGGGCAGTGAGCTTCTCGACCTCCTCCCGGAGCACGCCTAATTGCTCCCGTGCCTCCTCGAGAACGGCGGCGAGTTTGTCGTTCTGGGAGGTGGCCCTATCGAGACGCTCTCGGGTGCGGTTGAGCTCGGTCTCGAGATCCTCGATGCGGCCCGGGGTGTCGCGAAGACGGCGGCGCAGAGTGGCGATCTCCTCCTCGAGCGCTGTGATTACTCCACGCAGCTGAGTGGCATCGTCCGGTCTCCGTGCTTCGTCCACTGGCTTCCTCCTGACCTGGTCGCCTTACGAGCAGTATACGAATGGCTGCCCTTACTTCTTCGGGTTACTCCCTGCATCCCTGAAGTGCTTCGAGACTCACGACCCAGGAGCCGGCTCGATCCTCCTCATGAAGGTCAGAAAGCCGGTGTGGCCGATCATGGAATGCTCGGGGCGCACCGAGCGCCCGGCGACATTCCAATCACGAAACAGGAACTCCTTGACCTCGACCTCGGCGAACCGACCTGTCTGACTGGCTCGCTCCACCAGAGTCTGCAACTGGGGAACGGTTGGCAGAAACGCGCAGAGCACCCCGCCCGGCGGCTGCTGCTCCGCAGCGACCTCCATCGTGTGCCATGGCTCGGGAAGATCGAGGATAATCCTGTCCGGTTGGACTCGTCCCACATGCTCGGAGACCTCTCCGACGACCAGCTCGAGATTGGCCGGAACCTCCCCGAACCATCGCTCCATGGTCTGGCGGGCGTGCGCCGCGTGATCCTCACGGATCTCGACACTGACGACCCGCCCTTCGGGCCCGACCGCCCGAGTGAGACCGAGAGTGAGGGCGCCCGACCCGGTGCCCGCCTCCAACACCGTCATCCCCGGAGCCACGTCGGCGTAGACGAGGATCGGGCCCAGGTCCTTCGGGTAGACCACCTGGGCGCCGCGCTTCATCTTCAGGATGAAGTCGGCGAGCCGGGGGCGAAGCAAGAGCAGCAGCCCACCGCTCGACGACTCCACCCACGAGCCGTCCCCTTTCCCTATGAGGCTGGTATGTGGGATCGCGCCCTGGTGGTATTGAAAGGTCCGGCCCGGGTCGAGCTTCAACAGGAAGTGTCGCCCCTTGGAGTCGATGAGGAGTGCGGGGTCACCCGCCTCGAAAATCATCCGAGGATGGCGATCACCGAGACGACGAGACCGAGGACCATCGAGATCACCACGATCCAGATGATCATCTGAACGAGTTTCTTGTTCTGCATGATGGTTGAATGGATTTCCTTCGAGAAGCAACGGTAGACAGATGAAACGTCTCATTGATTGGTTGGCCGGCTCCCCGAACTGGGGAGCGGCCGGTGTCAGCAGGGGCCTGCGCGGCGTGCGCAAGGGAGATCAGCGTGACCTATATATGGGGCTCGGCCTCGCCGCGCTTTCGTTTCTCCGTCGCACCGCCCCGCGCAAGCAGCTTCTCTATCGCCGCACGGTCCCCAAAGGATCGGCCATAGTCGTCCACAACCGCCGCCGCGGCGCCCCGAAGATCGAGGTCATCAAGCCGCGCTGACATTTCCTCCCCCAGGCGGCCTGCCTTCTTCGCGTGGCGGGATGCCCCCCTCCCGGCTGCGCCGGCTCTCCCCCCAACGCTCACTCCGTTCGCTGGAGGGAGAAACAAGACGCGTGGCCTGTCTCCTCCCCCAGGAGCGAAGCGACATTTCTCCCCCCAGGAGTGAAACGACGTTGGGGGGAGTGGCCCGAAGGGCCGAGGGGGGAATGGCGAAGCCATAAGGGGAGGTGGCGCCGTAGGCGCCGGAGGGGACGCCTCCAACGCGTGGCCACGAACCTGAACGACCTAGACCCGGTAGACCTCGACCAGGGTCTTGCTCCGTCTGCCGCGCCGACGACCCATCACGAATGCAATCACCACCACGACGGCAATCGCCACCCCCGCCAGGACTGCGGTGTTCTTCGCCGATTCCTTGGTCTCGTCGATGGCGCTGACTATCTGACGGGCCTTGGCCTCGATGTCATCCCTGCTGATCGTCACTCTGCATCCTCCAGATGACGAGGCCCGCCGTTCCCGCGGCCCCGATTGCAGTCAAGAATCTGGCGAGCACCTCGTACCACTCCCCCGCCGGGAGCCAGACTCGCAGACCGCTGAAGAGGCCGAGAACCAGGAAGAAGGCGCCGAGGGAGACAACCATCGCACCACCGATCCCCATGCCGGCGTTTTTGCCGAGCGCCTTTGCCGGCTCGATCGTCTCCTGTCGCAGGTACTGGCGCGACATATCGATGAGCTCGCTGGCGAGCTCTGGGATCTCCTGAGGGCTTGGCATCGCACGATGAGGCTAACAAAGGGTGGAAAGAGTGCCACCCGCCGGTAGGGTGCCTTGCTGTGAGCTTTGTTCGCACGCTGACCTCTTTGGGTCCGCGATACCTCGCCCTGTGGCTCGGTCAGACGATAAGCCAGTTCGGGACCTATGTCGCCTTTCTCACCCTGCCGCTGCTCGTGGTGCACATCCAGGAGGCCACAGGAACAGGGTCTACTCTCGATTTCTCGATCACCTACGCATTGGAGACGGCGCCCACAGCCCTCCTCGGTCTCGTGGGAGGCGTTCTCCTCGATCGTCTCAACCTTCGCCCGGTCATGATCGCCACCGACCTCGGGCGAGCCGCCGCCTTCTTCTACCTGACCGCGAACCTCGACAACTACGGCATTGGAACCGTCTTCGTCCTGGCGTTCCTGATCGGGTCGATGACCACCTTCTTCGACGGGGCGCTGTACACCATGATCCCGGCCCTGGTGCCCAAGGCGCGGCTGGCAGAGGCCAACGGGTTCGTCTCGGCCAGCCAACAGGCCAACTTCGCACTCGGCCTGCTGGCGGCCGGGGTCCTGGCGAGCGCCACCGGTGGGCCCGCCGTCGGGCTCTTCATAAACGGTGTCAGCTTCGTTATTTCGGCGGTCAGTCTCTTCTGGGTGGGCAGGATCCAGCACCACCGGCGTCCGGACGACGAGAGGGCTGCTTTCCTAACCGAGGCGGCCAACGGGATCAGATTCCTTTGGGCGGAGCCCCGGCTTCGGATCACGACCATCGCTGCGGTCATTCCCAACTTCGTCGTCGGCTTCATCGAGGCCACCTTCGTGGTGCTGGCCGTGGTGGTCCTCGAGGCTGAGACCGAGACCGAGATCGGCATCCTCTTTGCCGCCCTCGGGGTGGGTGGTGTCGTCGGAGCGTTGCTGGCCCCACGCATCATCAGGTCATTGGGCCTCGGCAAGACACTGGTCCTGGGGATGAGCATCACCGGGTTCGGGTTGTTCGCGGTGATGTTCACCAGGTATGGCCCTCTCGCCATCGCCCTTCAGGTCGGGTGGATGGTGGGAGTG
>DATDPT010000046.1:0-31932 GCA_035292605.1 Acidimicrobiia bacterium
GTACGGCGCCGTCACCGTGAAACCCTGATCATGCTGGTGGCTTCCCGCCCCCGAAGGGACATCGATCACGTTCGGCGACACGGGAAGGTAGCGTCGACGGGCCTGCGACCAACGAGCCACACCAACCGCTCAGAGGAGGTCACCATGGCTCGGCCGGGACAGGTGCGCACCCTGGCTCAGAGTCAAATGCCGTCACGACTCGGGTCACGATGACCGGCCTCGAGTCGTCGACGCGAACCGGGTTGACCACCGAGGAAGCCGCCCGGCGATTGGAGCTCCATGGTCCCAACCGCCTGCCGCCCTCTCCTCGACCGGGAGTCTGGCGTCATCTGGTCGGCCAGTTCTTCCATTTCTTCGCCTTGATGCTGTGGGCGGCGGGAATCCTGGCGACCGTGGCCGGCTTGCCTGAGCTTGGGATCGCCATCCTGGCCGTGATCGTCTTCAACGGGCTATTCGCCTTCGTCCAGGAGTATCGAGCCGAACGCGCCGGGGAGCGGCTTCGCGAGATCGTGCCCCGTCTGGCCACCGTGATCCGGGATGGGCAGCCCCGAGAGATCGACGCCGCGGAGTTGGTGCCTGGCGATGTGGTTGTGCTGACCGGAGGCAACCGGGTGAGTGCAGATCTGAAGGTGGTGGAAGCCCATTCGGTCAAGGTGGACGAGTCGATCCTGACCGGAGAAAGCGTCACTGTCGACAAGGGCTCCGATGACGATCTCTTCTCGGGCACCTTCGTGGTCGAGGGGGAAGGGTTGGCGGTGGCTGTTGCCACCGGAGGCCAGACGCGGCTGGCGTCGGTCGCAGTCCTCACCACCGAGGTCCAGAGGCCGATTACTCCACTTGCCTTACAGCTTCGGCAATTGGTGCGCACGATCGCCTTCATCACCGCCGGGGTCGGGCTGGCGTTTTTCGCGATCAGCCTGGGGTTGGGTGTCCCCGCCCGTTCGGGGTTCATTTTCGGAGTGGGGGTGATGGTGGCGCTGGTGCCGGAAGCGCTTCTGCCGACCGTGACCTTGTCGCTTGCGATCGGGGCGCAGAGGATGGCCCGACACCACGCCCTGGTCCGCCGTCTGGAGGCCGTTGAAACCCTGGGCTCAACCACATTCATCTGCACCGACAAGACCGGAACTATCACCCAAAACCGGATGGCGGTGGTCAAGGTTTGGACCCCGGTCGGGATTGTCACCATCGATGGGGTCGGCTACGAGCCGCACGGCGAAGTGGAGAGCCCCTCTCCCCAAGTGTTGGACAAGGTCAGGGAGATCGCGCGAGCAGCCCGCCGCTGCTCGACGGGGCGAGCCGTGTTGCAGGACTCGGCGTGGGTGGCTGTCGGGGATCCGATGGAGGCGGCTCTCGACGTTCTCGCCTGGAGAGTCGGGTTGGGGGTCGACGAGGAGGAGGCTGCCGATCCCGAGCGTGGCCGTTATCCGTTCGATTCACGGCGTCGGCGCATGTCGGTGCTGACAACCCGCTATCTGTATGTGAAAGGTGCTCCCGACGCCGTCTTCCCGGTTTGTTCCAACGCCACTCAGGAGGCATACGAGGCACTCCAGAAACTCACGCGCAAGGGTCTGCGGGTTCTGGCGGTGGCGGCCCGCCCTGCCGGCGACGACGTCCCGGCGGAGATCGAATCAGCGGAACGGGGCCTGGAGTTGTGGGGGCTGATCGGTCTCCAGGACCCGCCACGCCCGGGGGCGGCGGACTCGATCGCGGCCTGCCGGAAGGCTGGGCTCAATATCGCCCTGATCACTGGGGACCACCCCGACACCGCAAAGGCGATCGCCGACGAGGTCGGATTGTCCCTGCCGGGCGCTCCCACCCTCACCGGGCGTCAGCTTCCCTCAAACGAAGCTCTTCTCGCCGCACTGGTGGATCACGACGGGGCGGTGATCAGCCGAGTGACTCCCGAGGACAAGCAACGGATCGCCCGTGCCCTGAAGAGCCACGGACACGTGGTTGCCATGACTGGAGATGGCGTCAACGACGGGCCCGCGCTGCGAGAAGCCGACATCGGTGTGGCGATGGGGCGGACCGGTACCGACGTCGCCCGCGAGGCCGCCGACCTGGTCCTCCTCGACGACGATCTGGCCACCATTGTCGCCGCCATCAGGCAGGGGAGAGCCACCTTCGCCAACGCCCGCCGCTTTCTCACCTATCACCTGACCGACAACGTCGCCGAGCTCACACCGTTCTTGATATGGGCTCTGACTGCGAACCGCATCCCTCTTGCGCTGGGGATCCTCCAGATCCTCGCCCTCGACATCGGTACCGACACCTTTTCGGCAACTGCGTTGGGAGCCGAGCCGGCCCACCGGCGGATCTCCGAGGACCTGCCCAACACAGGCCGACTGCTGGACCGCAAGGTCGCGTTTCGTGCCTTCGGCCTGCTCGGTCCCGCCGAGGCTCTTGCAGAAATGGCGGCCTTCTTCGCGGTGTTCCTTGCCGCGGGTTGGCGACCCGGTGAGACTTTTCCGAGCAGCGTCATCCCTGCCGCTTCGGGGGCCGCATTTGCCACGGTGGTGCTGTCCCAAACGGCCAACGCCTTTGCCTGTCGAAGCACCGTCCGCCCGGTGTGGAAGATGCACTTCCTCGGCAACCGATTGCTGATCGTGGGAGCCGGCGCCGGGCTTCTCATAGCCGGCCTGTTCCTGTTCCTCCCTTCGATTGCCGACTTGCTCGGCCACCAGAACCCCACCTGGCCCGGGTGGCTGATAGCCCTGGCGTCGATACCTTTGCTGGTGATGGTCGACGCCACCCATAAGCGGATCATTCGAAGGAGGACAACCGGATGACAGACGAGGCCGCCAGACTCGTTCGGTTGAGAGAGCGCTTCATGGACCTCCACCGCGGTGGGACGTTCCTCATGCCTAACGCCTGGGACATCGGGTCGGCCAAGATCCTGGCCACCCTCGGGTTCCCGGCAATCGCAACCACCAGTTCCGGATTCGGCGCCTCACTGGGGAGGATGGACCAACAAGTCACCCCTGGCGAGCTGGCGGCGCATGTTCGGGCCATGGTCTCGGCGGTCGAGGTTCCGGTCAGCGTCGATGCGGAGAACGGATACGCAGCGACCCCCGCCGGAGTCGCCGCAACCGTGGATCGTCTCGCCGCCGAGGGCGCCGCCGGAGTGTCGATCGAAGACTATGACCCCGGCTCGGGCCTCTACCCCCTCGACGAGGCCATCGAGCGGGTGGCTGCCGCCGTCGAGGTGGCCCAGGGGCATCGGGTCGTGCTCACCGCCCGGGCCGAGAACCACCTCTACGACGTCGATGACATCGAAGACACCATCACCCGGCTGTGCGCCTATCGGGAGGCAGGTGCCGACGTCCTCTACGCCCCGGGATTGGAGGACGCCGGGCTCATCGCCAGGGTGGTGGCGGAGGTGAAAGCACCCATCAACGTGCTTCTCCTCCGGAGCGGCCCGACCGTGAACCAGCTGGCCGAGCTCGGGGTGAGAAGGTTGTCAACGGGTGGCTCGCTGACATTCGCCGCTTACGGCGCCCTCGCCACCGCCGCCCGTGAGTTGCTCACGTCAGGCACCTCCACTTATTCCGAGGGGATCTTGTCGAACAACGACCGTCAGGCAGCGTTTGGAGAAAGAGCTGTCGAAACATGAATGGAGACAACAAATGAGGTTGGCACGGATTGGTTTGATGCTGGGGCTGCTCGTTTTGCTCTTGGCGGCCTGCGTCGCCGGGCTCAACCCGGAGGTCGGGGTCGCCGCCGAGGGTGGGGACGTCGCCGGGTTCTGGCTGGGTCTCTGGCATGGCATCATCGCCCCTGTCGCTTTCTTCATCTCCCTGTTCACCGACGATGTGAGTCTCTACGAGGTCCACAACAACGGCAACTGGTACGACTTCGGTTTCGTGCTCGGAGCCGGAATCCTCTTCGGAGGACACGGGGCATGGCGAGGGCGTCGCTGAACACCCAGGGGTGAGTCCAGCGCGCAGGACTGTTGATCAGCTGGTCACCCACTCTCCCTCGAGGGGCAGACCGGCACCCTCCCAATCGGTGAGACCTCCGTCGTATCGCCTCACGTTCTCATAACCACGAGCGACCAGATCGTGATAGAGAGCGATGCTGGCGTGACAGTCGACACTGGTGCAGTACACGACGATGTCGTCATCGAGCGCCAGCGATGCCAGCAATTCGTCCGGGGTATTGAAATGCTCCGATCTCGGGATGTGCTTTGCCCGGAACGCCCACTCGTTCAGTGCCATGACCAGCCGGAAGTGGTCGCCCCGCTCCAGCTTCGCGATGAGCTCCTCTCTGCTGATAGTGCGGACACCCTTGGAGGCCGGAGGTTCAGTCGTCGATGTCACCTCTCGAGGACACTAACTCGATGAGTCGATGCGTAGTCTTGATCGCAGCACGGAGTAGCAACTCGTATGGGAGGAAAAACATGATCTTCGATTCCTTTGGGGACCTGAACTGGCTCGCCGTCCTGGTGGCGGCGCTTGCCTGGTTCGCCTTCAGCGCAATCTGGTATTCGATCCCTCCGCTCAGCAACGCCTGGCAGCGAGCCGCCAAGGTGACTCCCGGCGAAGGCCCGCCTCTGGTGATGATTCTGATCCCAACCTTCATCGGGTACTTCGTCACCTCTATCGTGATCGCTCTGCTGGCGTCGATGATCGACGATGCGGAACTCGTTGATGGACTGGCGCTCGGGGTCGCCCTCGGGGTGGGATTCGGCGTCGTGAGCGCCATCGTCACCCAGATGTACGAGCAGAAGGGTGGTTCGTACTGGTTGATCAACGGGGTGAACGCGGTGATCGCCTACTCGATCGTCTCGGTGATCGTCACCGTCTGGGATTGAGGCCGCTCGTGGTGGGCGGGGAGGTACGCCCGGTCAGATCAATACGACTACAAGGACCGCGATAGTCGCATCAGCGGCCATGTGGGCGATGATCGGGAACCGAAGCCCGCCGGTGATCTGGCGAATCGTCCCGAGCACCAGCCCATATCCCAGAGCGAGACCGACGCCGATGACTCCAGAAGGAAACCCCGCCACGTGGAGGGTCCCGAAAGCGATGGCCTGAGCCACCACGGCGTAGAAGGTCGGGAAGACCGCGGCTGCTGCCTCGAAGGCGATTCCCCGATAGGCGACCTCCTCGGTGATCGAGTTGGCGATCACGAACACGACGATCGAGATGGCGACGACCCCGAGCGGGAGGCGACTTGTCATGTCTGCCAGGTCCACAGTCGCCTCAGCGAACTGGTCGGTCCGCAACGCCCAGAACGTCAGCGCGATCCCGGCGCCAATGACCGTTAGCACCGTCAGCCAGCGAACAAGTGGTGTGGCATGCCCCGCCGGCACCCAACCCTGATCCGGGGTGAGCACGGACCACCACCTGCTGGTCAGCCACATCAAGCCGATCACGAACCAGATGCCGAACGGGGCTCCACTGGCACCGATCACCGCGATCAACAGGGTCATCGTCGCAATCCGCACCGTCGCCCCGTCTCCGATCCTCGTTGCGATGATCCAGGTGACTGTGGCAATGGCGGTCCCGGCAATCCCAAACCCAAGATGGACCTGACCGAGGGGAACCAACGCCAGCGCACCAAGGGAATAGGGACCCAATACTCGGTGACGCAACGCTGGTTCCTGTCGGCTAGGCGAATCGATTCAGCCGGAACATCGAGATGTCATGGTTGGTGACCGGAGAGGCTATCGATGAGAGGATGCCGGTCGCGTCTGCCGGCAGTCTCCCGCGTCCAAGGGCACAACGGGCTAGGCGACAGCTGCCGAGGTCTCGGGGTGCAGCTCGTAACGACTGCGGATATGGAACCGCTCCTGGGCGGCGAAGGCTCGGGCTGCGGCGGCCGCCGCCTCCTCATGGACATGAGGTGTGTGGATCACAGGCGTGTAGCGAACGAGCCAATCGTCGTCTGGCTCATCTGTGGGCCTTGGCTCCTCGACCCGGTCAGCGGGGCGGGCGAACCAACGCCGGTGGACCGGCCCCGACATGACCTCGGGGTATTGGAAGCTGAGGTGACCGCAGGATTCGCATACGATCCGCTCCAGTCCACCGGTCGTGGTGGTCAATGTCTCGGTATGCGGGCAGACCTTGGCCGCCTGTCGTGCACGCTTGGCGCCGACGGCGACATGGATGCCTCCCAAAGCAATCTCCGCCATAGCATGGGTTTATCGAATTCGGTGGCAATCCACTATGGGTCACTAGACCCAAACTTGTGGATAAGTCGTAGGCGGTTTGTCGACAGGCTCGGAAGAACCGCCTCCGGAAGGAGATTCGCCCGGCAGCTTCAGGAAAGATCGGGCCGGGTGACCCATACTCGAGGCTCAAGCCGCACGCTGGGGTGTTCCGATATACGAAGGTGACACCACTCCCGAAGTGCTTCTCCCTGAGAGGCAGGGAGGCCGTCCTCATTTGTGTGTTGGGTCTGGCCACAGCCTGCTCCTCAGCGGCTGCCGACTCGTCAACCACCACCCAGGCTGAGGCTGCCTCGACGATAAGCACGGTGCCGCAGGCCGTGTCGTCACTGGTAGAGGCGAGGGGGGCGGTGGTCCGGATCGTCTCCGAGGGCACCTTCGAGTACCCCACCGGCACCAGCTACAACGAGGCCGGGTCCGGCAGCGGGTTCCTCATTTCGTCTGACGGGACCATTGTCACCAACAACCACGTGGTCGCCGGAGCCGGGCTCATCAAGGTGCATCTCGAAGGCACCGCCGAGCCCTTCAACGCCCGTCTCGTCGGAACATCAGAATGCTCTGATCTGGCGGTCATCGACATCGACGTCCTAGACGCCCCCTTTCTGACATGGGCCGAAGAACCGGTCTTGGCCGGCCAGGAGATCCTCATTGCCGGCTTTCCCCTCGGGGATCCGGAATACACCCTCATCGACGGGATCATCTCCAAGGAGCGGGCTTCCGGCGACACCGATTGGGCATCGATCGAGTCCGTTATCGAGCACACCGGTGACACTCTGCCGGGTTCGAGTGGAGGCCCCATCCTCGATCAGGGTGGTGCGGTGATTGCCGTCAATTACGCCGGAGACGACCTGGGGCAGGCCTTCGGGATCTCGGGCGAATTCGCACGCGATGTGATCGATGCCATCGTCGCTGGCGAGGACACACTTTCCATCGGAGTGAACGGCTGGGCTTACGAAGACGAGTACGGCACCGGGGTGTGGGTGGCGAGTGTGATGCCGGACAGTCCTGCGGACCGCGCCGGCATCGAGGGCGGCGACCTGATAGTCAGTCTTGGAGGGTTGGTCATCGCTGAAGACGGCACTCTGGCCGCCTACTGCGACATTCTCGACTCCCACCTACCCGATCGGCCGTTCGCCATCGAGATCTGGCGTAGCAGCACCGGGGCCTATCTCGAAGGGGTCATCAATTCAGATCGCACCCTCGAGGTGATGGATCAACTGCCGGTAAGCGAACCGCAGCCCTTCGAAGAGGTCGCAGGACCCCTGATGCCGGAGGGGACCACGTACACGTCGTTCGAGCGCGTCTACGACATCGACTCGATCGTCACGATGGAGGTGCCGGTCGAGTGGAGCGACCAAGCTGCAGGGTCCTGGGAGGACTACGACCGGACGGTGGGATCGTCAGTCAGTGCTGCACCTGATCTGGCCGGATGGGAGTCGAGCTGGACCGTGCCCGGCGCGTTCCTGGGCGTGTCCGAGGACCTCGCCGCAGAGGGTGTCGATCCTGCGACCTTCCTCGCCGATCTCGATCTGCCCGATTGCACTCTGACCGAGGAAGTCCCTTATGACGATGGGCTGTACGTTGGACAGTTCAACCTCTGGTCCGATTGCGGAGGGACGACAACGATGTTCATCGATTGGGCCGCCAACGATGACAAGGGGCGTTACCTGATCTCGGCCCAATTCACCGTCGTCAGTGCGGCGGATGTGGATGCCGTGACCCACGCTCTCACCACCCTATATCTCACGGCGGACATGCCTGATTGACGGAGGCCTGGGCGTGGTTGGCGGACCAACCCACGCCCTGGTTCATCACACCTCAGTCCAGCGCAGCCGCCAACACGTCGCCGACGGTGTCTGCGATGTGGAAGGTCAGGTCCTCACGGACTCTCTCTGGGACGTCGTCGAGGTCAGCCTCGTTCCTGCGAGGGACGACGACCTCCTTCAACCCGGCCCGGTGCGCGGCCAGGACCTTCTGCTTGATCCCCCCGATTGGCAAGACCTTGCCCTGAAGGGTGATCTCGCCGGTCATCCCGACTGTGTCCCTCACCTTGCGTCCGGTCAACAGGGAGACCAGGGCAGTGAGCATGGTCACCCCGGCCGAGGGCCCATCCTTGGGGATCGCGCCGGCCGGGACGTGGACGTGGAACTTACGTTTGAACAGCGCAGGGTCGATGCCCAGATCCTCGGCGTGGGCCTCCACGTATGACAGGGCGATCTTGGCCGATTCCTTCATCACGTCGCCGAGTTGACCGGTCAACGTCAGGCCGGGCTCACCGTCCATTGCGGTGGCTTCGACGAACAACACGTCACCACCGGCACCGGTGACCGCCAGGCCGGTGGCCACCCCCGGGACGTCGGTGCGGTCCGAAGCCTCGTCTTTCCACACCTTGGGCTTGCCCAGGTACTCCCGCACCTCGGGCTCGTCGACCACCACGGTGTCTGAACCCGACTCGGCACGGCGGGCCACCTCGGTGGCCACCTTGCGGGACAATTTGCCCAACTCCCGCTCCAAGTTGCGCACCCCCGCTTCCCGGGTGTAGCGGTCGACGATGGCGGCCAGTGCGGGCTCGGTCACCTCCAACTCCTCGGGCTCCAGGCCAGCGGCGCGAAGCTGACGGGGAAGCAAGTGGTCCCGGGCGATCTCCACCTTCTCGTTGTCGGTGTACCCGTCGAGGGTTATGACCTCGGTTCGGTCGAGTAACGGACTGGGGATGGTCTCGACGACGTTGGCGGTGGCGATGAACAGCACATCGGAGAGGTCGAGGTCGACCTCCAAATAGTTGTCACGGAAGGTGTGGTTCTGCGCAGGGTCCAACACCTCGAGCAGGGCGGAGGAGGGGTCACCCCGCCAGTCGTTGCCTACCTTGTCCATCTCGTCCAGGAGAAAGACCGGGTTCATGGTCCCAGCCTCGGTGAGGGCACGGGCGATCCGTCCGGGCCGGGCACCGACGTAGGTGCGGCGATGCCCCCGGATCTCCGCTTCGTCCCGGACCCCGCCGAGAGCGACGCGTATGAACTTGCGTCCCAGGGCACGGGCCACCGACTCGCCCAACGAGGTCTTGCCCACTCCGGGTGGGCCGACCAACAGGAGGATGGCCCCGACACTGCGCTCGCCGTCGTCGGAGAGGCCACGCTCGGCGCGCAGCTTGCGCACCGCCAAGTGCTCGATGATCCGCTCCTTGACGTCTTCGAGACCGGTGTGGTCGGCGTCGAGCACGGTCCAGGCCTCCTCCAGGTCGAGGCGGTCCTCGGAGCGAACCCCCCAGGGGAGCTCGAGCATGGTGTCGAGCCAGGTGCGGATCCAGGAATGCTCGGGGGATTGCTCGCTCATCCGCTCCAGCCGGTCGATCTCACGTCCGATCGACTCACGGACCTTCTCCGGCAGGTCACGCTCGGCGAGCTTGGCCCGGTACTCCGAGGCGACGTCGCCTTCCTCGCCCAGCTCCTTGCGTATCGCCTCCATTTGCTGACGCAGGATGTAGTCCTTCTGACCCTTCTCGATTCGCTCGGTGGCGTCCTGGCGCACCCTGCGTCGCAGCTCGAGATCGGCCAGCGTTTCCCGCATCCACACCAGGAGCATCCCGAGACGACGTCGGATGTCGAGAGCCTCCAACAGCTCGACCTTCTGTTCCAGGGAGAGGTCGGGGGAGTAGACGGCCAGGTCGGCGAGTTGGGAAGGGTTGTCGACATCGAGGAGCCGCTCGGCGACCCCGGCCAAACCCCGGTTCTCGAGGACAGCGCTGACCACTGCTCGGTATTCGGCTATCAGAGCCTCGAGCTCGTCGTCGATCATGTCGACCTCGGGGTAGGGCTCAGCCTCCACCCAGAGCGCCCCGCTGTCGTCGACCGATCCGGCCCCCACTCGGGCCCGGGCCATGCCGGACACGACGACACTCCCGTCTTCGTCTGATTGGATCTCGGCGATGGTGCCAACAGTCGAATAGCGTCCGTCGAGTTTGGGAACGAGGAGAAGCCGGCCGTCGCTTCTGGCGGCGGCGAGGGCGGTCTTTCCCTCATCGGTTTCGACGCGGATCGTGACCACCATGTGGGGGAAGACCACACCGTTGTGGAGGGGGAGGACGGGGAGCGTGAGTTGGGCGGTTTCAGGCATCGGGGCCGTTTCCTTCTTGGTTATAGGGCGACGAGGCTTTTTGCAACCATCGCCGGGAACTCCCTATTCCGATCTGAGCCTTTATCGCTCAGGTTTGGTAGTCAGGGGTTGGCAGGGTTGAAGGGGGCGGGTGGGGTAACGATGGGCCAAAGGCGTCTTGCCCGCCGGGTCGGGTTGGTCCATGCTTCGGGAGAAAGGAGAGACAAATGTTCACTCTTGAAGGTGCGGCGAAGGCCGCCGCCGAGATCGGTATCGAGGTCTCTGAGGAACGATTCGAGCTCGAGGATGTGCGTCGCGGGATGGACGTAGAGCTCGAGCACGGCACCAGGTTTCCCGATCTGAACGTCACCGGGGATGACCCCGTCCTCACCGCCAAGATCGCCCTTGCCCACCTGCGCGAGTACCCCGACTACTACGACCGTCTCGCAACGATGGAAAGTGAGGCGGAGGCCGCCTGGGCGGTGAACGAGGATGCCAACCTCGGAATCGTCTGAGTCGCCTTACCCTCGTCGAGAGGCAGTGCAGATCACGCCCCTACCCTGGAATCCATGCTGATCGGTCTGATCGCCAACCCGATCTCGTCGAAGGACATTCGTCGGCTCACCGGGTTGGCCAGAGTGGTCGACGCCGAGGAGAAGGCGAATCTCCTCGCCCGTCTCCTGGTCGGGCTCGGCTCGCACCCCGAAGTGACGGTGCTTGCCCTCGATGATCGGGCCGGGTTGGTACGTCGTGCCGTGTCTTTGGCGCGGGACTCCGCCCCTCGGCTGGACTTCCTTCCGATCTCTGCCACGGGTGAGGAGTCGGACACGAAACGCGCCGCCGCCCACCTCGCCGGCCTCATGGCGGACGCTTTGGTCACACTGGGTGGCGACGGCACAGTGAGGGCGGCGGTCGAAGGCTGGCCCGAGGCTCCCCTCGTCCCCATCGCCGCGGGGACCAACAACGCCTCGGCTCTCACCCTGGAACCGACGGTGATCGGCCTCGCCACCGTTGCCGCGGTGAAGAGCCAGGATCCGTCTGTCTTCGTCCCGACCACGGCACTCCGGGTGGATATCTCCACCGGACATGCCACCGCGGTCATCGACGTCGTCTCTGTGCGGGGCCGATGGCTCGGTGCCGGCGCCTTGTGGGAGCCGGAGCTGCTGATGGAAGCCGTGGCCACTTCGGCCGATCCCACCGCGGTCGGAATCGCCTCGGTCAGCGCCGGGATGGGACCTCTCGCCCCGGGGAGCGCCCGGTGGATCCGATTCGGTCCCGGCCAGACGGTGAAGGCGATATTCGGACCCGGCCTGGTGCTCGATGTGGCGGTGGCTGAGCACTCTGATCTGCCCGTCGGAGCGGAGGTCACTCTTGACGTGGCAGGAGGCGTGGTCGCTCTCGACGGTGAGCGCCGCATCGCCACCGGGGGGAGTAGGGTCCGGGTGGTGCCCGGCCCCAGGGTCCTCGATCCGGATCGTGCTTTGCGAGTGAAGGGTCCTTTGCCCCTAGCGGGGCCTTCGTCCCGGAACTAAGGGTCACATTCGAGGCCGGACCTGGCAACCGCGCCGACTCTCCGCATCGGCGCTGCCACGCAGACAACAGGAGGTGCTGATGAACATTCCCAGCGAGCACCTGGTCGACATGTACGAGACCATGGTGAAGATCCGACGCTACGAGGAGCGAATCCGAGAGATCTACTTTGAAGACAAATTGCCCGCCTTCGATATCGCCGCCGGTCTGATCCCGGGAGAGATGCACCTCTCCGCTGGACAGGAGCCGGTGGCCGTCGGGGTCAGGCCCCACTTGAAGGCCGGCGACGCGATCACCGCGACCCACCGACCCCACCACATCGCCATAGCACAGGGGGTCGATCTCAAGAAGATGACTGCGGAGATCTTCGGGAGAGAAACCGGGCTGGGCAAGGGGAAGGGTGGCCATATGCACCTGTTCTCCGTGGAGCCCAACTTCGGGTGCTCCGGGATCATCGCCGAGGGCATGCCGGTTGCGGTTGGAGCCGGGCTCGCATTCAAACGGCGTGGCACCGACAACGTGGCTCTGTCGTTCTTTGGTGACGGTGCGGCCAACCAGGGTGCATTCCATGAGTCGCTCAACCTGGCGGCGATCTGGGGCCTCCCGGTTGTCTTCATCTGTGAGGACAACGCTTACGCCATCTCGGTGCCCAAGACGGCGTCGACGGCGATAGCGGACAACAGTGACCGGGCGTCTGCATACGGGATCCCCGGTGTCCTGGTGGCCAACAACGACCCGGTAGCTGTCTACGAGGTTGCCGGCGAGGCGATCGCCCGGGCCCGCAGCGGACGTGGCCCGAGCCTGATCGAGGTGAAGACCGATCGCCTCTGGGGCCATTTCGAAGGTGACGCCGATGCTTATCGCAGCGACGAGTTCAAGGAGGCGATGGCGGAGCGGGACGCATTGGTCACGTTCGGTCAGAAGCTGGTCGCCGAAGGGGTCCTGACCGATTCCGATATCGAGGCGATCAAGGAGCGGATGTTCGCCGAGGTGGAAGATGCTATCTCCTTCGCCATCTCGAGCCCATACCCCGAGCCCGAAGGCGCCCTGGTGGACGTCTTCGCTTGAGAGAGGAGGTCACATGACGATTACAACCGACCGCAAGCTCACCACACAGAAGGCGATAGCCGAGGCGATCGCCCTGGAGATGGAGGCCGACGACACGGTGTTGGTGATGGGCGAGGACATCGGTGTCTACGGAGGGATCTTCGGGGCCACCGAGGGTCTGCTCGACCGCTTCGGGCCGGAGCGAGTGATGGACACCCCGATCTCGGAGACTGGGTTCATTGGCGCCGCCGTCGGCGCCGCCATCAATGGCCTTCGCCCCATCGCCGAGCTGATGTTCGTCGACTTCTTCGGCGTGTGCATGGATCAGATCTACAACAACATGGCGAAGATCCACTACTTCAGCGGCGGCAACGTCAAGGTACCGATGGTGCTGATGACGGCCGTAGGGGGCGGGTATTCGGACGCGGGTCAGCACTCACAGACGCTGTGGGGCACCTTCGCCCATCTCCCCGGGATGAAGGTGGTCGTGCCGTCGAACCCCTACGACGCCAAGGGACTCATGACCTCGGCGATCCGGGACGACAACCCGGTGCTTTACATGTTCCACAAGGGCGTGTTGGGCCTGGGTTGGATGACCAACAATCCCCGAGCGACCGGTGCGGTTCCCTCCGAGTCGTACGAGGTCCCGATCGGGGAGGCGGCTATCGCCCGGGAGGGTGATGACCTGACCGTGATCACGGTCGGGTTGTCCGTGCACCGGGCTCTCGACGCCGCGGAGATGCTCGAAGACAAGGGCATATCAGCCGAGGTGCTCGATCTGCGCTCCCTCGTCCCGCTCGATCGGGACAAGATCGCCGAGAGTGTGGGAAAGACCCACCGGCTGCTGGTGGTCGACGAGGACTACCAGAGCTTCGGAATGACAGGCGAGGTGATAGCCACTGTGGTGGAGCGCGTCTTCGACCATCTGGACGCGCCACCGATGCGGGTGGCGACGCCGGACACGCCGATTCCCTACAGCCGGCCCCTGGAGCAGTTTGCCCTGCCTTCGGCGGAGAGAATCGTGGAGGCCGCACAACAGCTGGTCTCTGCCTGAATCAGATGGCAACAGACGTATTGATGCCCGTCCTCACCGAGCCGGGTGAGGACGGGGTCGTCACCGCATGGATGGTCGACGAAGGCCAGAGGTGCGAGGCCGGTCAGCTGATTGCCGAGATCCAGGTGGAGAAGGTGGCCGAGCAGGTCTATGCGTCCGAAGCAGGAGCAGTGGTGGGGCTGGTCCCCATCAACGTCCCTGTTCCCCAGGGTGAGCCCATCTGTCGGATAGTGGCTGCGGAGGAGGCGCCAGAGCCGGTCGCCCCAGCCAAGGACATTGCCGGCTCCGGTCCGGCGCGGGTCTCGACTCCGGCTTCCCCGGCAGCCAGACGTCTCGCCCGAGAGAAAGGTGTCGACCTGGCCAAGGTCTCCGGGACAGGGACGGGCGGTCGGATCACCGAGAGCGATGTCCGCGCTGCAGCTGAAAGACAAACCGAAGAAACGGGAATGGTCGGCCTCCGTGCGGTCATCGCCCGCAACATGAGACGGGGCCATCTGGAAACGGCACCGGTGACCCTCACCTCGGGCGTCGACCTGGAATCGGGACCTCCGGAACACATGACCGCTTCAGTGATCAAGGCGGTGGCGCTTGCCCTCAGCGAGCACCCATCCCTGAACGGCACCCGTGACGGTGACCGCTTCATACCAGCAGTGGTGGCCAACGTCGCGGTGGCGGTGCAAACCGACCAGGGCCTGGTATCCCCGGTGGTGAGGAGCCCGGCCGATAACACCGTGACTGAGATCCACGAGGAGATCCGGGGGCTGGCGGAGCGGGCCCGGAACCGGGAGCTGGCGATGGCAGACTACGAGGGTGGAACTTTCACCGTCACCAATCTCGGCAGCCACGGCGTCGACGGATTCACCCCGATCATCAATCTCCCCCAGGTGGCGGTCCTCGGGATAGGAGCGGTGCGCCGGGTGCCGGTCTTCGCCGCCGGCGGGTTGGTCACCGAGGGCTCTCGTGTGGTGCTGTCGCTGACCTTCGATCACGCCTTCGTCGACGGGGCTCCAGCCGCGGACTTCCTTCGGCGAGTTGGAGAGCTCTTGGGATCTGTGAGTTAGGTCGCCTGGATTCCCCGGCGCTGGGAGACCAGATCAAGCAGAATCGCCCCTCCTGCCCCCGTTGATCCGATCGAGGAGCTCCTGATCGACCATTGTCCGATATTCGGGGTGATGCTCGATCCAGGAGGCAAAGAAAGGGCAGATCGGCACGATTATCCCGTCCTGCGCCCTGACGTCGTCGAGTGCATAGCGGGCTAGAGCCGAGCCCACCCCCTTGCCTTTGTACTCGGGGTTGATCTCGGTGTGAACGAAGATGTGTCGACCGGCTCGGAGCTGGTAGACGGCCATCCCGACCACCCGGCCGTCGATCTCGGCCAAGTAGCGATGTTGCTCGGGATCGTCGCGGAACCTCACCTCGCGATGCTCCTCATTCCCGGCTTCCGTCGTGATCTCCGTGCCTCCTACTCAGGTTGACCCTGGGGCCGGCCGGCCCCCGAGCCTTCCAACAGGGCCTTCAGCTTGGTCAGGTCCCCGATGATCTGACTCGCGTCGGAGGCGAAGTCCTGGTCGGTCATGTCCGGCGTTCGAAACAGGGTAAACAGCACCTCGCTGCCACGACCGTTGGGGATGACCCGCATCGGTACTTGAATCTCAACGCCGGAAGGGAGTCTTACCCGATGGTCGAGGACGCCGAGCCGGTTGGCCTCGAGAAAGCGGAAGCCAACGGGGCCGTCCGGGGTTTCCACCACCCATCCGTCGTCGGTTTCGGTCACGGCTTCGAAGAACGACCAACGGGGAAGGTTGCTCGGATTCGACACAAAGTCATAGACGCGGTCCGGCGGGCAGTCGATGGAAACGGTGAGGGTCCGGCTCTCGAGGAGGGGTCCGGTCAAGACAGGAGCCTGGGTCTCTAGGTCTGGTCAGGAGATTCGGCGTCGGAACTCGCCTCGCTTGGCTCGGCGGGACCAGTCGCGTCTTGGGAATGCGCGCTTTCGGCCTCATCGGTTGCCCACCGATCCCTGGCGGCCGCCACCCCTTTGTCCAGGACTTTGCCTAGATCCTGGGCCGCCTGCTTGGCCGACTCCAAGGCGCTCATTCGGCTCTCCCTGGTGGCATCCCAGGCCGATCTGACGGCGGCCACCGTCCGGTCCAGTGCCTCCTGAGCCTCGTCTACCCACCGATTGCGGGCAGCGTCACCCGATTCACTGGCTTGTTCATGATTGCTGTCGGTCATTCCCTGCTCCTGTCGCTCCAACTTCCTCGAAGGTGTGTGACTGCGGCTCACCTTGCGGGTTCAACCCTATTCCCCGGGCCAGTTTGACCACCTCAGTGATGATCGCGAACCCGACGCCGACCATGACGAGGACGAGGACGAATCGAGTCACAGGCCCCCAGTCGAATTGGTAGCGGGCGAAGTCGAAGGGAAACACCTGATAGGTCCTTATCGCCACGGCCATGCTTATCCCGCTCAGCCCGATCTGACACATCGACTTGAACCACGCGGGGTCGTACCCCAGGTAGATCGAGTTGACCAGGATCGCGGCCAGGAACGAGATGTCGAGGAGCCACAGGATCCGGCCGAAGTCGTCGGTGAGGAACGGGAGCCAGCCCCAGTCGAGGAAGTTGTTGGCGATCACCAACATCGCGGCGTTGACAAGGATCGCCACCACATATCCAAACTTGATCGAGGAGGGCTGGGTCCCTATGCGCTCGCTCTGGCGGTGGGTTGCGATCATCCAAAGCTCCTAGGTCTGTTCACCCGATCGTCGTTCTGCACCGCCGAACGGGCCAGAGGAAAAGGTCCATCATTGATCGGCCTATCGTCGGCATATGGCGAGTCATCCCGTGCGTCCGGTCAAGGTGTCGGCTCACATCGAGGTGCCTGCCGAGCAATTGTTCGCCTTCGTCTCCGACACTCGCAACGACCCGTCGTGGTGTCCCAATGTGGAGACAGTGGATCTGGTCGCGGGTTCGGGTGTCGAGGTAGGCACCAGGTTCCGGTTCCATCAGCATCTCGATCGTCCCCGTGCTGAGCGCATCGAATTCGACGTCCACCTGGAAGTCATCGCCATCGGCGACCGCTCTATCACCTGGCGGGCCACCGACAACTTCCAGGAACGGGTGATCCAGCTGAGCGTCGAGCCCGACGGCGCCGGCTCGAGAATCACCCAGGTCACGACCGCCTCGTTCCAACGGCCACCCGGGCTCGTCAAATGGGTCTACCCCTTCCTGGCTCGACGCACCTTCAAAGAGCAGTTCGGCCAGCTGTCTCGTTATTACCAGGAGAATGGCGGCTAGGCGGCGGCGCTTCCTGTCATCCGACCGGGGAGCGGGCTCAACCGCCAGCGTCCGTAGGCGATGAACACGAGGATCCCGGCATTGACCAGGTTGAGCACGATCTGAGGCGTCTCGCCCCGGCCGGCATGCCAGATGGCGGCACCCATCATCACGATGGCAAGCCCCAGCGCGGCGAACACGTTGAGTTCCGGGCGAATCCGGGTCAGTCCGGGAAGAACCAGACCCAACCCACCAAGGATCTCGGCCACCCCGGCCACCATGTGTAGCCCGTCTGGCAATTCGTACATCCAGCCCATCATCTCGGGCAAACCCTCTGGGACTATGAAGTGGTTCACCCCGACCCCAATGAAGAAGAGGCCGAAGATGAACTGCAAGACCCACAGAAGACGATTCACTGAGTTCCTTCTTTCGACTCTCGCCAACAGTCGACCGACTCTACCCCCACTCGGTTCCCGACAACCCCGTCGACGGCAGGCCTCGAGTCCGATCATGAGGTGGATGGGATCGCCTATGCGGTCTTCACCGGGGAGATCGGATTCATGCCCCGATTGCGCCATCTCGGCGAGCCATCCAGACCTACAGCTTCCTACGGGCCGGGACCGATCAGCGGCCGACTGCCCCGAGGACCACCCGATCCGGGAATAACACGGCTCCCCTTATGGCTAGAGGTATGGCTCATCACCATCAACGACAATTGGAATCGAACCATGGAACTCGGGATCACCACCTTCGCCGAGACCTACCCCGACCCCTTGAGCGGGGAGAAGGTCAGTCACGGCGAGCGGCTGCGTCAGGTCCTCGACGAGATCGTCCTCGCCGAGGAGGTCGGGCTCGAGGTCTACGGAGTGGGGGAGCATCATCGCCCCGACTTCGCCTCCTCCTCCCCGGCGGTGGTCCTTGCCGCTGCCGCAGGGAGAACCAAACGGATCCGTCTCAGCCCGGCCGTGATCATCCTCAGCTCTGCCGATCCGGTACGGACCTTTCAGGATTTCGCCACTCTCGACCTTGTCTCTTCGGGACGGGCCGAGCTCTTGGTGGGGAGGGGGTCGTTCATCGAGTCCTTCCCTCTCTTCGGATACTCCCTCTCTGACTACGACGAGTTGTTCAGCGAGAAGCTCGACTTGCTGTTGGCAATCCGGGACAACGAGCGAGTCACCTGGACCGGAAAGCACCGGCCGCCGCTCCAGAACCAGCCGATCTATCCCCGCCCGCAACAGGACCCGTTGCCGGTTTGGGTCGGGGTGGGGGGCACCCCCGAGTCGATTGTGCGGGCCGCAACCCGAGGGCTCCCCGTTGCCCTGGCCATCATCGGGGGCAACCCCGACCGGTTCGCCGTCTTCGCCGACCTCCACCGACGCACCCTCGTCGAATCGGGAAACGACCCTTCCGATGTTCCCCTCGCTGTCCATGCCCACGGCTACATCGGCGATGACTCCGAACAGGCCGCCGCCGAGTACTACCCCTCATATGCAGTGGCGATGTCAACGATCGGACGCGAGCGGGGCTGGGGGCCGATGACCCGCCAGCAGTTCGACATGATGCGCGCCCCTGCCGGCTCGCTGGTCCTGGGCGACGTCGAAGCGGTGGCGGCCAAGATCATCCGGATGCGCGACATTCTCGGGATCCAGCGTTTCATGCTCCACATCAGCGTCGGCACCTTGCCCCACGACCAGGTGATGCGGGCGATCGAGCTTTTCGGCACCAAGGTGGCGCCGATCGTCAACACGGTCTGACTGCGACCGTAATTGGGTTGCACAGGGTCGGATATGACACCTGTGGATCTCAATTACATGGGCTATTTTCGCGGTGTGACTGGACGACTCACATTCCGGCGCTGGTGGCAACCGCCGGCCCGCTACGAGGACCGCCCCGAGGACCGGCGAGTGACGTTCCTGGAGCTGTTCTTCGATCTCGTCTTCGTCGTCCTGATCTCGCAACTGGCCCACCGACTCTCCGAGCATCCGACATGGTCGGGGGTGGGCTGGTTCGGATTCCTCTTTTACGCCGTGTGGTCGTCGTGGATCAACGGCACCTTCTACTACGACTTGCACGGCACCAACGACATCAGTGTCCGGGTCTTCACCTTCACCCAAATGCTCACCGTTGCCGTTATGGCGGTGTTCGCCGGGAGTGTCCCCGGTCCAGGGTCGGGGGGATTTGCCATCGCATACGGGTTCAACAGCTTGCTGTTGGCGATCATCTGGTTTCGGACTGGGCTCCATGACCCCAGCCATCGCCTGGCATCGAACCCCTATTCCGCGGCCTACCTCCTCGGTGCCAGTCTTTTCGTAGTCAGCGCCCTCTTCGACGGGCCCGGTCGTTACTGGATATGGGGGCTGGCCCTGTTCATCGAGTCCGCTGGCTACGTGATTGCCATGAATCGGTGGCGCCCGCCCGAGAGCCAGGTGGGCGATGCCGTGATTGCAGTGACACCGTCCCTGATCGAGCGCATGGGCCTGTTTGTAATCATCGTGCTGGGAGAGGTGATCGTGGGCGCCATCAACGGAATGGCCGACCTCGATCCCTTGAGTCTCAACGGTGTTGTGATCGGGCTACTCGGAGTGTTGGTTGCGATCGGGCTCTGGTGGATCTACTTCGACCTCGTCTCACACCACGCTCCGGTGTCACGCCTCACACAGACCTGGCTCTACCTCCATTTTCCGCTGTTGTTGGTGACCGCGGCCGGCGGTGCTGGTGTCCTCAACGTCGTCGAGCACAGCGCGACCCCACTGCCCGGTTCGTTGCGTTGGTTACTGGTCGGGTCGCTGGCGACCGCAGTTCTGTCTGTGACCGCGCTCTCCCGTACGCTCGAGGTGAGGGCGCTCCACCCCGAGATCTATCGAAACGCCGAAGGGACCATGGTCCTGAGCGCGGCTCTGATGACGGCGGTGGGCTTCACCGCCTGGGGTTCCAAGGGGACGCTGTCGGCGTTGGTGTTGCTTCTCCTGGTCCCGGTCATGGTCGGCATCGTGGTATGGCTTCGTCACACCGACCCTGATCCGGATGGGCTCGGGACGACCTGAGCCGGCTAGTTGCACTCAATCGGGGACAGCCATGAAGTCTCGGTGAACTCGGCGCACCTGCCCTCGGCGTCGAAGCGCATCAGAAAGCAGGCCATTCGGAAATCCCAAGTTTGGCTCGGGCCGATGAGATCGCTCGCTTCCTCTAGGGGACTGCGACCGCCAGACGGTGCGGGCATAGAATCGCCGCCAGGAACCCGCAGCGAGGTGAGTTGGGTGCAAACGGTCGAGATGGGCAGGAAGGCCGTCCAACGTCGTGCCTGGAGCGATGCGGTGAAGGCCTTCAACGAAGTAGATCTCGAGGCGCCGCTTTCTCCACACGATCTCGAATTGCTTGCGGACGCGGCCTGGTGGTCCGGTCACCCCGACGAATCGGTCGATGCCTTGGAGCGCGCTTTCGCCGGGCACGTGGAGGCAGGGTCGAAGACGGCCGCAGCCAAGGTCGCGATGCTGCTGGCCTACTTGGGGGCACGGCGGCTCGCCTTCTCGATTTTCTCCGGTTGGAAGGCGCAAGCCGACCGTCTTCTCGAGAATGAGCCGGAGTCAGGGGCCCACGCTCACCAAAGAGTGCTGCAACTCATCGAAGCCTTCCTGTTTCGTGACGACATCGACGCCGCTCTCCCGCTCGCCGATGAGGCGTTGGAATTGGCCAGGAGGTACGGAAATCGCGACGCCGAGTCAACGGCGCTCGTCATCAAGGGCACAGCTCTGATCTCGGCCGGCCGGTGGCAGGAGGGGATGAGCCTGCTCGACGAGGCGACGGCAGCTGCCCTCTCCGGCGAAGTCGATCTGCGGTCGGCCAGCGACGTCTACTGCACCACCATCTCAGCATGCCGCAGCATGGCCGACTTCCAGCGTGCGCGCGAGTGGACGGAGGAGGCCGACCGTTGGATGAGTCGAAACTCGGTCGGCGGCTACACGGGGGTGTGTCGCGTCCATCGCGCCGAGCTCAAACGGCTCGGTGGTTCGTGGACCGAGGCAGAAGCCGAGGCCCTGGATGCCTGTGTGGAGTTGGAGCGATTCCACCTCCTCGATGGCGTCGGATATGCCAATTACGAAGTCGGCGAGGTCCATCTGCGCATGGGCGACCTGCCGGGGGCGGAACAGTCTTTCCTCACTGCCTACGAGAATGGGAGCGACGCGTTGCCAGGTCTGGCGCTGCTGATGCTTGCCCAGGGCCGTGTCGACGAGGCGGCCTCGACCCTTTCCCGGGCCCTGTCAGAAGGCGCCGGGAATCAGGGGGAGCGGAAGGATGTCCTCAATCGGGCCCGGCTCTTGCCGGCCCAGGTGGAGGTCGCATTGGCACGGGACGACCCGGAAACCGCCCGCGCCGCGACTGCTGAGCTGGAGCAGACCGCATCAGATTTCGCGCGACCTGCTTTCGAAGCCGCGGCCCTCACCGCGCGTGGCGAGATAGCCCTCCACGAGGGAGACGCCGATACGGCGATCCAGGCCTCGGACCGAGCCTGGAGGTTGTGGAGAGAAGTCGACTTTCCGTATGAAACCGCCCGGGCACGCATGCTGCTGGGGCGGGCTCGGTCATTGGCGGGCGACCAAGGGGCGGCCCGCATGGAGTTGGGGGCCGCTCGCGCAGCCTTCATGAAACTCGGTGCGGCACTCGATCTGAAGCATGTCGACGAGCTTCTTTATGCGAGCAGGGCACCCGATGAGGATCGTGCCCGATTCACCAAGACTCTGATGTTCACCGACATCGTGACCTCAACCGATCTGATCGGGCTGATCGGCGACAAGGATTGGGAGGAGCTCCTGCGGTGGCATGATCGAGAGCTGGGCTCGGTGTTCGCCAGTCATCGTGGCGAAGAGGTGAGCCATACCGGTGACGGCTTCTTCGTGGCTTTCGAGAACACCGTCGATGCTGTCGAAGCTGCGGTTTCGATCCAACGGCGTCTCGCCGACCACCGCCACCAACACGGGTTTGCCCCGACCGTTCGCATCGGGTTGCATCGTGCCGATGTCACTCGTGACGGGACCGACTATCGGGGCCAAGGGGTACATGTCGCGGCCCGGGTAACTGCGGTCGCCGGCGGTGAGGAGATCGTCATCTCGGCGGCCGCTCTCGAAGCAGCGGGGGACCATCGGGTTTCGGTTTCGGAGCCTCGGAGAGTCGAACTCAAAGGGATCAAGGAGCCGATCGAGGTCTACCTCGTCGACTGGCGTTAACCGATTCAGCCGAGACGGGCTTCGAGACCACTGATGATGATCTCCAAGCCGAAGGCGTATTCGGAGCCGAACTCACATTGTGCGAGCAACGGGGCGAGGGCCGCGACATGGGGTAAACGGTCGCCGAGACGTGATAGCTGATCCTCGAGACCTTCCCAGTCCTTGTCGTGCCAGCTGCCGGAGGATTGTTGGAAGGCGTAACCCATGGTGTGGGAGGCCAACATCTGCCAGGCATGGTGGGTCTCCTCGTCGCTGAAGCCCGCCGCCCGCAGAATTCCGAGGACCTGGTTCATGAACACCAAAGAGGCGTTGCCGAAGTTGCCACGCTGCATCAAGAGGCTCACCACCCAGGGATGGGCGGTGAATTGCTCCATGGCGGCGAGCCCGGTGGTTCGCACCGACACCCGCCAGTCTTGCGTCGGGTCGGGGAGGGGGATGGTCCTGAAAACATGGTCGATCATCCCGTCCAGGATTTCGTCCTTGTTGGCAACGTGGTTGTAGAGCGACATCGCTTCCACCCCGAGCTCAGCGCCAAGTTTGCGCATGGACAGCTCGTCGGCACCGTGCTGATCGGCGAACGTCACGGCAGCGTCGATGATCCGGTCCCTGGTGAGCGGGGCTCGGGTTTCGATGACGGTCATACCTACATCGTAAGTCAAGAGGGGTCTCCTCGGGTGTGGTCATCGGTGTCGACCGTGGGTTGACAGGGCTTACACCGTACGCTTACAGTGTAGTCCGTCTGCAAGCCGAAGAGCAACAACAGGAGAGCATGATGTCATTGGGGACTGAGACTCTGGCCCGGGTGAGCGCCAGAAGGCCGTGGAGAACGGTCGGAATCTGGTTGGTGCTCCTGGTCGCCGCCGGCTTCGTGACCTCCCAACTCCTGGCAGGAGCTCTCACCACCACGATTGGTTTCACCGATGAGCCCGAGTCGGTCACTGCCATCAACCTCGCCGAGGAGCTCAGAGGCGAAGCCCCCGACACCGAGTTTGTGGTGGTCACCTCCGAGACCGCCGAGGTGGGCGACCCCGAGTACGACGCCTATGTCACCGAGCTTGAAGCCGATATCACCGCACTCGGGCCCGATTTGATCACCAGCGTCGGGTCATATCTCGACGAGACCGGCCAGGTGTCGGAGTCCGGTCATTCAGCGCTGCTCCCGGTGGTGATCGCCGGTGACGACGTCGATGTGATCGGCGACAACGCCGAATTGCTCAAAGAGGCGGTGGCCGGCGTGTCCGCCCCCGACGGGCTCCGGGGTCTGATTGCGGGGCCCGCCACCCTGACCAACGACTTCAACCAGATCGCAGAAGAAGACCTCCGCACCGGGGAGACGATCGGGATCGGCGTGGCCCTGGTCGTGCTGGTTCTGGTATTCGGCACGGTCGCATCCGGCGTGATTCCGATCATCCTCGCCGTGGTCGCTATTGCCATCGCCATGGGCCTGGCTGCCCTGGTCGGTCAGTTCTTCGACCTCAGCTTCTTCATAACCAACATGATCACGATGATCGGTCTGGCGGTGGGCATCGACTACTCGTTGTTCATCGTCTCCCGTTACCGGGAGGAGCGGGGCCATGGCATGGAGAAGCTGGACGCCATCGAGCGGGCCGGGGCCACCGCAACCCGGGCCGTGTTCTTCTCAGGGCTCACGGTGGTTCTCGCCCTGGTCGGGATGTTGATCCTCCCCAACACCTTGTTCCGCGCCCTCGGCACCGGGGCCATCCTGGTGGTGATCGTCGCCGTTTGCGCCTCGCTGACCCTGCTCCCGGCCGTCCTCTCCCTCATGGGAGACCGAATCGACTCGCTGAAGGTGCGGCGCCGGCGATCACCGGATGAGACCGGCCGATTCTGGGAGCGGTGGACGCGCATAATCATGGCTCGTCCTTTCATCAGCCTCGTTCTTTCGGCAGGCTTCTTGATCCTGGCCGCCAGCAGCATGTTCTCGATGAACAGTGGGCTGTCCGGGGTGTCCACCCTTCCTGACGATATGGAATCCAAGGTCGCGTTCGAGATCCTGGCTACCGAGTTCTCGGGGGGGCTCACCTCACCAGTCGACGTCGTGGTTACCGGGGCTGGAGTCGATGACACGTTGACCGCCCTCCAGGCAGACATCGCGGCCGACGGGGGATACGGGGCCGCGTCGGTGGATCCTGCATCCACCGGGGCGCTGTCCATTCTCTCGGTGCAATTGCTCGGTGACGTGAACTCGATCGCCTCCCAGGGAGACGTACGTCACCTTCGAGCCGACATCATCCCCGGTGCGACAGCCGCCGAGACCGAGGTATATGTCGGTGGCGAAACCGCAATCACCGTCGATTTCCTCGACCAGATCGACACCTACACCCCGATCGTGTTCGCGGTAGTGCTGGGGCTCAGTTTCATCCTGTTGCTGCTTGCCTTCCGCTCGGTGGTGATCCCGGCCAAGGCGATCGCCATGAACCTGTTGTCGGTGGGTGCCGCCTACGGCTTGGTGGTTGCCATGTTCCAGGTGGACGTTGGGCCGGCATGGCTCAAGGATGTGGCGGCCATCTCTGGATTCGAGCAGGTGGAGACGATCGAGGCCTGGCTCCCGTTGTTCCTGTTTTCGATCCTGTTCGGGTTGTCAATGGACTACCACGTCTTCCTGCTCTCCAGGATCAAGGAGCGTTACGACCAGACCGGGAGAAACACCGATTCGGTGGCCTACGGTTTGCGCACCACAGGTGCGTTGATCACCGGCGCGGCGGCGATCATGGTCGCCGTCTTCTCCGGGTTCGCCGCGGGGCGGCTGGTTTCCTTCCAACAGATGGGGTTCGGGCTGGCGATCGCGGTCCTTCTCGACGCCACCGTGGTGCGTTCGATCCTGGTGCCGGCGTCGATGAGGCTGTTGGGCGACTGGAACTGGTACTTCCCCAAGTGGCTCGAATGGGTTCCCAACATCTCGGTTGACGGCCTATTGGAGCACGAGTCGACGCCAGAGCCGGTCAAGGCCTGAACAGTGTCAGGGCGCATGACAACCGACGAGGTTCGCCGACGCTATGACGAGATGGCCAGTCGTTGGCGGATGATGGGGGTTGTCGACTCCCTCTTCGCCATTCCCCGGCTCCGTCGTAGACAATTCCGGGGCTTGACCGGGGACGTGTTGGACGTCGCCTGTGGCACCGGGGAGAACTTCAAGTACTTGCGAACAGCCTCGTCGATCACGGCGTTCGATCTCTCACCCGCGATGGTGGCCGAGGCTCGGAAACGGGCCGGTCAGTTGGGGATGAGAATCGACATAACCGTTGGTGACGCCCAACAGATGCCGTTTCCCGACCGCCATTTCGACACCGTGCTGTCTGCGTTCTCCTCGTGCACCTTTCTCGACTACGTGGCCGCATTCCGGGAAATGGCCCGCGTCGTCAAACCCGGAGGCCGGATCCTCCTGGTCGAGCATGGCCGGTCGTCGGTCGGTTGGATCGCCCGTCGCCAGGACCGCAAGGTCGACCGTCACTTCGAGCGTGCCGCCTGTCGCAACAACCGGAACGTGGGATCCGAGCTTGCCGAGGCGGGTCTTGCGATCACGGCCCAGGTGAGCAGTCATCTGGGCATGATGAATCGGATCGTCATCCAAATGTGAGGTTGGCCGTTGTCGTGGCCCAGCACGGTTCACAAGAGTTCTTCGAGTGGACACCGGGTCTTCACGTCACGGTCGCATCGACGGTTTAGCTTCGAAACCAGCGGGGTATCGAACAGCAAAGCCGAAATGGTTCCGGAGGAATCCCGATGCGCAAGCTGACCGTTCTCTTGGCCGCGATTCTCGCAGTCACCGTCATTCCCACCGTCGCCGGGGCGAGGTCCAAGCCGGACACCGTCCGCTTCGCCACCTTCAACGCCAGTCTCAACCGGAACAATGTCGGGCAATTGGTCTCCGATCTATCAACACCCGACAATGCTCAGGCCAAGGTGATCGCCGAGATCATCCAGCGGAGCCGGCCCGATGTCCTTCTCATCAACGAGTTCGATTTCGATCCTGCGGCCGTAGACCTGTTTCGTGACAACTACCTCGAGGTCTCACAAAACGGGGCCAAGCCAATCGATTACCCCTACGCCTTCATCGCCCCGTCCAACACCGGCGTGCCCTCGGGCTTCGACCTCAACAACGACGGCACGGTGGGAGGGCCCGACGATTCCCTCGGCTTTGGGTTCTTCCCCGGGCAGTTCGGGATGGTCGTGCTCTCCAAGTACCCGATCGTGAGGACACGCACCTTCCAGAACTTCTTGTGGAAGGACATGCCTGGCGCCCTCTTACCCGAGGATCCGGCGTCCGGGGATCCGTGGTACTCCGAGGAGGAGCTGGACGTGTTCCGTCTCAGTTCGAAGAGCCATTGGGATCTCGAATTGAAGATCGGCAGAGAGCGGGTGCATTTCCTGGTGAGTCATCCCACCCCGCCGGTGTTCGACGGGGCCGAGGATCGCAACGGGACCCGCAACCACGACGAGATCAGGTTCTGGGCCGACTACATCAGCCCGAGGCGGAGCAGATACATCTACGACGACCAGGGGAGGCGCGGCGGGATCGACCGTGGAGAGCCGTTCGTGATCGCCGGCGATCAGAACTCCGACCCCCTCGATGGGGACTCGATCCCGGGAGCGATCCAGCAGCTCATCGACCACCCGAGGATCAACGATCGGAAGACACCGACCTCCACGGGGGCGGTGTGGGCCTCCCAAACCCAGGGTGGGATCAACCTGAATCATCTCTCCGATCCGGCTCAGGACACCGCGGACTTCGCCGACACCGCCCCCGGCAATCTGAGAGCGGATTACGTACTTCCCTCCAAGGATCTTCGTATCGCGGACAGCGCCGTGTTTTGGCCTGCCGAGGGTGAGCCCTTCTTCGAGCTGACAGGTGTCTTTCCCTTCCCCAGCTCCGATCACCGGCTGGTGTGGGTCGACGTGAAGGTATCCGGCCGGTAGGCCACCCGTCTCAGTCGGCTCGCAGGTCGTCGGCGTACCAACGTAACGAGCGGTGGTACGCCTCGAGCGGGCCCGGGTTGGTGAGCATCAGGTCCAACAACTCGGACACCCCTCGTTCGCCATGTCCGGCACTGGTCAGGGCCAGGGCGAGAAACGCCCGGGCCGCTCGATGCTGGGGGTTCTCGGTGCACACCTGGGTGAGGATCTGAACCGCCTCCTCGTGTTCTCCAACGTTGCGCAAAGTGCTGGCTAGTTGGATTCGCGCCCTCAGGTCCTCGGACTCGTTGAGGCCAGCGGCCAGCGCTGCCCGATACGGGGCGATCGCCTCGTCCGCATGACCAGCAGAGTCGTAGGCGCCCGCGAGATGGAGCATGATGTACTGGTTTCCGGGATGTTGCGCCGCCAACAGGCTGAAATGATCGATGGCTTCCTGGTAGCGCTCGGCCTCCATCAGGCTCTCACCCAGAGCGAGGGCGGTCTCCAACTCCTGGTGATCGGCCATGACCCGACTGTACCGCCGGAGTCGCCCCCCAACTATGCCGATACGTAGGTTCTGTCCGTGAATCGAAGCATCGGTCAGATCGTGGGAGCCGCCGCGACCGGTGGCCTCATCGGTGGGCTGGGTGGTGCCGCTCTCGGCTCGTCGCACGAGCACGGTCGTGTCGCCGGAGCGGTGATCGGCGCTTTGGTCCTCGGGCTGGTCTCGGCCTGGGCCGATGCCACCCGACAACCCGGAAAGCCACAGCCGCTGTTGGCGCGTATCGCCGCGGCTGCCTTCATCGCCGCCGGAGTCGGTTGGTTGCTCGAATGGTCGCTCCCAGCCTGGCCGGCGTGGGTGCCGGGCTCGTTGATCGGCGCCGTCACGGGCCTGGCCGGGCTCCGGCCTATCAAGGTCCTGCTCGGTGCCGGTGTCGGCGCCCTGATCGGGGTGGCGTTGGCTCTCATCGATCCCGAGGTCGGCTGGCCGGAAGTCGGTGCAGTAACCGTGATCGTCTATCGCAGCCTCTCCGCCTATCTGTGGCGGGGCCACGAACAGCTCCGGGTGATTGGGGAACGGGTCACCGGCGCCGATCTTCCTTTCGTGGTGCCCTTCTGGGAGGCCACCAGACATGTGGGCGTCGACTATCTGGAGCGATACGCCCGTGTTGTTGGCGCCCGCTACATCCATAGCCCGCTCGATGTCGGAATCGTGGCCGACTTCGACGAGTTGGCAGGCCCCAGCTTCGACCCGAACCTGGTCAACCCGCTGATCCGCGAGTTCTATGAGCACACCAGTCGTTTCGCACTCTCGATCGTCCCCGAATGGAAGCCCTGGATGCGTCTGCCATATCGGATCTATCGGGAGACCGTGGCCAAGCCGCTGGGGCAGGCCAATGCTCCGTTCGAGATCGAAGAGGTGCAGCGCGGTGTGATCTCCTGGATCGACACCATTGATGTCGACCACGACGGCCGGGCCGATTTTCGAGCCTGGGTTCGGGCCTACCAGGACGGTGAGCCCTTGTATGTGGGGATCTACACCGTGGTGCGTGTCGATGACGTGGCCTATGTGGCTGTCGGCTTCCCGTTGCCCGCAGGCAACTTCACCGCCACCCTTCAGCCTTTCAACAACCGGGGTGACGGGTTGTTGCTCCGATCACACACCGATCTTGCCTTGCCCGGTCATTACCTGTCGTTCGTCGAGGAAGGCGGTCTGCTCACCACTCTCCAGCTCATTGCCTTCGGGGAGGAGATCGATGTGTTCGTGGACGGCGACACATTCAATACCGAGCATCGGTTTTCGCTTGGCAACGTCACCTTCCTGACGTTGCATTACGACATCACCCGCCGGTGACCGTCAGGCAGCTTCCTCCAGTGGAACAGGCGCGTTGGGGAGGGGGCGGGTCTTGCCGACCCGGGCGCCCCGGTGCGCGGTGGCGACCAGGGCAACGCTGAGGAGGATCAACGGCAAGGCGATGAAGATCGGTCCGGTGATGATCTCCCCACCGAGGCTGAGCCCGAGGGCGACCGCCACAACCGGGTTGACGTAGGCATAGCTGATGGCCAGGGCCGGACGCACCGTCCTGATCAGATAGAAGTAGGCCGTGAATGCGATGATCGATCCGAAGAACGTCAGATAGGCGAGGGCCAGCCACGACGAGGTCGGGGGCATCTCGACCATGCGCTCACCGCGCACCAAACCTATGACCGAAAGCAGGATCCCACCTGACAGCAGCTGTGCGGCGGGAGCCATCAGGCCTTTGGGCAGGTCGAGCCGAGGTCCCCAGATGGACCCGAAGGCCCAGAGGATGGGGGAGATCACCACGAGCAGGGTGCCGACGTCGCTGGAGCGAAAGTCGCCCTCCTGGGCGAGGACGAGCACACCCAGGAGGCCGACGATCAATCCGATCCACTCACGGCGGACCGGCCATTGCCCGAACAAACCGCTCCAGAGGGCAGCCCAGACAGGTGTCATCGCGATGGCGGTGGCAGTCACCCCAGACCCCACACCCAGATCCTCGGCAACTGTCACCAGACTCAGACCGCCGACGAAGAGTGGTATCCCCAACAGCGTCAGGTTTCGCCACTGACGGGGGGTTGGAGATCGCTCGCCGCGGGATCGGAGCACCACAAACATGATTCCCCCGGCGACGAGGAATCGAATCCCGTTGAGGAGGAATGGGGGGAAGCCCTCGAGACCAAACTTCAGACCCAGATACGTCGATCCCCAGATGAAGTAAACCGCAAGTAAGGCGGCGACAACCTTGCCCCGGGAGGGGGTGCCGGTCGTTGCGCTGTTGGTTGACGTTTCCATGTCTCTCTATCGGTCTCGGCTGTAGTGGGCTATACTGAGTTCGTACCTTACACTATAGCCGTCTTCAGTAAGGGCTCAAATGGACTTTTCGCATTACAACGGTCAACCGGTGGACATGGCGGTTCAACTGGTCAACACTCTCGACGCCGTCAGCGGCGAAGAGAAACTGGTCACACCCGACGACGTTGCCGTTTTCATCGACAGCCATGACAACACCGAGTGGTGTCGACCGGGTTGGGAGCCAACCGAGCGCGATCTTCACGAAGTGCGTGCGCTTCGCTCACGGCTCCGAGACGTGTTCGAGGCCGAGGACCAGGCGGGCGCGGCCTCGGTGCTCAACGGCATCCTCTCCGACGTCCACGCCGTGCCCCGACTCAGCGTCCACGGCGAGGGCCCTCATCTTCATTTCGAGTCTCAGGACGGGAGCCCAGCCCGATGGCTGGGAGCAATCACCGCGATGGGGCTGACAGTCGCCATGATCGAAGGGGGCTTCGATCGGTTCGGCACCTGTGCGGCAATCACCTGTGATGACGTATTCGTCGACACCTCCCGCAATCACTCCCGGCTCCATTGCTCAGGCAAGTGCACCACCCGGGAGAACGTCGCCGCCCACCGCGCCCGTCAGCGCGAACAGGACTGAACCAACCTCTAAGGCTTTCTAGGCTGACTTGGATGCGAGGTATCGCCGTGGTCTTGCTCCTGGTGACGAGCGCCTGCACCGCCTCGAACGAAGCCCCCTCGTCGACAGCGGCGTCGGCCGCGACATCGGTTCCAACCGGCTGGGTCGAGATTGCTCCCATGAATATCGCTCGAAGCGAGCACCCAGGAGTGATGTTCGAAGGCCAGCTTGTTGTGGTCGGAGGTTTCATCGAGGTTGGGGTGGGGCGAACCGGGGTCACCGACACCGTCGAGGCCTACGACCCAAGCACCGGCGCTTGGCGCGACTTGCCTCGGCTCCCTGCACCGGTCCACCACGGAATGGCCGCTGTTGTCTCCGATCGTCTCTTCGTGATTGGGGGATACTCGGAGGCTGGCGATCCGGTGAGCACGGTATGGGAATTGGTCGATGCCGATTGGGTCGAGCGCTCCCCGCTCCCTGGACCGGTGGCCGCCGGGGCGGCCGTCGCGATTGACGATTCGGTTTACGTCGTGGGTGGGGCTCCCGGCGGCGGTCTCTATCGCTATGACATTGTCGGGGATGCCTGGTTCGAGCTCCCCGGGCCCGGTCGGCAACGCGAGCACGTGGCGGCCGTGGCCTTTGACAGGGAGATATGGGCCATCGCCGGTCGTTGGCAGGGCGAGATCTTCAACACCACCGAGATCTACGACCCGGGGTCGGAAACATGGCGTTCGGGCCCGATCCTCAACGAGGCGCGATCTGGCTTCGGCGCGGCGGTGATCGACGAAGCGATCGTGGTGGCCGGGGGAGAAGTGTTCGGGCCTGATGAGGCTCTGAGCACGGTGGAGCGCCTTGGTCCCGACACCGATGGGTGGTCGTTCATCGAGCCTTTGCCCCACGGACTTCACGGCAACCCCCTGGTGGCTATCGGGTCGGATCTCTATTTGCCCGGCGGGTCGGTTCGGGCCGCCGACATCGAAAACGATGGCCGGAGCTACCGGTTCACCCTCGGCTGATCCGCTCCTTGGCCCGTTTTCATCTAGAGTTGCCCGACTGACCAGGGAGGCGTGCGAGTGAAGTGGCTCCTCAGTTTGTTGGTGACCGGGGCGGCCCTCTGGGTCGCGGTCAGCATCGTCCCCGGCTTCGAGTTCAGTGGCACGATCTGGGTCTTCATCGGTTTGACCATCGT
>DATDPT010000047.1:0-4850 GCA_035292605.1 Acidimicrobiia bacterium
GGAGACGGCCGAACCAGCCCCTAAGCGTTCTGTTCCTTCTCAGTTTCATGGAAGACCCCGATATGCATGGTGAGCCGGCGCCGTACATCAGCCGATTCGGGTTGAAGCCGAGCCTGCGGCTATCACGGCTGCGAGGCTGGCGGCAGCAGCGAGAATGCGGACCAAACGGGCCTTCATGCTGTGACGCTCACCTTCGGTTTTCGTATTTGGCCGACGTTGTGTTGCCGACCAGACGTTCCGCTCCGCTGGGGTAGATGGCGTCCAATTGCTTACAGGCCGACGTGTGACGCCGGTCTCACCCGGTTCCCGTTTTCACGGGAACTCTTTACATGTCAAAAAGGTCCCTGACTTCGCCCGCCACGGACCGAGGCAGGTGAGTCAATGACCTGGGCTGCCCCACATTCCCATGAATAGCTCCAGCCCTCTGCAATCTAGACATGTTGGGGGACCGGGACAAGGGGAGGGTCGACGATCCCATCAGGGGTTGACACCCAGTTGTACGCTGATTGGGTATGGACATAGTGGCATTCCAGGAGAAGATCGGACGTATCGAGGGCGTGGAAGCAGCCCGAGTGGTGTTCGGGAATGGGCACATCTCAGAGATCCACGTCCTGGCGCGGCGCACCAAGGCCCCCAAGCAGCTGGTGCGAGACGTCCAATCCTTGAGTCAGGCGCTGTACGGCGAGGAGATCGACCGCCGGGTGGTCTCGGTGGTGCAGTTGGCAGACGGCGATCTCGAGGGCGGCTTCCGCCCGGCCTTGGTCGACGTGGCCGAGACTTTGGAGGGCTCGCGTGCCGAGGTCACGGTGAGCCTCCGCTGGGAGAACGAGATCCTCTCCGGCACCTCTACCGGCGCCGCTGCCGCCTCGACCCGAGCCCGCCAAATCGCTGAGGCGACTCTGGACGCGGTCCGTCAGGGGATCCACAAAGAGGCTGCGCTGGCCATCAACTCCATGGATGTGCCGCTTCTCGGGAATCGCAAGGTTGCCGTCGCCCAGGTGGTGGTAGTGACCGAGGCCACTGAGCGGATGCTCATCGGGTGTGCTTATGTCGAAGATGAGGAGGGCCGAGCCGTGGTGCGGGCGGTGCTCGACGCCCTGAATCGCTTCCTTCCTGACCTCAAGCTCTCCTGACACACGCTGTCGTCACCCCACATCGTCTTTCCGCCGAGGCGGCCCGCGATGTCCTCCTGGCCGGGGGCAACGCGGTCGATGCCGCGATCGCGGCGACAGCGGCCCAAGGCGTTGTGGCCCCGGAGACCTGCGGCATCGGTGGCGACCTCTTCGCCCTGGTCCATCGCCCCGGCTGGGACCGGCCACGGGCCCTGAACGCCTCGGGACGCGCCGGCTCGAATGCAGACCCAGATGCCCTGCGGTCGATCGGGCAAACAGAGATCCCTCGTGATCACCCCTTGACGGTGACGGTGCCCGGCTGTGTCGACGGCTGGGCGGTCCTCTCGGATGAGCTCGGAGCGCTGAACCTGGCCGACTGTCTCGGGCCTGCGATCGAGTATGCCGGGGTCGGTTTCGAGGTTTCGACCGAACAGGCGCGTGCGTTCCGTCACACCGCGCCGATGTACACCGATCATCCGGCCGTGCGCGAGTTCTATCCAGGGGGCGAGCCGGTCGCCCGCGGTGATCTGGTACGTCGGGCTCCCCTGGCAGCCACGCTCCAAGCCATCGCTCGGGACGGGCGTGACGCCTTCTACCGTGGTGAGCCATCCGACGAGATCGTAGATGAGCTGGGCGGGACGATCACCCTTGACGACCTGGCGGAGCAGCATGCCGACTGGGTATCACCAATCTCCTGCCAGGTAGCCGGGATCACAGCATGGACCATCCCTCCCAACTCCCAGGGTTACCTGGGCCCAGCTTCCCTCGCGGTCTTCGAGATGCTCGATCCTCCCATCGACACCGACCACCCCGACTGGTGGCATCTCCTCATCGAGGCATATCGATCGGTTGCCTGGGAGCGTGACGACCTGGTGGCCGATCCTGACCATGCCCCCCTTCCGGCAGACCTGTTGCTGGACCCGGATCGTTTGCGGCGGGCGGCGGCGACCGTCGACCGAGAGAAGACCGGGGTCTGGCCGAAGAAGATGGGCCGGGAGTCGGGAACCGCATATCTCTGCGTTGTCGACTCGGCGGGGATGGCGGTTTCGATGATCCAGTCGAACTATTACGGAACGGGCTCGGCGTTCGGTGCACCTCGCAGTGGGTTCCTACTCCACAACCGGGGCGCCGGGTTCAGTCTCACCCCCGGGCACCCCAACGAGCTGAGGCCGCACAAGAGGCCGTTACACACCCTCTCCCCCACAATCTGGACCGATGGAGACCTGGCGCGCTGGGTGATCGGGACCCGCGGTGGGTCGGTCCAACCCCAATTGGTGGCTCAGGTCGCCGCCCGCGCCATCATCGCCCAACAAGACCTGGAAACGACCCAGACTGCTCCTCGCTGGACGATCGGTGACATCGGTCCCTATTCCCGGCCAGTTTCGGCTGTCGAGCCGGGTATTCCGGAGCCGACCCTGGACGAATTGCGCCGCCGCGGGCACCAGATCGAGGAGCTCACCGAAAGGCAATCGGGCTGGGGGCCGGTCTCGATCATCGAGGTCGACGGCGACGAGAGGAGAGCTGCTGCCGATCCCCGGGTCGACACCACGAGCGCACTGATCTTCTAGCTGCTTTTCCTGGCGGACTTCGCCCGACTGCCTCCAAGACATCAAGCGCAGTCGCGGCCGGGGAACACGGCCCGACTTCGCCGGCCACAGCTCATCGGACGGGCGAACAGACGCCGGTCCGCCAGAGCTGCCGCCACGTATTGCGTATTGCGCTCTACGTACTGCGCAGTTGACTGATCACCTCGGTCACTGCCTCCGGATCCGTGTCCAGCGCCGAGCCGATGGTGTAGAAGCCGACCCGCTGCACCCGATCTCCATAGCGCTCCCTGATCGCGGTCCCCAACCGATCGATCGGAGCCGCCACCCCCACCTCGAGCACCGCCTCGTCGGGAACCACCGCGGCCATCTCCCCCCACTGTCCCCGCTTCGACATCGCGTTCAGCTCGTCACCGAAGTCCCAGTCATTCGCCTCGAGGACCGGCCTGTAGGAAGGGGTGGAGGCGTAGAAGGAGATCTGTTGACGGACCGGGGCCATCGCCTGCTCGATCTCGGCATCGGTCTTGCCGGTCATGACGAACACCGTGGTCGCCCGCTCCACGTCGGATGACGAGCGCCCGGCGCGCCTCGCACCGTCGGCGATGCCGGGAAGCACCACCCGATCGAGATAGCGGGTGGTGTGGAACGGATGAACATGAAACCCCTCACACAGCTCACCGGCGAGCCGGCTCAAGTGGGGCCCGACACCTGCGATGTAGACGGGGATATCCGGGTGGGGTATCGGCCCCGGGTCGAAGAAGGGCGTCATCAAGGACAAGCTGTAGAACTCCCCGTCGTACTTGAGCGGGGTCGAGCTCTGCCAGGCCTCCCAGATGGCCCGCAGGGCCAGGATGTAGTCGCGAAGCCGGGGCCCGGGCCGGTCCCAGGTCGAGGCGAACCGACGCACGATGTGAGCCCGCACCTGGGTGCCCAACCCAAGGAGGAACCTGCCCCGTGACAACCGGGCGAGATCCCAAGCGGCCATCGCCACCACCATCGGAGACCGGGGAAAGGCCACGGCAATCGCAGTGCCCAGTTCGAGCTCAGGGGCTTCGACTCCGGCCATGAGAAGAGGAAAGAACGGGTCGTATTGGGTTTCTGCCGAAAAGAACCCGTCGTAACCGAGGTCGGCTGCCTGACGGGCGGCGTCCCGCGCTCCGTCCGGGGGGCTGGGCGGGAAGTAGAAGTCCACCTTCATCACCGCCAGCGTAGAGGCGGACGAGAAGGGGTAGCCTGGGCGCAAGTGATCAAGAAGCTGGCCAAGATCGTCGGATTCGTCGCCGGGGCGGCTGCGCTCGCCTGGGCGATGCGCGACCGCTTCATATCAGTGGCCACCTCGCGTGAGCCGGAGCCTCCGACCTTCCGCACCACCATGCCTTCATCGGCTCCTTCGGGAATCGATGTGATCGCAGGCATCGGCCCGGTGTTCGCGGTCAGATTGAAGAGCGCCGGCATCGACAACGCGGCCAGGCTCGCCGCGGCATCACCCGATCGAGTGGCCGAGGCGGCGGGTGTCAGCGCGGCCCGGGCTCGATCCTGGATCGAGCAAGCCCAGTCGATCAGCTGACCAATGCCTTATCTCGAAGCTCCTGAGAGCCTGGGAGAGATTCTCGAGGGCGAGCCTCAATACCGGGCCGACCAACTGAGGGATTGGCTCTACAAGACGCCGGTGCTCCGGGCTGAAGCAATGACCAACCTTCCAGCGGGCATCCGCGATCTCCTCGACGGGAGGCTCTGGCCTTTCGAGGTCGAGTTGGAGCAGTTCGCCGACAAGGGGAGAACCCGGAAATGGCTGTTCCGTGCCCCCGACGGGGCCGCCATCGAGTCGGTGCTGATGGGATATCCCCGCCGGGCCACCCTCTGCATCTCGAGCCAGGCCGGTTGCGCCCTTGGCTGCACCTTCTGTGCCACCGGGCAGTTCGGCTTCGAACGCAACCTGGAGGCCGGGGAGATCGTCGCCCAGGTCGCCTTTGCGCAGGCGTTTCTCCGTCAGATCGGGATGCCGGGAACTCCCGACCATCTCACCAACATCGTCTTCATGGGGATGGGTGAGCCCCTGGCCAACTACCCGCGGGTCCGGGAGGCGATCCGGCGGATGATCGAGTTCATGGGCCTCTCCGCCCGGGCCATAACCGTCTCCACGGTGGGCATCGTCCCAGGCATCAGAAAGCTGGCAGACGAGCCGTGGCCGGTG
>DATDPT010000048.1:0-2434 GCA_035292605.1 Acidimicrobiia bacterium
ACGATCTCGTCGGATGGCTCACCACGGTAGAAGGCGTCACGCCCGTCCCGAGCGATGGCTTGGAGCGTGGCTGCCAGGGGAGCCCGACGTACCAGATCACCGCGGGCGACCGGCTCGCCCCCTGGATAGAACTCGCGCACCGCCGGATGGTCCCGGTACATCGGCGCGGTGTCACGGAATGCACGCGCCTGTTCGGTCGAGACCTCGAAACCGATCCCGGCATACTCGATCGCAGGCCCGAGGCAGTCGGCCAGGTTCAGCGCTCCGAGCTCATCCGAGAGGGCGGCCCACCCGTTGACACAGCCGGGCACCGTCACCGTCAAGGGGTGATCACGAGGGATCTCTGTTTGCCCGATCGACCGCAAGGCATCTGGGTCTGCATTCGAGCCGGCGCGTCCCGAGGCGTTTAGGGCCCGTGGCCGGTCCCAGCCGGGGCGATGGACCAGGGCGAAGAGGTCGCCACCGATGCCGCAGGTCTCCGGGGCCACAACTCCTTGGGCCGCTGTGGCCGCGATCGCGGCATCGACCGCGTTACCCCCGGCCAGGAGGACATGGCGGGCCGCCTCGGCGGACAGACGATGCGGGGTGACGACAGCGTGTGTCAGGAGAGCTTGAGGTCAGGAAGGAAGCGATTCAGGGCGTCGAGCACTGCTCGCACCACGGCTCGGCCCTCTTCGTCTTCGACATAAGCACACCCGATGAGCATCCGCTCACTGGCCTCGGTCACTACCACCACCTGGGCGACGGCAACCTTGCGATTCCCGAGAAGCGGCACGTCCATGGAGTTGATGGCCAGCGCAGCCTCTTTGTGGATCCCCTGACGGACCGCGTCCAGAGTCGCCTCAGCGATCTGGCGGGCCCGGGTCGAGGCGGCAGCGGCGCCGGTAGAGGTGCCTGAGAGGATCTCGTTCTCCCAGCGGAGGCTCACCGTGACCTCGGCACGCGAGCCCTCCAGAGTCTCGGCCACGTCGACCAAGGCCGGGCGAAAGCCACCCTCGAGATCGCCGTCTGCCAACTGCACCACCGAGACCACGCGGCGGTCGATCTCCTCGCCGTACAGCGCCTGACTCAAGGACTGGACGTCTCGCACCAGCTGCTTTGGGGCCTTGGTGCGCCGCGCCAGGACATGGATCTCTGAGATGTGCCCATTCCCGAACACCACTCGGGCCGCTTCCACGCCCTCGATACGTCCGATCTTCTCCTGGAATGCCACTATGTCCATACCGGATCAGCGTACAACTGGGTGTCAACCCCTGATGGGATCGTCGACCCTCCCCTTGTCCCGGTCCCCCAACATGTCTAGATTGCAGAGGGCTGGAGCTATTCATGGGAATGTGGGGCAGCCGAGGTCATTGACTCACCTGCCTCGGTCCGTGGCGGGCGAAGTCAGGGACCTTTTTGACATGTAAAGAGTTCCCGTGAAAACGGGAACCGGGTGAGACCGGCGTCAGACGTCGGCCTGTAAGCAATTGGACGCCATCTACCCCAGCGGAGCGGAACGTCTGGTCGGCAACACAACGTCGGCCAAATACGAGAACCGAAGGTGAGCGTCACAGCATGAAGGCCCGTTTGGTCCGCATTCTCGCTGCTGCCGCCAGCCTTGCAGCCGTGATAGCCGCAGGCTCGGCTTCAACCCGAATCGGCTGATGTACGGCGCCGGCTCACCATGCATATCGGGGTCTCCCATGAAACTGAGAAGGAACAGAACGCTTAGGGGCTGGTTCGGCCGTCTCCGCCCCACGGTGCAGCGACGGCTCAAGATCGCTGTGCCCTATTCGGTCATGGGCATCGTCACCCTGGTGGTCACCTACATGCTGTCGGACCCACCGCGTTGGCTGGTCTGGCTCCCGTTTACCGCCCTGTTCGTGCTCCTCGAGTTCTTTGCGGTCGAGGTCAACGACCGCATGTTCCAGTCCTCGTCGGTGATGGTGGCGATGACCGCCGGGGTCATCTTCGCCTTCCAGCCGAATTCCGACGCCATGTTCGCCATGGCCCTCATGGGCGCAGTTGCCCTATTCACCCCGCTCGATTTCAAGGAGAAGCGGTGGTTCCAACCTCTGGCCAACTTCGGTCAGTTCGTGGTGGCCGGCGCTGCGGCCGGGTTTCTCCTCGACGTCAATCTGGGTCGGCTCCAGAACCCCACTCCCGACAGCCTGTTGCGGGTGGCGGTGGCCTCGGCCCTGGCCGCCCTCGCCTACACCACTGTTCAAAACGTCCTGGTTCGCAGGGCGGTGAAGACCGTCTTTGGCAAGGACAACCTCCAACCCTGGTCCCAGATGCATGTCCTCTTCCTGGGTCAGTTTGCGATGGGTCTGCTCGGTGGGCTGATCGGGGCCGCCTATCTGATCGCCGATAGGGACGCGGTGCTGGTTCTCATCGTCGGGGTCTACGCCATCGGTCACATGTCGCTCTACGCCTTCTCCCAGTTGCGGGA
>DATDPT010000049.1:0-13995 GCA_035292605.1 Acidimicrobiia bacterium
CGGTTCCCCAACAGGATCTCCAGGTCCTGACGGGCCTCGGTCCCGGCGATCTTCAGCAATGAGCCGCCCTTTCCGATGACGATTCCTTTCTGGCTCTTGCGCTCGACGATGACATGGGCCGAGATGTCGATCAGACCGTCAGGACGCTGCTCGAGCTCCTGGACCCTCACCAACAGCGAATGGGGCAACTCGTCGTTGAGCCGTTCGAGGAACTTCTCCCGGACGATCTCGCCTATCACCAAGCTCTCAGGCTGATCGGTGGTCATCCCCGGCGGGTAGTAGCGGGGACCCTCGGGAAGCTGTTCCACGATCTCCCCCACCAGGTCGTCCAGACCGGCGCCTTCGATCGCTGACACCGGCACATACGAGGCGAAATCCCACTCCCCTGCCTTGGCCAGCTGTTCGACGACCTCGCCCCTCCCGGCTCCGTCGATCTTGTTGACAGCCACGATGACCTCGGAACCTGCGGTGTGAAGACGTTCGGCGATGAGACGGTCGCCGGGCCCGACCGGCATCGAAGCGTCGATCATGAACATGACCACGTCGGCCTCACCCAGGGTCCCGTATACGAGGGCGTTGAGACGGTCGCCGAGATCTGTCTTCGGCTTGTGCAACCCTGGAGTGTCGAGAAAGACGATCTGATAGGTCGGGTCATCCGGGTCAGGCCCATTGACCACCCCCCGAATCACGTTCCGGGTTGTCTGGGGTCGTGACGAGGTGATCGACACCTTCGAGCCGACCAGCTTGTTGACCAGGGTCGACTTGCCGACATTGGGACGCCCGACCACCGGGACGAAGCCGGACTTCATCTCGAATCGACAGTATTCGAGGCGGTGACCCTCACCTTGGAGACACGTCGACCCTGCATGCTGGTGACCGTGAAACGGAGGGGACCGAGATCGAATTGCTCTCCTTCGGCAGGGACACGCTCGGCGAGACCGAGCACCAGGCCACCGACGGTGTCCCACTCCACTTCGGGAAGCTCGACGGCGGCGACCTCGGCCAGATCCTCGACGGCCAACCTGGCGTCGACATCCCATCCACCATCAGAACGGGGAACGATGAACGACTCGTGATCATCAGTCTCGTCGCTGATCTCACCCACCAGCTCCTCGATGAGATCCTCGATCGTCACCAGGCCGGCGACATCGCCATACTCGTCGACCACGATCATCTGATGGACCCGGCTCGACTGCATCTCGGCCAAGAGCGAGGAGGCGAGCTTCGTCTCCGGGACGAACTCGACCGGTCGCATCACCTCCCTCAAAGAGGTCGGCCTCTCGCCGTTGGTGAGCAGGGGCAGGAGGTCCTTGATGATGACTAGCCCCACCACATCGCCGTTGTCGGTGATCGGCACTCTGGAGAACCCTTCCTTGGCCGCGATAGCGATCAATTGGTCAACGCTGGCGTTGACCGGCACGGTGGTCATGTCGGGCCTGGGGGTCATGACTTCTCGCACCAGAGTCTCCCCGAACTCGAGGACGGAATCGATCAACTCCCGTTCCTGCTCATCGGCTTCCTCGTCGGCCGTGGTCGATTCCCGGCTCGGCTCCACCGACTCCGGCTCGGGGAGGAGGTCATTGGCCCAGCCTCCGAGACGGATAGCCACCGCAAGCAGCCCCGCCGAGTGGTAGGCGATTGTCCTGGTCCGGTGACGCCCGACTTGACGGGGGACGAGATCGCCGACGAAGAACACGGAAAGGCCGACCGCCAACGAGGATCCGACGGAAGTGGCGAGACCGGCATCCGGAGCCAGCAAGGCTGTGACCAACACGGCGGAAACCACGAGGAGGGCCACGGCGACGACGCTCACCGCCGGGTTGATCAACTCGCGGTCCTCCAACAACTCCGCCACGGTGGCGGCTCCCGAGACGTGCTCGGCGCTGTCGCGGAGGGCGTCGGCGCGAGGAATCCGGGTGACCGCGGTGCCAGCGGCACGCAGCCATGCTGCCATGGCGAGACAAGCCAGAGCCAGCACGATGACGAAGACGCTCATCTCCGTTTCCTCCCCACCAAAGCGAGAAGCTCGATCTCACGACTTTCCATGGCCGAGGCATCGCCGTCAGCCTGATGGTCGTAGCCCATGAGGTGAAGGATGCCGTGGGTGACCATCAACGCCATCTCGTCATCGAAGTCGACCTCGAGCTCGCCCGCCTGCCGCTTCACGTAGGCCGGGGCGATGATCACGTCACCGATCATCACCGGAGGGCCCGCAGGGTCGGGTTCGGGGGCCAAGCCAGGCATCAACTCCTCGACCGGAAAGGCGAGCACGTCGGTCGGCCCGCTCCGATTGAGGAAACGCTCGTTGTACGAGGACATCTCGTGCTCATCGACGAAGAGAAGGGTCACTTCAGTGTCTTTGGGGTAGCCCTCGTTGGCGATGACCAGCTCGGCGAGGCTCCGCATCCCGGCGAGATCCAATTCCTCACCTTGTTCGTCGGCCAGGAAGACGCTCACTGGCCGATCTTGGTACTGGAGGGATCGTCCATCAGGTCCCGGGGAAGTTCGGATACGCGATCCGCTGATGATAATGCCCGACCAGTGACTCGAAGAAAGCCTTTCTCACCTGGGTCATCTCGAACTGGGTGAGTGGCGACTCCTGAAGCTGACCGTCGTCGAGCTTCTCGTCGATGACCCGGTTGACCACCTTCTCGATCGCCTCGGGTGTGGGCTCCTCGGTCTGAAACACGGCCCGGCATGCCGCCTCCAGCGAGTCGGCCAGCATCACGATGGCCGACTCGGCGGTCTTTGGCTTGTGGCCGATGTGGCGGAAGTCGTCAGGATTGACGGCGTCACCCCTCTGGCTTCGGGCCTTCTCGTAGAAGAAACGCATGATCCCGTCGCCATGATGGCTGACGATCCCGGTGGCCACGTCGGAGGGGATCTTGAACTGGCGGGCGAGGACGATGCCGTCGGTGACGTGGCGGCGGATCATCTCGGCCGACTCCTCGGGGGTGAGGAGGTCGTGAGGGTTGGGGATTCCAAACTGATTCTCGATGTAGTAGGTGGGGTTTTGGGTCTTCCCCAGGTCGTGGTAGTAGGCCATGGCCATCGCCAGGAGGGCATTGGCCCCGATAGCGCGAGCGGCGGCATCGGCAAGGGTGCCCACCATCAGCGAGTGGTTGAAGGTCCCGAACGCCTGCTCCTGGAGCAGTTGCAGTCCCTTGTGGTTGCGGTCGGTCAGATCGAGCAGGCTGAGGGTAGTGGTGATGTCGAAGGCCGACTCGAAAAATTGGAGCCCGGCCAACCCGATCAACGACGCCATCGCCGAGACTCCGAACGCCCAAGCCACCGAGAGCCCGATGACTTTGGGCGCTGAGGCATCGGGGCCGAGATGGAAGAACCAGGAGGTGGCCGCAGCCACCACCGCCGCGGTGAGGGCGGAAAAGACGACCGCATTGCGGAAGGCGCCCCGACTGCTCACCGAGCTCACAAACGGGATCGGGGCCAGGGTAGCGAGGATGGCAAAGACCGTGATGCCAATATCACCGGTGCCCACGGCGGTCAGAACTCCAACCGAGAGCGCCATCAGGGCTCCGATCCGGGCGTCGAAGAGAACCGCGGTCACGAAGCCGAAAGCCACCGCGGGCAACACATACCAGGAAGTCGCCTCCTGGATCAGGGTCGTGGCTCGCACCGCACCGGCAGCGAGGACGATCAGGATCCCGAGCAGGGCAATCATCCGAGGGCGGGACCAGAACTCGGCGCGGAACCGGGCCAGATAGAGACCAAGCATCCCGATCAGGACCGCGATCACCGCCAGCAGACCACCCTGATCCTGACCGGCGGGTGACAGTGAGCTGGTATCGGCAATGGCGTCGATGTCAAGCTGGGTGAGGGCCTCCCGCTCGTTGACGATGATCTGCTCCGGGGTATAGCTCACCACCACCGGCTCTACGAGATCGGCGGCGGCAGCCTTGGCGGCTTCGGTCCGTTCCGGGTCGATGAGGAAGTTGGCTTGGAGGAAGCTGGCCACCACTTCGCCGGCCGCCTCGCTGGCAACCATGTCCTGGGCGGGTGGGTTGGTGTCGGTATAGAAGACGAGGGGCGGATTCGAGGTCTGCCGGGCGCGGAAGTCCGGTAGGTCGTCGGGTGTGACCCTGACTCCGAACAGCTCATTGACCCGCTGCAGGGTGGCGGTGCGGATCACCGGGTCGAGATGAAGTGGCTCTCCGAGAGCGGCGCGAATCACGTCGTCAGCGGCGGTCGCGGCCAACACTGAGACTGCGTCTGCAGGAACCGGGTGGTCGGTGATGATCTGAGCGGTGACATCTTCTATCGGCCTCAGATTGACCTTGAACCCGATCGGCGCCGCATTGCACTCCTGGCCCGACTCACACTCCACGAGTTGATTGAGATTGTCGGTGCCGACGATGAACCCGTGCGGGATCTGGGCATCGCCGTCATCGACTCCCACCAGCACCGAACCGGGTGTCACCTCGATCGACCAGGAACCATCAGGGCCGGTGACGACCGACGCCACCTCATCGCCAACGGGAACCTGAACTGTGACCCGCTCCAGGCCACGATCGGGTCGGGCGACTTCGAGACTGGGCTGGAAAACGCCGTCACCGTCGACATCGAGGAAGACCACCCCGCTCAGGACAACGGGCTCGACGGGCTCGGTGCCCTCGGCGGCGGTCGTGCTGGTCGGCTCGGGAAGGGTGGTCGGGGTGGTCTCCGGGTCGTCCGCCACCGCCAAGGCCGCCACATCGTCGAACAGAGAGTTGATTTGATCCCGGACCAGGTTCTCGATCTCGATGTTGGTGTCCCGCACCGCGTCTACGCGGTTTCGAGCGTCCTCCTCAAGAGCGGCCGTGGCTATCGTGTCTTCCACGTCCGCCGCCTGGCGAGCTCGATAGTCCTGGGAGGCGAGGGCCCCAACTTCGAGATTGGGATCCGACACCGAGGTACCGAGGGAGAGCACCCCCCAGGTGGCCGCTACCACCACCACGAAGATCGCAATGCGCATCAAGGTGGGTCGGGGCATCACTTACGCTCGCTTTCGAAACGCGCATAGGCCTCGACGATGGAGGCGACGATGCGATGACGAACCACGTCACGCGCCGTCAATTCGACAAAGGCCACCCCGGGGATGTCGCGCAGGATCTCCCGGACCACGTTCAGGCCCGAGTGTCGATTCTCGGGCAGGTCGGTCTGGGTCATGTCACCGGTGATGATCATTTTCGAGTTGAAGCCGAGCCGGGTGAGGAACATCTTCATCTGCTCCGGCGTGGTGTTCTGGGCTTCGTCGAGGATGACACACGCATCGTTGAGCGTCCTTCCTCGCATATAAGCGAGCGGAGCGATCTCGATAGTTCCCTTGTCGATGAGCGAAGCCGTCTCCTCGGGGCCCAGCATGTCCCAGAGGGCGTCGTAGAGAGGTCGCAGATAGGGGTCGACCTTGGCCGCCAGATCACCGGGGAGAAACCCGAGACGCTCTCCCGCCTCGACCGCGGGTCGGGTGAGCACGATCCGCCGGACCGACCCGTTGACCAGGCTGTCGACGGCCGCCGCCATGGCCAGGTACGTCTTCCCGGTACCTGCCGGGCCCAAACCGAAGGTGAGCGTGTTCTCCCGGATCGCACCCATGTACTTCTGCTGGCCGTGGGTCTTGGGACGGACCATTCGGCCCCGGCCAACCGGGATCCCATCGGTGAGAACCCCCGACGGACTGGGAACCTCGTCGCGGACCATCTTCACGACCTCGTCCACCCGGCCGCTGTCGAGGGGTTGGCCCTCCTGGACCAGGATCAGCAGCTCGGCGAGAACGGTGCGCGCCTTCTCAACCGCGCCTTCATCGCCCTTGAGGACGATCTCGTCTCCGCGCGCGACGAAACGCACCTCCGGGAAATGGTCCTCGACTTGGCGGAGGTGACGGTCGGAGTCCCCTAGTAGGTCCAGCAACAAGTGATGGCTGGGGACGCGCAGATGCGATTCGATGTGGTCAGGAGACACGGAAACGACGCCCTGATTGTGGCGCCACGGTAATTCTATCCAGCCGGCGGAATTGGGCTAATACTCCGACTTCATTCGGGCTCGGACACGGTGTCGATCGAAGTCTCGAGGAGCGAGGAGATGACCGCCTTGTCGGAGTCACGAACCTCCCCAGGAGTGCCCTCGCGCCGCATGAACTGGATGGCGGCCAGATAACGATCGACCAGATCGTGGTCACGGCCGGCGGCCACTGCATCGATGTCGATCATCGGTCCATCGGCTGGCTTCGAGCCCGGGAACAGCTCGGTCGGCCCCACCCCGTATACGTCGGCGAGACGGGTGAGACGCTGGACAGAGATGGCCCGTTCCCCGCGTTCATACGCACCCACGACCGACGCCTTGAATTCGCCGTCGGTGAAAGCCTCCACCTCGCCTAGTGACCAGCCTCGCTGCCGCCGAGCCGCCCGAAGACGGACGCCCAGCGACGCACTGAATTTGTCGACCAAAGATTGCTCTCCCAGTGAGCCCTGAGCAGATACTAGAAGGTCGTCACCCCCCGTGCCAGGCTCTGCTGAAACGGCTTGCAGCCACCACCGCAGCCGTTTCCACCCTGAGGATCGTCGTCCCGAGGTCGATCGATGCGGCATCCGCCGGGATCTCTGCCGGGTCCAACCCTCCCTCCGGCCCAACGGCGACAGTTCTCACCTCGAAAACCTCGTTGCCCCCTCCCGGCATTGCCACCACCAGGGGTCGGTCCAGGTCATCCCAGCCGACGAGCTCGGTACCGATTTCCATGAGCCATCCGCCTCTCGACTGTTCCAGCGCCGAAACCGCCCAGGACATGGTCTTGACGATATGTGGGATCCGACCCTCTCCACGACGAGTCGACAGCCAGAGGAGACGGGCAATGCCCATCTCGGACAGCTTCTCGACGAGGAACCGGCTGCGATCACGGCTGGCCGGCGGCGCCACGGCCAGGGTCAGAGGGCTCGGTCTCGGCACCGTCCCTTCGTGGTCGCGGCTGATCCGACTGTTCTCATAGAAACCCGTCCCCACGGTGCCCCTGCCGTCCGTGTAGCTCACCGCCTCGCCGGGCGCCACCTTCAACACCCTTTCCAGATGATGGATCTGATCGCTGGTCGGCATCAGGGTCTCGTCGTCCCAGGCCGTCTCGATCAGGAGGTGGGGAAAGTGCCCACCCATCAGCCGGCCGAGGCAGGGCGATCGGTGCGCTCACCTCTCAGATCCGACCATCGCCGCAGCAACGACTCCTCTTCTGCGCTGAGCTGGTCGGGGATCCGGACTTCGACCAGCACCTGAAGGTCGCCCCGCGACCTCCTCCCCAGGCGGGGCACCCCGAGCCCGGCCAGCTTGAACGCCGTCCCCGGTTGGGTGGCAGGCGGGATGTCGAGAGTGGTGACCCCGCCCTCGAGAAGCGGGATCTCCAGGCGCGAGCCAAGAGTGGCTTCGGCGATGCCCAGCGTCACCCGATGGACGAGATCTGCATCGACACGATCGAAACGTGGGTCAGCAGCGACCACGATCTCGACATAGAGATCGCCCGGGGGCCCGGCACGACCGCCCGATTCCCCGCGGCCAGAAAGTCGGAGTCTGGTCCCCGACGCCACGCCTGCGGGCACCTCCACTTTGACACTTGTGTCCTCGGGCACCGAGCCGGCACCGGCGCAGGTTTGGCAGGGGTCGGCGATCAACACCCCTTCACCGTGACATGTCGGACAGGCCCCGACCGTCATCATCGTGCCGAACAACGATCTCCTCGCCATGCGGACCGAACCGCTGCCCCCACAGTCGGGGCACGTCGACTGATCGGACCCTGGTTCGGAGCCGCTTCCTGCACAGTGTGGACACGTGGTCCTGGTATGGAACGAAACCGATGCATCGGTCCCGAAGGCCGCTGCGGCCAGGTCCACCTCGACCCTGACCAGAACATCCCTGCCCCGATTCGACCGCCTGGATTGGGAGCCGAAGAGACCGCCGTCGCCGAATACCGAGCGCAGGATGTCGTCGAAGCCACCAAGCCCGGAGAAGAGATCGGAGAGGTCGATGGTGTCGCCCCGGTCATATCGCCTTCTCCGCTCGGGGTCCACCAGCACCTCGTAAGCCTCGGCCGCCTCCCGGAACCGCGCCTCGCCCAAGGCGTCATCCGGATTGGCGTCGGGGTGGGTGGCACGCGCCACCCGTCGAAAGGCCTTCTTGATCTCCTCGGTGGTCGCGTCCCTACCGACCCCGAGTATGGAGTAGTAATCCCTGGCCATCGATTCAGTCGGGCTTGGAGCTGATCCGGTCCTCTAGCTCACGGGAGACCTCTTCCACCGCCGAGATCGCCCGCTTGTAGTTCATGCGCATGGGGCCGATGACACCGACCGACCCACCGGCACTCCCCGCCTCGTACGTCTTGGAGACGACGGCAAGGTCGACGTCACTACCTAGTTGGGCTCCGATCTGGATCGACGTGCCCGAGGCCCCGGCGAGCAGCCTCATGATCTCCGCCTCCCGTTCCAACACCTCGAGCACCCGTTGCACCGCGGAGAGGTCAGCCCACACACTGGAAAGACGCTGGGTTCCCCCGACGAACACCTCGGCACCCGACGAGGCGGCGAGATGGAGGCCGTCGGCGATGGTGAGGACCGCCTCCCGGGTCGGCTCGTCGAGCCGTCCCATGATCTCGTCTCCGATCTTGAGATCGTGCCCCAGGTCACTCCCGACGACGGCGGCGCTGACGAGGCGCTGCGCCTCCTCGATCTCGAATGGGGTGACCGGGACCCGGACCCGGCCCCGCTGCTGGAGGACCCGGCCACCTTCTGTCACCACCACGATCAAGATCTGGTCGGGCGTGACCTGGACGCTCTGGAGCGCCCTGACCCGGTCCCCGGCGATCCCTGGAGCCACCACCACTGCGGGAAGGTCGGTGATCTCGGCGAGAAGATCGGAGGTCGCCCTCAACAGCTTGGAGAGCTCGAGATGGACCTCGCCGAAGAGGCTGTTGACCTTGGCCTGGGCGGCGGAGCGCAATCGACCCGGCCCGAGGTGATCGACGTAGTAGCGGTAAGCGAGGGCGGTGGGGATTCTCCCGGCCGAGGTGTGAGGCTGGACCACGAAGCCTTCTTGCTCGAGCGCGGCTAGATCGTGGCGAACGGTGGCCGTGGACACGGCGAGATGAGCCTTCTCCACCACGACCCGTGAGCTCACCGGCTCCCCGGTGCGGATGTGCTCCTCTACCAGTGCCCGGAGGATCTCTGAGCGACGATCTTCGAGCATCACCACACGTTATCCGCAGTTGGCCGCTCCACCCACCCGGGTGGGGCCTCGAGACCGAGCACCGCGCGGTGGACCTCGTCGGTGAGTAGGGGACGCTGGACCACGAGGCGGCCTCCACTCATCTCGATGACACCGGCTTCATGGAGCAGCCTCCCCTCCGGTGACCCAATCAGGGATTGCACTCCGGGCCCGTCGGAGACGCCAGCGGATCGCCGCAGACCCACGAAGAGGCGGTCGATCTCGGTGTCCCACCCGGTGATCGGCTCGGCACCCGCGATCGGCCTTCGCCCTGCTTCCACCTCGGACAGGTAGGCCTCGAGGCGCCGCAGGTTGCGGCTGCGCACACCGTCCCGAAACCGATGTGCCCCATTCCCGTATGCCTCGTATTGCCCCTGGGCCCACACCGTCAGGTTGTAACGGCACTCGTGCCCGGGCCGGCACCAGTTCGAGACCTCATAACGGTGATAGCCGGCGCCCTCGAGGCTGGCCTCGGCCATCTCGTAGCGGTCGGCCTGGACATCGGGATCAGGGCCCGCGGCGCCTGCGATCACCGCCCGGTTGAGCGGCGTCCCCGGCTCGACGGTCAGGGCGTAACACGAGACATGATCCGGCGACGCCTCGATCACCTTCTGCAACGACTGATCCCACGATTGATCCGTTTCCAGTGGTGTCCCGAAGATCAGGTCTACCGATACACTCGGCATCCCGGCGCTTCGGGCGGCTGCAATCGAGGTCATTATGTGCTCGGGGCCGTGCCGGCGTCCCAACGCCTCCAGCACCCCCCCGTCGAAGCTCTGAGCACCAAACGAAACCCGGTTGAACCCGTGCCGGCTCAGCTCGACCGCCCGATCCTCAGAAAAGTCCTCGGGGTTGGCCTCGAGGGAGATCTCGGCCCCAGCCCGGAGACCGTGGTGACTTTCCAGCGTCGAGAGGACCCTGCCGAGCACCGACGGCGGCACGTGACTGGGAGTTCCTCCCCCGAAGTACACCGAATCGAGAGGGCCCCAGGTTGGTGACATCCGGATCTCGGAAGCGAGGGCGTCTGCGTAGCGGTCGATCAGGTGATCGGCGCCTGCCACCACCGCAAAGTCGCAATATGGGCACACCGACGAGCAGAAGGGGATGTGGACGTAGGCCGACCTGGCATCGACGTGGATGTCCACCGAGCTCATTCGTCGTCATCGACTCGGAGGGCGGCGACAAAGGCTTCCTGAGGGACCTCGACAGAGCCCACCATCTTCATCCGCTTCTTGCCCTCCTTCTGCTTCTGGAGGAGCTTCTTCTTCCTGGTGACGTCCCCGCCGTAACACTTGGCAATGACGTCCTTGCGTTTCGCCTTGACCGTCTCCCGGCTGATCATCCGCCCGCCGATTGCTGCCTGAATCGGGACGTCGAAGAGCTGCCTGGGTATCAGTGATCGGAGGCGGGTGGTCATCGACTTCCCGTACTCCTGAGCCTTGTCCTTGTGGAGGATGGCGGAGAAGGCATCGACCGGCTGGCCGTTGAGAAGGATGTCGACCTTGACCAGGTCGGCCTCGCGGTAACCGGCCGGCTCGTAGTCGAGGGAGGCATAGCCACGGGTGCGGGATTTCAGCTGGTCGAAGAACCCGAAGACGATCTCGGCCAGCGGGATCTCGCAGTCGAGCTCGACCCGTTCCGGGCCCAGGTAGCTCATGTTCCCGATCTCGCCACGGTGGTTGGTCACCAGTTCCATGATTGGGCCAACGAACTCGGTCGGGCTCAGGATCATGATCTTGACGTACGGCTCGGCGACACCGGCAAGGCTGCCCGAATCGGGAAGGTCCTGAGGAGACTTGATCTCTCGCACCGAACCGTTGGGCATCGTCACCCGGTATGCCACCGACGGGGCGGTCGCCACCAGGTCGAGGTCGTACTCGCGTTCGAGGCGCTCCCGGACTATCTCCATGTGGAGCAGCCCGAGAAACCCGCAACGGAAGCCGAACCCGAGGGCACGGCTGCTCTCTGGCTCATAGACAAGAGAGGCGTCGTTCAGTCGCAGTTTCTCCAGGGCCTCCCGGAGACGCTCGAAATCGTCTCCGTCTGTCGGAAACAGCCCGGAGAAAACCATGGGCTTTGGCTCGGAGTAACCGGGGAGCGGGTCGGTCGCGGGCCGGATGGCGTCGGTGAGGGTGTCTCCGACCTTGATGCGATCGATCTCCTTGACACCGGTGATCAGGTACCCAACCTCTCCGGCTTCCAGGTCGGCAACCGGTTTGGCGGATGGTGTCAGAACTCCGATCTCGCTGGCGTCGTGGCTCTCACCGGTGGCCATCAGACGAATCCGCTGGCCGGAGGCGAGGCGTCCGTCGACCACCCTGATGTAACAGACAACACCCCGGTAGGCGTCGTAATAGGAATCGAATACCAGAGCGCGCAGCGGGGCCTTGGGATCCCCGGCCGGGGGTGGGACTTGCTCCACAAGCCGTTGCAGCAATTCGTCGACTCCGACTCCCGTCTTGGCAGAGATGCGCACGATGTCATCTGGTGAGCCGCCGAGGATGTTGCCTATCTCGCCCGCAACCCGCTCCGGGTCAGCGGCAACGAGATCGATCTTGTTTATCGCCGGGATCACCTCCAGACCGGCGTCGATGGCCAGGTATGCGTTGGCCAGAGTCTGGGCCTGGACCCCCTGGGCAGCGTCGATGAGCAACAACGCCCCCTCACAGGCGGCAAGGGATCGGGAGACCTCGTAGGAGAAGTCGACATGGCCAGGTGTGTCGATCAGATTGAGGACGTATTCCTCCCCGTCCTCACCGACATGAAGCAGACGGACTGTCTGCGCCTTGATTGTGATCCCACGCTCCCGCTCCAGGTCCATGGTGTCGAGGACCTGTTCTCGCATGTCACGCTCGCTGACCGCCCCGGTGCGCTCGAGAAGACGATCGGCAAGGGTCGACTTTCCGTGGTCGATGTGGGCGATGATCGAGAAGTTGCGGATGCGCGCTTGAGTGGTCACGTGTAGTGGGAGGCACCCATTGTAACTTCGATCCAGGCCCTGCTACTCTGCCGTTTCCGGCGCTCCCAGCAGCGGGTTTGGCCGGTTTCCCACCAACGGAATCGGGTTTTCGACATGGCCAACATCAAGTCGCAAATCAAGCGCAATCGTCAGAACGACGGGTTGCGGATGCGGAACAAAGCCGTCAGTAGCGACCTCAAGACCAGCATCAAGAAGGTCGAGGCCGCCGCGGCCGGCGGTGAGGCCACCGACGATCTGTACCGTGCTGCGCAGAAGAAGATCGACGTCGCCACCTCGAAGGGCGTGCTTCACAAGAAGACGGCAGCCCGCAAGAAGTCGAGACTGGCCAAGAAGTCTTCAGCCGCCGGCTGAGCTGGCGCGTCGGAGTCACCCCCTCCCCGGCTACGCCGGTAGTCCCCCTTCGCCTGCGGCGCCCCCCTCCCCGGCTACGCCGGTACTCCCCCCAACGTCGCTTCGCTCCTGGGGGGAGAAATGTCGCTCCGCTCCTGGAGGGAGAAATGTCGCTCCGCTCCTGGAGGGAGAAATGTCGCTCCGCTCCTGGAGGGAGAAATGTCGCTTCGCTCCTGGGGGGAGAAATGTCGCTCCGCTCCTGGGGGGAGAAATGTCGCTTCGCTCGTGGGGGGAGAAACACGGGCTACCCGTACCACCGGCACAAGGCAACCGTCAGCCTCTCCAAGGTCACTCGGTGAACCTCTTCAGGTTGTGACTTGATCACCCGGTCGGCGCGGACCAACGCTTCCTGAGCCTTACGCAACGAAGACTCCCGGACCTTCCCCCGTTGCGACCAGACCCGGGACGCCCCCCGGTCCGTCGACCGTGAGCCGGTCCACGTGCGAAAAGTCTCCTCGTCAGGGGCGGCCGCAGCCAGCGAACGCCGTTTGAGATCGGACTCGACCGCAGCCAGGTAGACCAAAGGGTGACCGTGGACCAGGAAGTCCGACAACCTCCGCAACGCCACTCCCACATCGCCCCGGGAGATGGCATCGGTGATGTGGAACATGGGCTCGTCAGGACGGTTCTTGAACCGGTCGAGGATCATCTGCTTGGTGAGCTTGCCGGGAAGCCCATGTAGTTGGTCGAGCGCGTTGCCCATGGCTGCGGTATCGGTGCCGAATTTCTGGAGCAGGGCGTCCTTTGCCCCCTTGTCCAGCTGCAAGCCCCGGTCACGGATCTCGGCGTCGAGCCACTGGGAAGCCTGACGCTCCCAGATCTTTCCGACCGACACCGACTTCCCACGATCCTGGACCACCTTGGCCAGGGACCGGGGGGTGGCGCCGGTCACCAGAAGCACGACTTCCATTGCCTCGATGTCAGCGGATCTCAACAGGTCCGCAAGGACTTCTGCCTCCGTAACCTGAAGGCTCTGGACATCGACGATCTCCAGCCCCTGTCTCTCGCCGAACAGCGAGCCCGACTGGAGTAGCGGGATCAGAGGCTCGAGCTCGGTGCGAAGTGTGCCGTCGCCTTCCTCGCCCGCACCTCGCCCTGGGACGTCGAGGCGGACCAGCTCCGCTCGCCCCACACCCTGCTCCGAGAACCGCTCCGCCGCGGCGTCCAACATCCGCTGACGCTCGCCGGGACCGGCGTTGGAAGGTGCCGAGATGAGGAGCAATCCCATCTGCCAGACCGTAGTCGGGCATGCCGACAGTTAGGGAAGCCTGCCGAACAACCTCGCCAGATCGCAGGCAACGGCGACATCGTGAGCCCTGATGATGTCCGCCCGATGCTCCAGGGCCAGAGCCATGTACGCCGCCACCCGATGAGAATCCCGCTTTCTCGGG
>DATDPT010000050.1:0-25514 GCA_035292605.1 Acidimicrobiia bacterium
TTGGAGATCTACGGATCAGGAGGTTGGGTGTTCGAGTCGCCCCGGGCGCGCTGGAGAAATCCTATGCAGTAGCAGGGGATTTCATGTGTCTCGTGATCGTTGAGGGGTTGCTGAAGGGCGACCTTTGGGAGCCATTCACCCGATCGGACGTTGTCGGGCGATCACCTTGGCAGCTGACACGCACATATGTGCTGCGATCCCGGGCGGTCCTCGGAATGATCGATATGGCGCGGGAGTAGGGTGATATGTGCCAACGGGGACATTCGCGGCGCAGCGCTCGTTGACGTTGAAGCTACCCGAATCATGGAACCTCTTCTCGGGCGGCGCGCCATCTCGACTCCCTAGAATCGCCCCCCAATGGGAGCGGAACGGCAGCTGGCTGCAGTCATGTTCACCGACATGGAGGGGTTTACCGCGCTCATGCAGTCCGACGAGCAACTCGCGCTCGCCAAGCGGGACAGGTACACAAGCGTCGTCCAAGAACGGCACGAGGCCTACGGTGGGGCCATCGTCCAGTTCTTCGGAGACGGGTCGCTCAGCACGTTCCCCAACTCCGTCGACGCGGTGGCGTGCGCGATCTCAGTCCAGCAGGCACTCCAAGCCCCGCTCGAGGTGCCGGTGCGCATCGGTATCCACGTAGGCAATGTCATGGTGGAGCCAACTGGCTTGGTTGGGGACGCGGTGAATATCGCCTCGCGTATCGAGTCATTCGGGTTGCCCGGTGCGGTCATGGTCAGCGACTCTGTCTACGACCAGGTGAGCAACCAGCCGACGTTTGCTTTCGTCGACCTGGGCAAATTCAAGCTCAAGAACGTGGGTCGACCGTTCACCATCTACGCCATCGCCGTCGACGGACTAGTAGTGCCCGCCCCGGACTTCCTACACGGTAAAGGTGAGCAACTCGCCACCCTGCCCGCCAACCTTCCAGATCCGGGTCCCCCTCTCGTGGGACGCGAGGCCGACCTGGCGGCCCTGACCGATCTCGTTTCCAAACATCGAGTGGTGACGATCACAGGACCGGGCGGTATCGGCAAGACCCGTACCGCCATCGAGGTGTGCCGCCGCCTAGGCCCTGAATTTCTCGACGGCATCTCGTTCGTTGCCTTGGCCGACGTTACCGACTTGGCCGACGTCGTCCCCACCCTTGCCGATGCCCTCGATGTCAAGGAGGCCGAAGGGAGGAGGTTGGGCGAGGCCGTCACCGCCCTCATCGGAGACAAGAAGGCATTGCTGCTCCTGGACAACCTTGAACAGGTGATCGAAGCCGCCTCCATCGTCGCAGATCTGGTGGCGACCTGTCCCGAGTTGCGTCTGCTCGTCACCAGCCGGACGCCGCTGCGCATAGGTGCCGAACGCGAGTATCAGCTGGCGCCGCTGTTACTGCCACCCTCCAAGGGCCAAGCTACGCCCGAGGAACTCGCCGGCTACCCGGCCGTCGCCCTATTCATTCAACGAGCGCAGACAACGAACCCCACCTTCGCCCTTAGTGTCGACAACGCCCAGGCCGTGGCAGAGGTGTGCCGCCGCATGGACGGCCTACCGCTCGCCATCGAGCTCGCCGCTGCCCGCACCCGCATTCTCACAGTCGAGGCGCTTCTGGCGCGCCTAGAGCACACTCTCGATGTTCTCACCGGGGGACGGCGCGACCTCCCCGAGCGGCAGCAGACCCTGCGCGCCACCATCGCCTGGAGCCATTCCCTCCTTACCGACTCCGAGCAGCGCTTGTTCCGCCGGATGGCGACGTTCTCGGCCGGAGCCACGCTCGAAGCTATCGAGGCCACCTGTGCCGAGCCCGGCGGCGACATCCTCGACGACCTGGAGTCACTGGTGGACAAAGCGCTAGTGACCGTGCGAGATGGCCGTTTCGCAATGTTGCAGACCATCCGGGAATTCGCCACTGAGCGCCTCGACGAATCTGGTGAAACAGGAGACGTCGCAACACGCCACGCCGCGCACTTCGGTGGGCTGGCTACCGAGATCGGAGCCGGAATCGAGGGCATCGAGCAGTTGGCATGGATTGACCGCGGGATGACCGACGAGGCCAACATACAGGCCGCCTTCGACCACCTAGCGAGCCGGGCTCACACCGGTGACGCCGAGGCTACCGAGCTCGGCATGACCGCCCACGGAGACCTGTGGATGTACTGGCACATTCGAGGCAAGCACCTCAGCGCCCGGAAGTATGCACGTAGTCTCCTCGAAATTTCGAGGGAGCCCACGCGGGGCCGGGCCAGGTTGCTGATAACCGCCGGACTTGCGTCGTGGACGCTGCGCAGTAACCAGCAGGCGCTCGAAGAGTGGTCCGAGGCGTACCGCATAGCCGAGGATCTGGGCGACCGCCACACCATGGCCAATGCGACGGTTGGCCTCGCTCTCGGTCACATCGGCATCGATCTGGCCAAGGCTCTTGACTGGGCCTCTAAGAGCATCGAGCTGGGCCGGGAGCTCGACTACCCCTTCCAACTTTCCCAAGCCCTGGGTTTCGACGGCGTCCTCCATGCCATCTCCGGCGATGTTGAGACCGCCAAGGCCCGTTACGAGGAAGCGCTGTCCATCCAGGACTCACGGGGCGACCACCAGGGCGCTGGCATTTCGCTCGGAGGCCTGGCCCAGCTGGCCGCAATAGGCGGCGATATCGAAGGAGCCCTGGAGCTGTATGAGCGGTCCCGGGCGGCCTTTGAAGCGATTGGGGATCGGGCCGAAGAGGCTCGCGTGCTGGGGGAGATGGCGTGGAGCTACCTCGCCCATGGCGACTCAGGAAGGGCGCGACACACCTTCCTTGACTCGGCTCAGGCCTACGAAGACGTCGGCAGCGTCCCGGGCGTTGGGATCTCGATGATCGGCCTGGCGGCGGTGGAGGCTGTCGAGGGGCAGCCGAAGCGGGCGGTGATGATCGCCTACGCCGCCGAGCGCTTCTCGGAAGTGGAGGGCATCGTCAACGTCTACTCGGAGGACAGCCCTGGCCGCCCGTACCTGGAGGCTGCCAAGGCGGAGTTGTCGGCCGAGGTCATCGCAGCGGCAGAGAAGAACGGCAGACTACTGACGGTCAGGGAGACCATGAGAATGGTGAGGGGCTGAAGGTCGTCGGCGAACCGCACCCGCCTAACTCACCGTTATCCGCTTGGACTACCCGCCTGCCGCGGAAGCCCGCCCATAATCACGCGGGGCGACGCCTCACTGTGCCTTTGGCCGCGGTCTGTATCCGGCATTCTGCGCTCCCAGCCAAGCGTTCCGCGCCATGCGTGGGTCGCCGCAGAGGTCAGTGTCCGTGCTGCCACATCGCTGGCAGGGCTCTAGCTGGGAGCCAAGTTGGGAGCCATTCGCGGTGGATGGAGCCGGACGGCCGTGGACCACGACGGAATCGAAAGCACTCAGCAAGAGGCCGAATGCACTCATGTGGACCCTCATGGACGCCGCTTGGAGATCTACGGATCAGGAGGTTGGGTGTTCGAGTCGCCCCGGGCGCGCAAGGACGAAAGCCCTGATGAGAAAGGTGGCTTCGTCACGGCAATGGTTCTGGTGTGTCGACCTTTCTGACGAGGCACCAAACGCCGGGCAGCACAGCAGCTTGGGGTCCTTACCCATCGTGACTGCTGGCTGTTTATGAGCCGGCGAGTCCAAGGAAGACCATGATGGCTGGTCCAAGCCGAACTATGTCGTCATCACCGAGTCGACCGATGCGTTCTCCGACTTTGGACCGGGGGACAGTGGTGATCTTGTCGACCATCAGGCTGCTTGGCTCCTGTAATCCGTTGACTAGGTCTGGCTGGACCAGAAGCCGAAACAGCGGCGCCTCGGTGGGGTCAGTTGTGAATGCGCAGACCGTGACCGACGCGGTGGCATCGAAGCGATCATCTTGGAGAATGACCACTGGCCGGGGCTTGCCCACATAGCCGCTCCCCGCCGCAGCCGTCCAGATCTCGCCGCGGATCACTCCTTGCCCAGGCTGAGGGCGTCCAAGAAAGCCTGGTCATCCTTCGCCTGTTCTGAGGTGGCGACAGCGGCGGATTGGCGATGCGCCTCCGCCGCAAATCTGGGAGACCGGGTGTCGGGCACCCAGATTTGTACAGGTCGGAGGCCCTGGGCGCGTAGGCGGTCCCGATGGCTCTGAACGCGATCGGAGACCGTGGAGCGGTCCTTTGGTGACGACATGGACCCAATGTTACATGTAACGTCCACAAAGACAAGCCCTTCGGCCGCATGGTGTCGCGAAACCAGAAGTTGCCCCAGCCGATGCTCGTGCCAGGTAATGGGGAGCCCGGAGGGCTGGACAGTCAACTCCCTGGCGTGTACGACTTACTGGTCCTCGAGCGGGGATGGCCTCCGGATCGATACCAGGACTGGATCACAGCGGTGATGCGGAGCACATTGCTCCCCGACTAGTGCCTTGCCTTCTGCGAGGTTGCTTGCTACTGGCTGGGAGCCATGGTGGGAACCACTCGCGGTGGATGACGCTGGACGGCCGTGGACCACGATGGAATCGAAAGCACTCAGCAAGAGGCCGAATGCACTCATGTGGACCCTCATGGACGCCGCTTGGAGATCTACGGATCAGGAGGTTGGGTGTTCGAGTCGCCCCGGGCGCGCCGCCGAAACTCCTTGCGTGGCAAGAGGTCTTGGCGCGTGCCTTGTCGAAGTCTCCCTAGCAGTCGACCGCGATCTCCACGATCGAGCCTGCTGGCGCGTACCGCACCACGGTGCCGTCGATCGGCCGGCCATCGACGGCGAGCCGCGGCGAGCCGCCGTCACCCCTGTTGGCCACGGTGATTCGATACTGGGCGCCGCGGCACCGTCGCGTGACTTCCACTTTTGTCATCTCGGCGGGGAGGCAGGGCTGGACCCGCAAGCCCTCCATCTCGGGCTTCACACCAAGGATGTGCTGGGTGATGGCGACGAAGTTCCACGCGGCGGTCCCGGTGAGCCAGGAGTTCTTCGCCTCGCCGTGTCGCGGAGCGTCTTTGCCGGCGATCATCTGGGCATATACGTAAGGCTCCATCCGATGTAGCTCAGAGATCTCCTCGCGGAAAGTGGGAGCAATCTTCTTCCAGTAGGCGAACGCTCGGTCGCCGCGCCCGAGCACGGTCTCGGCGATCATCACCCAGGGATTGTTGTGACAGAAGATGCTGCCGTTCTCTTTGTATCCCGGGGGATAGGTGCTGATCTCACCCAGTTCCAGGCGATAGGTGGTGTATGCCGGTTGTAAGAGCATGATCCCGTGGTCGCTGTCCAGGATCTTCCCCACCGAGTCCAATGCACGTACCGCCTCCCCGCTCTCGACGCCGATCCCGGCCATGACGCAGAACCCCTGCGGCTCGATGTAGATCTTCCCCTCGTCACACTCGCTCGAACCGACCTTGTTCCCGTAGTAGTCGTAGGCGCGCACGAACCAGTCGCCATCCCATCCATGATCGAGCACGACGGCGCTCATCTCCGCGGCAGCTCGACGGGCCCCTTCCGCTTCCTCCGATGCCCTCACCGCCTCCGCCAGAGCGGCGTAACCGGGTGCACAGTGCACGAACAAGCCTGCGATGAACACCGACTCCGCCGACCCGCCGGAGAGGTTCTCGGTCGTCTGGAACGACTCCCCCGGCGTCTCGGAGAAGCAGTTGAGATTGAGGCAGTCGTTCCAGTCCGCCCGACCGATGAGCGGCAACCCGTGCGGGCCCCGATTGTGCAGCACGTGATGGAAAGACCGCCGCAGGTGCTCGAAGAGAGTCCCCGTGTTCTCGGGGTCGTTGTCGAAGGGCACGTCTTCGTCGAGGATCGCCAGATCGCCGGTCTCGGAGACGTAGGCAGCCACCCCCTCGATCAGCCACAACGGATCGTCGTTGAAGCCCGAGCCGATATCGTGGTTTCCCCGTTTGGTGAGCAGCTGATACTGGTGATACGCACTCCCATCGGGGAACTGGGTCGCGGCGATGTCCAGAATGCGCTCCCGGGCCCGTTCCGGCACCTGGTGCACGAACCCGAGGAGATCTTGGTTCGAGTCACGGAATCCCATGCCCCGACCGATGCCGGTCTCGAAGTACGAGGCGCTTCGTGACATGTTGAACGTGACCATGCACTGGTATGGGTTCCAGACGTTCACCATCCGGTCCACCCTCGGGTCGCCGCTGTCGACGGTGAACGTCGAGAGCAAGTCGTCCCAGTAGCTGCGGAGCTCGACCATCGCAGCATCCACCTGTTCGCTCGTGGAGAAGCGCTGGAGAAGTGCCCGGGCAGGGGCCTTGTTGACGACCCCTGGCGACTCCCACTTGGCGTCCGGCTCGGTCTCGACATAGCCGAGCACGAAGACGAAGTCGCGCACTTCGCCCGGCGCCAAGGCGACGTCGATCTGGTGGGCACCGATCGGCGACCAGCCGCTTGCGATCGAGTTGTGACAATGACCTGCGACAACGGCGTCGGGTGCGTTCCACCCGCCGTAGAGACCGAAGAACGCCTCACGATCGGTGTCGTAGCCGGAGATCGGGGCGTTGACCGAGTGCACGGCATAGTGGTTGCGCCGTTCGCGGTACTCGGTCTTGTGGTAGATGGTCGAGCCGTCGACTTCCACCTCGGCCAGTGAGAGGTTCCGCTGGTAGTTCGTCTGGTCGTCCAACGCGTTCCACAGGTTGAACTCCAAGACCGAGAAGAGTTTCACACCTTTGGCGGTTGCGCCGGTGTTGGTGAGTCTCACCCTATGGATCTCCGCCGTGGCGCCCAGCGGCACCAGATATAGCGTCTCGATCCGCAGGCCGTTGCGCTCGCCGGTGATCACGGTGTAGGAGAGTCCGTGCCTCGCCTCGAAATGATCGAGCTCTGCTTGCACCGGTGCCCACGACGGTGTCCAGACATCGCCGTCGTCGTTCACGTAGAAGTAGCGGCCCCCGACATCGGTGGGCACGTTGTTGTAGCGGTAGCGGGTGAGTCGGCGCATCCTGGCGTCCCGGTAGAAGCTGTATCCGCCGCCGGTGTGTGAGATCAGGCCGAAGAACTCCTCGGTCCCCAGGTAGTTGATCCACGGGTAGGGCGTGCGAGGCGTCGTGATCACGTACTCACGCGTAGCGTCAGAGAAGTGTCCAAAACGCAACTGAGTCCCTCCTAGCGGCTGACGGGGCGACTGATGGTACTCCTCGCCATAAGGCCGATTTTCGACCTCAAAGAGGCGAGCGATGAGCTTGGATAGGTCCGGCACTACGCAAAGGAAGAGAGAGAACACATGGCAACTGAGGGAGGCTTGAGCGGGCATGCTCGGCAAGTGTTCATCGGCGTTGTCGCTGCGCTCATCGCCGCTGGACTCATCGCATATTTCAATATCGGGCGCGTGCCAGATACCGGCGTCACCATCGAGGGCCCTAGTACGGTCGTCATGTCGACAACTTCGAGTTTCAAGCTGACTGGGCACGCCAACGGCAGTCCTGATCGCGTGTATTGGACCGACACCTTCGGACAAGAAGTACCGCTCGGAAGTCCAGTGTTTAGAGACCTGTTCTATTGCCCGGCGCTGGGGGAGTTCACTGTCACCCTCACTGCGGTCTACTCGGATGGCTCTAGAGGTCAGGCATCACACTCGATCACGTGCGTATGAGCGCGCGTTGGAACTCGAGACCGAAGTGACGGTCCATCACCGGGCGACGGAGTTCCTGAAGCAAAGGGCCGACCCCAGAGGCGAGTCAGGTCAGCTGTGGTAGCCCGAGACTGACAACCCAGCAGGCCTCAGGTGGCCTCAACGGGAAGCCGCTCCATAGCGATCATCCGGCCGCGCCTCGTGAGGTGCACCTCGTTGATTCTGAGGCCGTTGGTGATGACGACCCCGCTTGCGACATCGCGTTTCCGGTCAGGGCCTGATCCGGCTGGAGCCTGATGTTGAAGACGTGAACCTGACGTTCTTTCCCTGGCGCTTGGTTATGCCTCTCACTTCTCTTAGTCCCTCAGCGGTTCGACCCCGTTCGTTCGGCTTCATCATCGATCAACTGCGGCATCCGTCCCCTGATCCGCACGAACGGCTTATGCCGTCCTTCGGTCACAAGATGGCGGCTTAGGTCTTGACACCTGCAAAAGTGCCTATCTAAGGTCCGGCGAGCGGAGGAAAGTAATTTCGTGGACAACTCGCCAGCGCCGCTCTCAGTTGCCGTGGATGGGCGGCATGGCGTGAGTTGTTGGAGCACCGACCCGCTACGTCGGCCGCCGCCCGAATCGCCCGCCGGGGCCACCTCGGGGCAGGCACATGACGGACCGTAGAAGTGACGGCTCCAACCGTCAGGAAACAGGAGGAAACATGACCACAGCAACCAGAGCAAGGCACCGGTGGGCGACCATCATGGCGCTCGCCCTCGTCCTAGCTGCTTGTACCAGCGACTCCACAGCAACCACAGAAGAGGCCGGGGGGACTACGACCACTTCTGGAGGGGCCGAGACCTCGACTACAGCCGGAGAGGGGACGGTCGACGGCGACAAGCCTGAGTCGCTCAACATGCTCTATGCGACCGTCGAGGCGAACTTCGATGCCGTCAACTCGATGATCCCGGCGTTCGAGGAGGCCACTGGCATCCAGATCAACGTCGACTCCCAGCCGTACGAGGCACTCCAGCAGCGCGTGTTCGCCGAACTGGCCAGCGAAAGCGACTTTTACGACATCATCATCGTGGACACCCCATGGATGCCGGCGTTGACGAATCAGGTCGAGCCGCTGTCGGGATACCTTGCCGACGAATCACTGAATGACATCGCCGATGTGGACCTGGTGGACTTCATCCCGGCGGTCTTCTACGACACGGCGGTATACAATCAGGCTGAGTCGAACCTCCGTTTCCCCGGTGACGCGAGCACCGTCGATTTGGACGCGATCCTTGGCGAGGGGTTCGAGGTCTTCGGTCTTCCGATCCAAGCCAACGCGTTGACGATGGCCTATCGAGCCGACTTGTTCAACGATCCGGAGGAGCAGGCCGGTTTCGAAGCAGAATACGGACGCGCCCTGGCGTATCCGGTGACGTGGGATGAGTTCACCGAGGTTGCGCAGTGGTTTACGCGTCCGGAAGAGAACCTATATGGCACGACGCTGATGGCTGGGGCTGGAGAGTGGGGAACCACAGACTTCAAGTCGTTCGCAGCCAGCGCCGGCGGGGACGGCACTCTGGTCGATGACCAGTTCAACATCACCTTCAACGACCCGGCTGCCATTGAAGGTCTCACCTTCTACGCGTCGCTCATCAACGATCTTCAGGTGACGCCTCCCGGCACCACCAACTCGTCGTGGGATGACACCGGGGCCGCCTTCGACCAGGGTCTCACCGCGATGACGATGAACTACCACAGTTTCGACCTCGAGAGCGGTGAGGTTGCGTACGGGGTGATACCTGCAAAGGCCGGTGAGAGCCCGGGGCCCCATTTCGGTACCTGGATGCTGAGCGTGAACAAGTTCTCCAACAACAAGGACTGGGCGTACCGGGCTATCACGTGGTTCACGAGCTCTGCCACCCAGATCGAGATGCTCCAGTCACAGCTCCATCCGACAAGGGTCTCGGTGTACGAGGCTGCAGCCAACGATCCGAGCTTGACCGAACAATTCGGCAACTTCTACGAGGCCCTCGGGGCTTCTCTGGCAACCGGACAGGGTCGGCCCCGCTTGACCAACTATGGCGAAGTCAGTGGAGCGGTTGGCACCGCGGTGAACGCCGTGGCGAACGGTGCAGACCCTCAGGCGACGATGGACGCCGCCGCCCAAGAGGTCGCGCAACTACTCGAACAGGCCGGGTACGTAGTCGGAGACATCTGAGGACGTGACTCGGGGGGCCACGCCGGAAACCACGCCGCAGGCGTGGGCATCGTCCGGTGGGGGGGTGCGTGCGGCGCTGGGCCGCCGCGCACCCCCCCAACCAGGCAGATCTGCGCGGCACGGGAACCGCGAGGGATGGGTCCTGATTGCACCGGCCATGCTGCTCCTCGTGGCTATCACCGCCTTTCCGGCGATCTATCTGCTGCAGGCGAGCTTCTTCGACTTCACTCTGCTCGGAGACTCCCGCGACTTCGTCGCCTTCGACAACTACCTGGAGGTGATCAGCAGCTCCTCGCTTCGATCGAGCATCGTCAAGATGGTCGGGTTCGTGGTGGCGGTGGTCGCCCTGGAGTTGGCGATTGGCCTAGTGCTCGCCGTCGGTCTCGCCAAGCGGACATGGTTCAACCAGGTTGCCTCCACGATGCTTCTTCTTCCGCTGGCGATCACCCCGGCGGTCTCTGCTTTGGTGTTCCGACAGCTCCTCAACCCGAATTTCGGATGGGTCGACCACTACCTTCGAGCGCTGGGAATCATGGATCGCCCGCTCGAATGGCTGAGCCATCCTGTCACGGCATGGATGTCGATCATCGGCCTCGACGTATGGCAGTGGACCGCTTTCGTCGCCCTCATCTTGATGGCCGGTTTGCAGGCAATGCCCCGGGAGCCGTACGAGGCCGCCGTCGTGGACGGAGCCAGTGACTTGCAGATCTTCCGTTTCGTGACACTCCCGATGCTCCGGCCTTTCATCGGCATCGCCGTTGTGCTCCGGGTGATCCAGGCCTTCAAGACGTTCGACTCCTTCAAGGTCCTCACCGATGGAGGGCCCACCGACTCGACCGAGATCGTGAACCTGGTCATCCACCGGATCGCGCTCCAGAGCTTCCGGATCGGCGACGCCGCTGCACTGGGGATTGTGCTGCTGATCATCGTTAGCGCACTGGCCCCGCTGGTGTTGCGGTTGTTGGGGTCGAACGAAGGGGTGGCTCGATGAGGGCGGTCCGCATCCTTTCGAAGGGAATGCTGGTCGTGTACCTCGGGCTGACGCTGGTCCCGTTCCTCTTCATGATCACGACCGCGTTCAAGCCGGGCAACCTGGCCCAGGCGATCCCACCTGCGTGGACATTCGAGCCGACGCTCGAGTACTTCCGGGCCCTCCTCTTGGGTCAGAGCGGAGCGTCTGACTTCAGCCGTCTCCTCCTCAACAGCGTCATCGTGACCTTCGGGGCGACGATCTTGACCATCGTCCTGGCAACCCCTGCGGCATACGCTCTCTCGCTGCAGAGTTTCCGGTCCCGGAAGCGTGTGTCGATGTGGATCCTCTCGACCTACATGTTCCCTCCGATCGTGGCGGTCATCCCGGTGTTCATCCTCGCCGGCGACCTGAGGTTGATCGACACCTACCCGGTGTTGATCGTGCCGTTCGCCGGATTCGCCCTCCCCATCGCGGTATGGATCATCCGGGGGGCGATTCTGGAGTTGCCCGAGTCGATCGACGAGGCAGCGCGAATCGATGGCGCCAACAATTGGGAGATTGTCCGCCACGTCGTGCTGCCACTCACCGCGCCGGCGATCGCCACCGCCGCCATCATCACCGCCCTCCTGTCATGGAACGAGTTCCTCTTCGCGTTGTCACTCACCCGATCGACCGCCAAGACGGCCCCCGTGGGGGTCCTCGAGTTCACCGGGCTCTTCGGCACCCAATGGGGGTTCCTGACAGCCGGATCGGTGCTGATCGTCGCTCCGATGTTGGTGATAACCCTGATTCTTCGTCGCAGGTTGGTGGAAGGCCTGAGCTTCGGTGCGGGCAAGTGAACGGCTATCGAAGGAGAGCAAAGACATGAAGGCTGTCTTACTGCCTGGAGACCAGCAGGTCGAGATCGTCGACCGTGACGACCCCCAACCCCAGACCGGAGATGTGGTCGTGGCGATGCGTGCATCTGCGATTTGCCGCAGTGATATGTCCCTTTACAACGGCGACCCGATCGTCGGCGGGGACTCGGCCGGAATGGGAACGGTCGTTCCCGGCCACGAACCGTCGGGTGAGGTGGTTGCCGTCGGGGAGGGGGTCCGCGGGCTGGAGGTGGGTAACCGGGTTGCCGCGTTTCTCGGCATCGGATGCGGGCGCTGTGAGTGGTGCATGCGCGGCGAGCGGATGCTTTGTGCGCAGTGGCAGTGCCTTGGGTTCGATGTCGACGGCGGCGACGCCGAGTACTTCAAGCTCCCGGGGGACAACGCCATGAGACTGCACGATGGGGTCAGCTTCGAATCGGGCGCCTTGCTCACCGACATGGTGGGGACCCAATACCACACACAGCGTCGGCTCGGCGTCAACGGCCGGGACACCGTTGTCGTCTTCGGTGTTGGCCCGATGGGTGGAGCCGCGGTCATGGTTGCGGCAGCACACGGGGCGAGGGTCATAGCGGTCGACATGCTCGAAAGGCGACTTGAGATGGCGCTGGCTCTCGGGGCGCATGAGACGGTGCCAGCCGATGACCACACCGTGGAGCGCGTGATGGAACTCACGGAGGGGCGGGGTGTGGAGGTGGCGGTCGAATGCTCGGGAGCCCCAGTCGCACAAAACAATGCTCTCGACGTTGCCGCCCGCAACGGTCGGGTTGCCTTCGTTGGTGAATCCCGGTCCACCACTTTTCGCCCCAGTGAACAGTTCCTTCGCAAGACGCTCACCGTCATCGGTGGTTGGTACTTCCCATTGTGGGAGTTCGACGAGATCCAACGGTTTGCCCTTTGGCACCAACTCCCGGTCACGGACCTGATCACCCATCGTTTCGAGCTCGGTGACGCCTCGGACGCGTTCGCCATGTTCAACAACCGAGAGACAGAGAAAGCCGTTTTCGTCGGTCACGCCGGCTGAGAACCCAAGACAAGGAGTGGAAGGTGTTCACATACGGTGCTGAGATTCTTCCGTACCACGACTTCACCCTCGATGAATCCCTGGCCGAGCTAGCGGGCCTGGGATTCACCCACGTCAACCTCTGGACGTCAGCGCCTCCCTTGGCGTCGCACGTCAACCCGGGAGACGACATCGAGGAGATCAAGGCCACCCTCGGCAAGTACGGCATGACAGCGACCGGCCTCACCATGTACGGCAAGGATCAAGACGAGATCGCGCAGCGCATCGAGCTCGCTGGCGCCCTTGGCATCGACACCGTGATCTTTGATTCCGAGGCCAACTTCTCCGAATTCGTTTCGTCCTTCCTTCCCCCGCTCGCCGACCTCGCGGATCGGCATGGGGTGCGGATCGCGGTCGAGAACCACCTCACTGTGCCCTTCACCGAGAACTTCGAGTCGGGAGGTAACGAGGAGCTTCGCTGGGACGAGGGTGTCGACACCTTTGCCCAGATCAAGCGGCTCGTCACCGAACTAGATCGACCAAATGTCGGGGTTTGTCTCGCCCCGCCTCATCTTTGGGTGGTCGGCGACAGCATTGTGGAGGCCGCTACCTTCCTGCTGGAGCGGAAGAAGCTCTTCTATTACTACATCTGGGATATCGACCCGGCATATCGACACGGGGTCGACGGTCTGAACTTCGGTCCCGGCGAGAAGCAGCTTCCGCGCCCAGATGGCGTCCTCGACCATCGGGTGCCGCTGCGGGCATTGAGTCATCTAGGCTACGAGGGTGTCGCCAGCCTCAAGTGCCACGGCACCCATGGTTGGTCGAAAGAGAAGGTCACCAGCCAGCTCCACGCTTCGGACACCTATGTCCGCAGCTGTCTTCCCCGATGAGGAGGATCGAACAGAGAGGAGCTGCTGGTGTCGCCCGATGAGAGCCCCGGGCTCGGCTGGGCGGTGCTGGGGGCGAGCTGGATCGCAGAGGCGTTCGTCATCGACGCCATCCGTTCCGTTCCGGGCTCCGAAGTTGTCGGCGTCTACAGCACGTCGGCCGAACGGGGCCGTTCCTATGCCGAGAGGACTGGTGTCAGGGAGGTGTGGTCATCGCTGGAGTCGGCCCTCGCCGATCAGCGGGTGGAGGCGGTATTCGTCGGGACGCGCAACGAGCTCCATCATGACCAGGTGCTCGCCGCCGCCGCGGCCGGTAGACACATCCTTTGTGAGAAGCCGCTGGCGCTCACGGCTTCCGACGCCATCGACATGCGCGACGCGGCGGTTGCCGCGGGAGTCGTCCTTGCCACCAACCATGCCTTCCGGGACCAGGCGCCGCTTCGCAAGATGAGGGAGATGATCGCCGCAGGGACAATCGGAACCCCCGTCGCCGCCAGGACGTTTTTCGGCGTCACGCTCATCGACCGCGTCAAGACCTGGCGTCTCTCCGATCGCGTGGCTGGCGGGGTTCTGTTGGACGTCTCGGTTCACACCGTCGACATCCTTCGGCATCTACTGGATTCGGAGGTGGCTGCCGTCCAGGCGATGATCGGAAACCAGGGTGTCGCTGCAGCAGGGGTCGAGGATATAGCCACCGGCACGTTGCTGTTCGAAAACGGTGTCCTCTCGAACTTCCACGACTCCTACACGGTCAACCATGTGCCGTCGTCGGTGGAGGTTCACGGAGACGCAGGTTCGCTCGTCGCCACGGGGGTGCTCTCTGTCCATCCCGCCGGAGATCTCCGACTCATGGTGGACGGTGTCGCCCATTCTGTCGACTCGGGACCGATGATCGGTCCCTACATGATGACACTCCGATCTTTCACCTACGCGGTCCGCGGAGCCGGTGCGCCTTCTGCATCAGCCGACGACGGGATCAGGTCGCTCGAAGCAGTGATAGCCGCACATCGATCTGCCAGTACCGGCCAGATGGTGCAGGTGGCGCGGTTGGGCGAATCCGCATGACAACCACTGCCGCCATCATCGGAGCCGGATTCATGGGGAGGGTGCACGCCCGGGCGGTTCGAAACGCCGGTGGCGAAGTCCGTGCTATCGCTGCATCGACGGATTCCGGGTCGAAACAAGCCGCAGACGAGATGGGGGTCCCAACCGTCCTGCGAGCCGCAGAGGACCTGGCCGCTCGCACTGACATCGACGTCGTGCACATCTGCACACCCAACGATGTGCACGCCGCCTATGCCACAGCCGCCCTCAAGTCGGGCAAGCACGTCGTCTGTGAGAAGCCCCTCGCCATCGATCTGGAATCGGCACGCCAGCTTGCTGAACTCGCCGAATCGTCAGGTCGGGTGGCGACCGTGCCCTTCATCTACCGCTTCTACCCAACGGTTCGCGAGATGCGCGAGCGGCTCGCCCAGGGTGGAGGCGCAACCGTGTTGGTGCATGGTTCCTATCTGCAAGATTGGCTCAGCCGCCCCAGCGACTGGACGTGGAGGATCGACCCCCGGATTGGCGGCCCGTCACGGGCCATGGCGGACATCGGTTCCCACTGGTGCGACCTGATGGAATTCGTCACCGGACATCGGATCACTCGTCTGGTGGCGAGCACCAGCGTCGCCATCCGCCATCGTCACGCGACTCACCTCGAGTCCTTCAGTAGCGCCACGCCCGAAGGTGAGCCCGATACCGAAGTCACCACCGAGGACATCGCCGGCGTCGTTTTCAGCACCGATCGTGGCGCGACTGGGACTCTCATGGTGAGCCAGGTCTCGCCAGGTAGAAAGAACCGCCTCTGGCTCGAGATCGGCACCGATGCGGCGAGTTACGCCTTCGATCAGGAGAGCCCAGAACAACTCTGGATAGGCAGTCGGACCGAGAATCGACTCCTCACCCGCGACCCGGCAGTCTTCAGCGCCGCCGCCCAGCCGTACATGGTTCTGCCACCTGGCCATCCACAGGGATACAACGACAGCTTCGACCTCTTCGTCCGAGACACCTATCGGGCCATTCGAGACGGGTTCTTGCCTGACGGCCTCCCCACTTTCGACGATGGGCTTCGGTCCGTCGGGCTTGTCGACGCCGTGCTTCGATCAGCGGCCACCCGCCAGTGGGTGGACGTCCCAACGCCCGATCACATCTGACACCGGGAGGATCCATGTCACGACAGTTCGAGCCAAGATTCATGTCGGTGGGGGTTCTCACCGCCGCGCTCCAAGAGTTGACGCCACGGGAACAACGCGACGCTGACCCGGATCTCGCCATCGAGCAATGGCTGGAGTACGCAGCCTCGATGGGCGCCGACTGCATCGAGTTGTCAGCAGCTCTTCATCCCGATCAAGCCGACATACCGGCGGAAGCCATGCTCGACCCGGTGGCTAACACACTCGACCTCCGTCAACCCTTCGACTCGGCACGGGCAAACCGTGTCAACGCAGCCGTCGAAGCCACCGGTGTGTTCATTGCCGATATCGGATACTTCGATGACATGCTTCACGCCGACCAGTCCGTTCGTGCCAAGAAGCATGAGTTCATGCTCCGGGCGATGGACGCCGCCGTCATGCTCGATGTGCCGGCCGTCGCCGGATTCGTGGGCCGCGATCAGTCGAAGTCAATGGACCAGAACCTCAGAGAGTTCGAAGAGTCATTTGTCCCGTTGCTCCGGGCAGCGAAGGAGCGCGGACTCGTTTACCGCGTCGAGCAGTGCCCCATGCCGGGATGGACGCCCACAGACAACTTTCACAACAACATCGCATACACGCCGGCCATGTGGATAGTGCTCCATCGCATCTGCGAGAGGCAAGGCGTCACCGATCAGTTTCGCATCCACTACGACCCTTCACATTCTGCTCTGATGGGCCAGGACACTCGCTCGATGTTCCAATACCTCGCCGACGAGGGTTATGGCTTTCTGATCGACGGGCTGCACGTCAAGGGTCAGGTGATCGACGCCCGTGGGATCTCGGCGTGGGGGTATGGAGGTCAGACCGTGCAACGTGGAGACCATGTCGGCGGCGAGGTCTCCTCTGACCCCCGCGACCTTGGTAAGGCGTGGCTGAAGCAAACCGTCTTCGCAGAACACGAGCTCCCTGGGACCGCACGTCATGATCCGCTGGCTTACCTCCAGAATCGGACAGTGGACTGGCTCGATCACCAGCTTGCCCTGCGAGAGTTGCTGGACATCGATCTGGAGTCGACCCCTCTCATCGTGGAACATGAATACCCCCCCGCCAGGATCCAAGACGCCGCGGAGCTGCGCCCGCTCCTCGAGGGATCGATAGCCTTCATCCGTCATATCGACCGGGCTGCGGCGTCGATGTTCGCCCTTCAACACGAAGTGATGCCGAGCCAAGGGATCCCGGTGCAAGGGTTCGGGCGCAAGGCATACCGAAGCTGAAGCGAGCGCCGATTTGACCTGGGCACACCAGGGGCGGTCAGTCCCTGTTGGGCTTGGCCGCGGCGACCGCAAGAAGGATGATCACTCCCTTGGCAATGAGTTGGAGGTTGAACTCGAGACCCATGAGGATCAGTCCGTTGTTGATAAGCCCGATCATCAGGGCACCAACGATCGAGCCGATCACGGTCCCCTTGCCCCCAAACAGCAACGTGCCGCCGAGTACCGCGGCAGCGATGACCGAGAGTTCGTCACCTTCGCCGAGTTGGAATCGTCCCGAGTGCAGTCTGCCCGCGTACAACATCCCGGCCAAGGCGGCGGCAAGGGCCGAGATTGCCAGGACGCGCATTTGGATCTTCTTGACGTCGACACCGGAGTACAGGGCGGCGGTTTGGTTGCCGCCGGTGGCGAGGACCTCCCGACCGAATCTCGTTTTACGAAGTGCTACATGCCCGATGGTTCCCACCACCAAGGTCCAAATGAGCAGCGTCGGGATCGGCCCGATGTCGCCCGAGCCGAAAGTGCTGTTGTAGCCCTCGTCGAGGATTGGGACGGCAGCCGTGTCCGATATGAACATCGCTGTGCCTCGAGCGATGCCCAGCATGGCGAGCGTGACGAGAAACGATGGGATGCCAACCTTGGTGGTGAGGAGCCCGTTGACGACCCCAACCACGATCCCAGTGGCGAGACCGGCAGCGATCCCACCTACCAGGCCGAAACTCTCGATTCCCATGGCCGTGGTGACCGAGGCCAACCCGGCCACGGCTCCCACCGAGAGGTCGATCTCGGCCGCGGAGAGGACGAATGTCATGGCCACTGCCATCACCGAGATGGTCGCTGTCTGACGCACGATGTTGAGCAGGTTGTTCTGCTGAAGGAAGCCCTTGTCGTGGAGGGTTATCGCAAAGAAGGTGAAGACGGCCACAAACCCGATGTAGATGATCAACTGCTGCCAATCGACCCTCAAAGGCCTGCGAAACCGGCCCACGATGTCGCGAGCGCTCGGTCCACGTGGTGTGCGGTCTGCTCGTGGGTCGCTCACAGTTGACTCACTCCTTGGATGGCCAGGGTCAACTGCTCCTCCGCATACGTTCTAGCTGCTTCGATGGTGTCGTATCGACCGATCCAGCCGCTGATCTCCGCGCCGGATACCTCCCGAGTGATCCTGCCATTCGCCATGACCAGTATCCGGTCACTCAAAGCCAGCATCTCGGGTAACTCGGAGGAGACCACGATGATGGCCTTGTTCGCATCGGCGAGCTCCCGGATCAAGGCAATGATCTCCGCTTTGGACCCGATGTCGACACCTGCAGTGGGCTCGTCGAGCACCAGGACTCGAGGATCGGCGGCCAGCCATTTCGACAGAACCACCTTCTGTTGGTTTCCGCCGGAGAGCCTCCTCACCAGTTCTTGTGGGCTCGTTGTCTTGATCTGGAGTTGATCTACCAGGCGGGTCACGACCCGCAGAGCCGCCTCGTCGTCGATCAAACCGCGTCTGGTCAGCCGGCGAAGGATGGGAAGGCTTATGTTCGTGACGATGCTGTGATCGAGCACCAAGCCCTGTGACACCCGATCCTCGGGTATCAACGCGATCCCGGCCTCTACCGCGTCGCCCGGAAACCGAAAGTCGACCGCCTTTCCGTCGAGCCTCATGGTTCCGCTTCGCTTGGCATCGACTCCGGCCAAGACCCTCGCCAGTTCGGTGCGGCCGCTGCCCATTAGCCCGCCGATGCCGAGAATCTCGCCTGGATAGAGGGTGAAGCTGACGTCGACGGGTAGCCGTTCACCGGCCAGGTCCTCCGCTTCGAGGATCGGCTTCAGCCCGGGTGGCGGGGCAGATCGCTCCACTCGCTCGAACGCGCTCACGTCGCGGCCGACAATCGCCCTGACCACCCCCTCTGGCCCGATCACGGCCATTTCGCCGGTGATCACATTGGCCCCGTCCCGAAGGACAGTGACTCGTTGGGCGATATCGCGTACCTCATCGAGGCGATGAGACACGTAGATCACGGCCACTCCCTGATCCGCCAGGTGCCTGAGCAGTGTGAACAGGGCATCGGTTTCGGACGTGGTCAGCGCAGAGGTGGGCTCGTCGAGGATCAGGACACGGGCATGCTGAGACAGCGCCTTTACGATCTCGATGAGCTGCCGGTGCCCGGTGCTGAGAGTCCCGACAACGGTCCGGGGGTCGAGCCGAATACCCAACTCATCGCACAATTCCCGGGTGAGCCGCTCCGCTTCTCGGTCGTCGATGAACCCGATGGCCGTTTTCGGCTCTCGGTCGAGGAAGACGTTCTCGGCGATCGTCATCGTGGAGATCAGCGACAACTCCTGGAAGATCATCGAAACCCCCAAGTCGCGGGCCTCCTGAGGCGTGAACTCCTTGACCCGCTCGCCGAAGATCTCCACCTCACCATCGTCTGGTCGGTAGACACCCCTGAGTACCTTGAGCACGGTCGACTTGCCGGCTCCGTTCTCGCCTACCAGTGCATGTATCTCCCCGGGTCTGACCTCGAGACTGACGCCCTTGAGGGCGCGTACGCCGCCGAATGCCTTCTCGATGCCGATCATGCGGACGGCAACCAGCGCCCCGTTACTGCCGGTCACCCGAGACTTCCACCCAACTCGCCTGGCCGGCCGACTCGATGATTGCGTCCGCCACGCGGGAAACTCGGTACCCGTCCACGAAGTTGGGTGAAGGTTGTTCCTGGTTGACGATCGCGGTCATGAAGTCGAAGCACTCGATGATCTTGGTCTCTGAGTAGCCAATGCCGAGAGCTGGGATCGGCCAAAGGCCTTCACCGTATGGATGGGCGGGCCCGGTGTAGATAGTGCGAAAGCCTCTTCGATCGGGGTCGTCGTCGGCGAAGGCCACCTGAAGCTGGTCACGCTTCTCGTAGTCGAAGACTATCGATCCCCGAGTCCCATGGATCTCAAAGGTGAGGAAGTTGTTGCGACCGTATGCGTTTCTCGTTGCCTCGATCGATCCCACTGCTCCGCCCTCGAACCGAACGAGTGTGGTCACCTCGTCGTCTACATCCACCGGCTCGCGGCGAACATCGGACAGCTTGCTCGCGGCCCCGAGCTTGTCCAGATTTCCTTCCTGGATCGGGCGATCTGGGATGAAAGTCTTCAACACCGCGTTGACTGCTTCGATTTCTCCGACCAGGTATCGCGCGATGTCTATGACGTGGGTAGCGATATCTCCCACTGCCCCGGATCCGGCTATTTCCTTTTGAAATCGCCAGCTCAGGGGAGCGTCGGGGTCGGCAGACCAGTCCTGGAGGTAGGTCCCGCGGAAGTTGAGGATGTCTCCGATCGCGCCCTCGTCGATGAGTCTCTTGGCCATCGCAACCGCAGGCGTGCGCCGATAGTTGAAGGCAACCATGTGGATGACACCAGCCTTCGCGACGGCGTCAAGCATGGTTCTTGCCTCGTCGCCGGTCCTGGCCAGCGGCTTCTCGCAGAGAATGTGCTTCCCCGCCTCTGCCGCCGCGATGGCGATCTCGGCGTGCAGGTGGTTGGGCACGACGATGTCCACCGCATCAATGGACGGGTCTGCCATCACCTCACGCCAGTTCCCGGTGGAGCTCTCGAAGCCAAAGCGAATCGCGGCCTCGGCCGCCAGCTCCGGCGTGGCGTCCGCTAGAAGCTTGCGAACCGGCAAGGCCGGCGCCGGCCAGAAGAACATAGGCATACAGGCGAGGGCGAGTGAGTGCGCCTTCGCCATGAATCCCCCGCCAATCATTGCAACGTTTATCGGTTTCATTGTCCAATCACCTCGGGCACGAATTGGGGAGGGAGGAGACTCCCCAATTCGTGTTCGTCTTGGGTTGCTCTAGTTGGAGAAGGTTTCCGGGGGATCGGCGTGATAGACGGTCTCCCATGCCTCAGCCAGGTTGTCCGCGGTAACCGGTAGCGCATCGAGCGCCACGTACGGAGGGGCCTCCTTGCCGAGCAGCCCATATGCAGCCAGCGTGGCTTCGGCCACACCCTGGTCATAGGGTCGCTGGGCGCCGAGCCCGTAGATCGGGCCTCCCTGCGCCATGCTGATCCCGACGTTCTCGCCGAGGTCGATCGTCGTGACGATCAGATCCTCACGACCCGCAGTCCGGGCCGCTGCCAACACTCCCTCCGCCGGTACGTCCCAAACAGCCCAGATACCGGCGAGGTCGGGGTTCGAGGTCAACATCGCCGATGCTGCTTCCTCCGCATCGCCGGAGAAGTCAGGGCCACCAATGCCCTGTTCGTCGGCGATAGTGATTCCGGGGTACTGGTCGGCGATGGTCTCCTTGAACGCGTCATAGCGCTGCTTGGTGACGAAGAAATCGGCGGCATGGAAGACGATGCCGACCTCACCTTCACAGTTCAACGCCTTAGCCATCAGATGGGCCGCGACCACGCCGTTTCCGAAGTTGTCGGCGGACACCACGCTCACGTAGTCCTCACCCTGGGTCATGTCATTGGCCACATTGTCCATGAACACGATCTGAACACCCTGCTCCGCTGCTTGCTTGTAGGCATTGGCGGTGGCTGTCGGGTCGGTTGGTATGGAGACAATGATGTCCGGGGACTGGGCGAGGACCGTCTCGATGTCAGCGACCTGCGTGTCGGGCTCGAAGTTGGCATCCGTCACCGCGATCACTTCGATCCCGAGCTCGGCGAACCGGGACTCGAGTCCGTCGATCTGAGCCTGTGACCAGTCGTTTCCGCCGTAGTGCATGACGATGGCGGCGGTTGCTCCCATCCCTGCAACTTGCGTCAACTCGTCCTCGGTCAATTCGAGCGTCGATGCTCCCACCGGTGTCTCACCATTGGGCCCGGTCGAGAGAACGGTTCCTTCCAACTCCGCCAGTGCAGCATCCGGATCGCACTCGGCGGCGGTTCCTCCATTGTCTGTGTCCCCCGTCGTTGTCGCGGCGCCGTCCCCACCGTCACCGCAGGCCGCGATGACAAATAAGAGGACCGAGACCAGAGCTGTCAATCGCCAGCTTCTCTTCATATTGATTCCTTCCTCGCGTTGTTGCATGGCCCGAGGGTCGTCACCCACGTTCCTTCAGGAAGCGGCGGCTGACTGCCGCCGCCTCCTTGGGATCTCCGTCAAAACTGTCCAGCTCCACCGTCGCCCAGCCCTCGTAACCGAGCTCATCCAGCGTGGCCACGATCCCAGCCATGTCCAGATCGCCTTTTCCGAGGGGCTGGAAACCAAACGGATCCGGGGTGAAGTCCTTGAGATGGACATATCGGACCCGGTCGAAATGGTCCCGAATCACCTTGCTGGGGTCGCCGCCACCAGCTGCGACGTGGGCGGTGTCCACACAGAGGCCGATCCTGGACAGGGACAGAATCCGTGCGATCTGCTCAGGGGTCTCGACGATCGTGGTGAGATGCGGGTGGTAGACGCAGCTGAGTCCGTTGCCCTCGGCGATGGCTACGACACGGTCCAGTGCTTCCCCGAGCTTCCGGTAGTCGTCGTCCCCGATGCCTGTTGACCGTTGGGCGCCACCACCCACCACCAGATGTCGGGCGCCAATCTCTGCTGCAAGGTCCGAGGCCCTGGAGATTCGCCACATCTCTTCATCGAGGATCTCGTCGAAGATGAAGTTCGCTCCCGAATAGACCCCGAGCGGTGTGAGACCAGTGGCATCGATGATGCTTCGTAGAGGAGCCAGGTCGTGCTCGAAGCCGAGCAGGTTCCCGTCGAACAACTCGAAGCCGTCGTATCCGACCTCGGCGATATCGGCTAGGGCCCGGAGTACGTCGCCGTTGGATAGGTAGAAGAGGTCCTTGACTGAGGTGACACCAACCGGAACTCCCACCACTCCACCCCAGCAGATGGTGTGGTATCCGATCCTGAAGTTCACGATTTCCTCCCTCGCATCGCGATCCCGCCCCCACCGCTCAGGTCAGCACCCGTGAGGTGAGCGGGCGGTTTGAACTGGTCCGGTCATCCGAGCTCCAACTGTGCCCACACCCTTGGCGAGTCGAACGCTCGAGCAATCGCCAACGTGGCTGCACCCACGACACCGGCACGATTACCCAACCGGCTTGGCACCAGACGGAGATCTCTCGTGGCGAGGACGGTTGACCTCTGGAATACGACCTCTTTGATACCCGTGATCACGTGGTCCCCGACAACGCCAAGACCGCCGCCTATGGCAAGCACACTCGGGTTGAACAAGTTCACTGCGCCGGCGACGACCTGGCCAATGGTCCTCCCGGCTTCGCGCAAAGCTGGAATGACATCTGCCTCGCCTTTCTGGGCCATCTCCACCAGATCGCGGACGGTCCGTCCCGGAACAAGTCGCTCCGTCAGTGCTTTGCCCCCGGCGACCGCTTCCAAACATCCCCTGTTGCCACATGGGCAAATCACATGAAGGTGATCGGTCAATGCAACGTGGCCAATGTCACCTGCCGCACCTTGAGACCCTCGGTAGACGCGGCCCGAGGCGATGATCCCGGACCCGATCCCGGTTCCGACTTTGACGAAGAGCAGGTTCTCGGCGCGGTGGCGCCACTGGGTCCAATACTCCCCGTAAGCCATGACGTTTACGTCGTTGTCGACTACGACCGGGGCGTCTACATGTTCCTGAATCAAAGGGCGCAACGGGACCTTGTCCCATCCCGGCATGATCGGGGGGGCGACTGCCCATCCCTCGGAGAACTCCACCGGGCCCGGAACTCCCAAGGCCACTCCATATACGTCCGCTTCGGAGTACCCCGTCTCCTTGAGCAGGTCTTCGAAGCGATCGATCATCCACGCGACAACCCGGTGCGGGCCATCGGCCATGTCAAGGGGCCACTCGCCTTCCGCCAGGGATACGCCTGCCAGGTCTGCCACCAACAATCGACCGTGGGTCGCACCCAGATCGGCGCCGAGCACCACCCCCCGCCTGGAGTTGAGCCTGAGCAGCTGGGGGGGCCGGCCCCCGGTCGATTCGCCGGTGCCTACCTCCTCGATCAGTCCCGCTGTCAACAGACCCCCAACGATCGAGGAGACAGTGCTGCGCGCGACTCCTGTTTGACGACCCAGCTCGGCTCGGTCGACGATCTGCCCGTCCCAAAAGACTCTTAGAAGGTCACGTGTGATCTGCATACTTCCGCCGAGGGCCGACAATAGTCCCTGTGCTTCTGTCGTGTCAACAGAAGAAGCAGCGGGGGCTCGCACGGAAGGCGTGTCTTGTGCCTACGGATCAGGAGGTTGGGTGTCCGCCAGCGTCCGGGGCGCCACTCCTAGCAAGAAGGTGTCGCCACTCAGGTGTCGTATGTCTGGTCGGCGGCCCAGCGGGCGGATCCTGCCAGTCGAATTGTGATGATCAGGAGGCGACTTCTCGCGTCTCCCGGTTGCAGTTCCGACCCGCGTACTTGGTTGGCGCGGCTCGGTCAGCGGCGGCGCAGCAGAGTTCGCTGATGCTTGCTCGAGAGGGACCTGATCTGCGCCGGCATCGGGCCCGAATCCACCTCGTCCCCCACCAGGTACTCATAGGCGTGGGTACCGCAGGCAAGGCCCCTTGAGATGAGAAACCTGGCCGGCTTGCCGCATTCACGGCATTTCGGTCCGCCCGTGCCGTCTCCGGGTGTGCGAGTGTCCACCCTTCCAGATCGGCAATCAGGGCATTCGGGGAGAGGACCAGAAAGATCGCGCGCAAAGTGACTAGTCCGCGACCAGCGAGGGATAGCCGCGCCAAATCTCACGGGCCGGTCGTGGGAGCGGCCGAGCTGGCAGCCTGTCGATCGACCTGATCCAGCCGTCCGGCAGCTGGGTGAGACGGATGTGATCGCGCGACGGCTGCCACAATCGATTCGGTGCGAGCGCTGAGGGTATCTGTCAAGCCCAACGCCCCGACGGCCACACTCACCGAGAGCGACGACGGTACCTGGCGGGCGACGGTGAAAGCGCCGCCGGTCGACGGCAAGGCCAACCGGGAGCTCTGTCGGCTGGTCGCCCATCACTTCGGGCTGCGTCCTTCGCAGGTGACGATCAAGAGCGGTGCCGGGGGGCGAGTCAAGACGATTGTGATCGACGACGGCTGAGGTGACTCTGGGAGCTCTACAGACTCGACTCGGCGGCCGCTCAGCTCCTCACACGATGCGAAGACCCGCGTGTCACCTCCGGGATCAGGACGACACCTGCTCCTCGCTCTTGGCAATCAGGTAGCCCTCGGCTCGCTCACCCAGCGGATAGCGCTTCACGATGGCCCGGAAGCGCTTACCGTGGTCCGGGACCTCTAGGTGCGCCAGCTCGTGGATCAAGACCGAATCGAGCACCCATCCCGGCATGGATGCCAACCGGTTCGAGATGCGAATCCTCCCCTCTGACGGGGTGCACGATCCCCACCTCGACAGCTGTCGTTGGGACCACTCGATGCTCGATGGCGTCGGAAGTCCGTACTCCTTGGCCAACTCGGTCGCCCGTGCGATCAGGTCGACCCCCGCCGACGACAGCTTGCGGGTGGCCTTGCTGATCATGCTCTCGATGAGCCTGGACTCCTCATCCGGGGGAAGACCGGCCGGAACCAGGACCCGGAGCTTGCCATCAGCGAGATAGGCCTGCACGGTCCGCTTGCGCTT
>DATDPT010000051.1:0-15657 GCA_035292605.1 Acidimicrobiia bacterium
ATCACGGGTTGGCCCACACCGACGCCGACATCGTGATCAGGCTTCCTGACACCGGCCTGGCCTTCTTTGGTGACATGCTCGAGGATGGGGCGCCCCCGAACTTTGGCGACAGCTACCCCCTCGCCTGGCCGGAGACCCTGAGCGCCGCTCTGTCATCCGTGGAAGGCGCGATTATCCCCGGTCATGGGGATGTGATGACCCAGGCCAAGGCCGGCACCCAGTTGGAGGAACTGAAGGAGGTGGCCCGGGTGGCCGGGCTGTGTGTCGATGAGAACGTGCCATTGGAGGAGGCGTCGAGAAAAGGTCCGTATTCGCCCGAGGTGATGATGACCGCGTTGCGACGGGCGGTGGAGATAGCCGGGTCAGGCTGACAGTTGGGCTCTGACCAGGTCGGGGTCCGCGGTCGGGAGATTGCAGACGTGGCCCTCGCAAACATAGGCCATGGTGAGCCCTGGAGCCCCCCTCCCGGCGAGGAGCGGGATCCGGTCGTCGGCCTGGGATCCCGCGGCAAGCACGACGCGGGGACGGAACCTCTCCCAGTAGACGTCGGTGAGAGGACGCCGATCAGGCCCGACTACCGCCAGCTCGCGGGTCCTTCCAATGCTGTGCAGCACCGAGAGATGGTGGCCCACCATCGACGGGTAGCGCTCGATCAACGCCCCGGACGCGGCCAGGGCCTCGACGGCAAGGTCCTTCAACCCCGCCTCCCCGGTATAGGAGGACAGCATCATCAGGGCCTCCGCCGCCATCCCGTTTCCGGAAGGAAGTGGGTTGTCGCTGAGGCTCTTCGGACGCTTGATCAGGCTCTCGGCATCTGCCGCGGTGTCGAAGAAGCCTCCCGAGGGATCGCCGAAACGATCCGGTAGCTCCCTGGTGAGGCGCTCAGCGATCTCACACCACTCGTAGTCACCGGTGGCGGCATAAAGGGCGAACAGGCCCAGGGCCAACGAGGCGTGATCTTCCAGGAATCCGGGCACGGTGGCTCGGCCCTCCCTCCAGGACCGCATGAGGACGCCGTCGACGATCAGGTTGCCGACGAGGAATCGAGCTGCGCTCACCGCCGCCTCTAGATAGCCGTCGTCGTCCAGAGCGGCGCCGACCTCGGCCAGGGCCCTGAGTGCCAACCCGTTCCAGGAGGTGACGATCTTGTCGTCGAGCCCGGGACGGGCCCGACCATTACGGACTTCGAGAAGTCTCCGCCGGATCGACTCGATTCGATCGGTCCAGGGCTCGGTGGTCGGCCGATAGAGGATGTTGGAGCCTTCGAAGCTTCCATGTGGGGTGGCGCCGAAGAACCGGGCGGCTTCGGCACCGTCTTCCTCGCCAAGAACCGCATCCAACTCGTCGACCGTCCACACGTAGAACCTGCCCTCGACGCCCTCCGAGTCGGCGTCCTCGGCCGAGAAGAAGCCCCCTTCCTGATGACGGAGGTCGGTGAGCAGGTAGTCCAGCGTGGACCGGGCCACCTCCAAGAGGCTGGGATCGCCCAACTCGTTCCCCGCCCAGAGATAGATGCGGGCAAGTTGTGCGTTGTCGTAGAGCATCTTCTCGAAATGGGGCACCAGCCACTGGCTGTCGACCGAGTATCGGGAGAAGCCACCCCCCAGATGGTCGTGGATACCCCCGCTGGCCATTTCGGCGAGCGTGATCTGGAGCATCTCGTCGGCTCGCGGCGCCCACGGCTCGCCGCGGGCCCGGAGCAGGAACTCGAGGACCGGCTGCTGTGGGAATTTGGGTGGGCCTCCGAAGCCCCCGTTGATCCGGTCGAACGATCCGGCAATGTCCCGGTAGGCGTTGTGCAGCGCCTCCTCGGAGGGGAGTGCACGGGTGGACGGGATGGCGCGATTGATCGCCTCGGTGAGTCGTTCCGACTGGTCGAGGACTTCGTCTCTGCGATTGACCCAGGCGTCAGACACTGCTGCCATCACCCGCCCGAAGGAGGGCATCCCATGCCGGTCGCTGTTGGGGAAGTAGGTGCCGGTGTAGAACGGCCGCCGGTCAGGCGTTAGCCAGACCGTCATCGGCCACCCGCCCCGACCAGTCATGGCCTGCACCGCCTCCATGTACACAGAGTCGACATCGGGTCGCTCCTCACGGTCGACCTTGACGTTGACGAAGAGCCGGTTCATGACCGCGGCTGTCTCCGGGTCTTCGAAGGACTCGTGTGCCATCACGTGGCACCAGTGACAGGCCGAGTAGCCAACGCTGAGGAGAATCGGCAAGTCGCGTTCGCGTGCTTCGGCGAACGCCTTGTCACCCCATTCGTGCCAGTCGACAGGGTTGTTCTGGTGTTGCAGCAGATAGGGCGACGATGCGTTGGCGAGGCGATTGGGCACGTGGTGACCGTACCCCGGCCTATCGGGCAATGACAGAGATGCTGATGATCCAGGGCTGCGTCGCTAGTTTCGGCTCCATGAGCGACGGCGATCTTCAGGAGCTGTATCAATCCGCAGAGCGGCGGTGGCTGCAGCACTGGCTCGACGGCCCCACTCTGCCTGGGAACCCGCTCCGCCGGGGTGACCTTGCCCCGGATGTGGAGCTGATGGCCGAGGACGGGTCGCTTGTGGCCTTGAGCTCGAACTGGTCGCAGAAGCCGGCCCTGGTGATCCTGTGGCGGCATCTGGGCTGTGGTTGCGGCCTGGACCGGGCCGCGCAGCTGCAGAGGGACTATCCGGCATACGTGGACGCCGGTCTCGAGGTGGTGGTGGTTGCTCCCGGCGACCGGGAACGGGTTGCGGTGTACAAAGACAAGTACGAAATCCCTGCGGCGATGCTGGCGGACGGCGCCTACTCGGCTCACGCCGCGTTTGGGCTCGGCCATTGGTCGCGGGAGCAGGTCCTCTACGACGCCCCTGAGGAGTACTGCGATCTCGAAGAGGAGACCGGCGTTGATTTCCAGGATGCTCGGCGAGCCCTGGGCCGGCCTTTGGTGGATGATCCCTGGATGCAAGCCGGGGAGTTCGTAGTGGGTGTCGACGGCGTCATTCGCGTCGCCTACCCCTACAACTATTGCGAGGACTTCCCGGATCCGAGGATCTTCACGACCGCGGCCCGACTCGCCGGTTAGGCGTCGGCCCCGCCGGTGAAGGCGGCAGCCAGTCCCAGCCCGGTGTAGATCGTGCCTGCCACATAGCTCTGACCCCGACGCCATGCATCAGTTCCCAAGAACCGGGCTCCGGCGGCGCCGGCCACGATGGCGTAGGTGCTGTCGCTGATCAGCCCAGCGAGAATGAATACCCCGCCCAGGACAACCAGTTGGACGGTGGTGTTGCCCAACGCGGGGTCGATGAATTGCGGGACGAAAGCGAGGAAGAAGAGGGCAGTCTTCGGATTGAGGATGTTGACCACTGCCCCCTGCCAGAAGATGCGCCGGGTCGACATCGGCTCCGGCCCGGCGGGACCCTCCGGTTTGCCCGCCGAGCGAAATGCCGTGATCCCGAGGTAGATGAGATATCCGGCCCCGCCCAGCTTGATGACGGTGAAGGCGGTGGCGGAGGCCGCGATCAGTGCGCTGAGACCTGCGATCGCCGCTGCGATGTGGACCAGTGTGCCGAGATGGATGCCGAGCACCGACACCAGCCCGGCCCTCCTTCCCTGGGTGACGCTCCGGGTGACGATGTAGAGCACCGCCGGCCCTGGTATGACGAGCAGCAGCAGGGTCGCACCAAGAAACACGGCGAGGGTGGACGATTCGGGCACCGGGTGAGGCTAAACCGGGCCCAGCCACGACCAGGCGCGATTTCGTAGGCTGGTGGGAGTGAAGACCATCCTGTTGATGCGACATGCCAAGTCCGACTGGGATGCGTCATACGTGTCCGACCACGATCGGCCCCTTGCCGCGCGGGGTCATCGCAGCGCCGCCGTCATGGGCCGGGTGCTGGCGGCATGGGAGGAGATCCCTGATCTGGTCATCACCTCCTCGGCCGCCCGAGCCCGTGCCACCGCCGAGGAAGCCGCCCGTGCCGGTTCCTGGGATTGCCCGATCATCGTGGACCCGGATCTGTACGGAACGGGACCGGGCACCGTGCTCGCCGTTGCGGAGCGAGACGCCACCGACCAAGAGCGCATGATGCTGGTCGGTCATGAGCCGACTTGGTCGATGCTGGCCGAGCAGATCACCGGGGGTCGGGTCGAGATGAGGACGGCCGGGGTGGCTGCAATCGACCTCCTGGCCGATACCTGGGATGGGCTCGATCAGGCCAGAGGATGGCTCAGATTCGTGGTCAACCCCAGGATGTTCTTCGGCTCGGAATGGGATCGTGACGAGATACGAGGAGGCTCCCCCAGACCTTGACAGAGGCGATTTGCATGGTGTGACCTGGAGATTGGCCGGAATGAGCAAGGACACGGGTGCGTTGGTACCAGTGTTGGGATATATGGCGATCAGCCCCCCCTCGACCGAAGACCCGTCTGAATGTTGTGGAAAAGAGGGGGGTTCACAAACCGCCCTACTTGTGTCATAGTTGATCGGCCCGGGGATCACTGTATCCCTGCCCAACGGGCCCCCAGGAGGACTTAGATCTTTATGGCCGCTGCTGAAACGCGTATCGAGAAAACCGACAAGCCACGCCCTCGGCTTCATTCGAAGCTGACAGACGAACGCGGCCGTCTCACCACCGACCTCGTTTCCCAATACCTGACTGCGATCGGCGAGTACGACCTCCTCACTGCCGAGCAAGAAGTGGAGCTCGCCCAGAAGATCGAGGCGGGCGAGGAAGCCGCCGAGAGGTTGGAGAAGGGGGAGTACAGCGGTAAGCGGGAGGAGATGGAGCTGCGGCGCCTCGCACGGCGCGGCGCCCAGGCCAAGGACGATTTTCTCACTGCCAACCTCCGGCTGGTCGTGGCCAACGCCCGTCGCTATGCCAACACTTCGGGGATCGACTTCCTCGACCTGATCCAGGAAGGCAATCTCGGTCTGATCCGCGCCGTTGAGAAGTTCGACTGGCGCAAAGGCTTCAAGTTCTCCACTTATGCGACCTGGTGGATTCGCCAGGCGATCACTCGGGCCATCGCAGACAAGTCGCGCACAGTTCGGATCCCGGTCCATCTTCACGACACCCTGGCGGCCGTCAGGGCCGCTCAGGCCTCCCTCAAGGCCGAGCTTGGCCGTGACCCGAGACCGGAGGAGATCGCCGAAGAGGCCGGTGTCACCGCCGACAAGGTCGAGCTCGCCCTCAGCGTGGCTGACACCGTGTCACTCGAGCAGCCGATCGGTGAGGACGGGGCCCAGCTCGGAGATTTCATCGAGGACGAGGACGCCGCCGACCCGGTGCAGATGACCGAGGAAATGGACGTCGCCAACTCGCTTCGGATCTCCATAGACAGGCTCCCGGAGCGGGAAGGCCGGATCCTGGCCCTTCGTTACGGGTTCTACGACGGTGTCCCCCGGACCCTCGAGGAGATCGGCGACGAGTTCAATCTCACCAGGGAGCGGATTCGCCAGCTGGAGAAGCTGGCCCTTTGCCGGCTCCGCCATCCGTCATTCGGGATCAGAGAAGCCGACCTGGTCTGACCCGCGCCCGTAATTGAGACGGTGGGGTCCGCATATGACCCCTGTGCCTCCCAATTACGGAATTTATTCGACCGAGCCACGTTGCCTGGCGCCTTAGAATCCACACCTGTTTGGTCGGTCATTCGCCTTGACTTAAACCAAGCTTGAAGTTGTAGATTTCGACACTCATGTCCTCCGCAACAGACACCCCCTGGTCGGTGCTGCGCGACGGAATTCGCCTGATCTGGCGGTTCGTCAAGGGGCATCCGGCTGCGTTCGGGCTCGCCGTGTTCGGTGCGGCCCTGTTCGCCGGCGCCATCATCGCCTCGGCGTGGGTGATCGGCCGGGTCACGGATCAGGTGATCATCCCGATCCTCGACGAAGGGACGAGCCCGGAGGGCCTTTTGGTCCCCGCCGCCGCCGCCATCCTCACCGTGGCCGTGATCAAGGCGGTGGGCATCGTCATGCGGCGCTCGTCGGCGGGATGGCTTCAGTTCCGGACCCGCCAGGACGTTCGCAACCAGCTCCTCGCTCACCAGCTGTCACTGCGCATGTCGTGGCTCAACCGGCAGTCGATCGGGGACCTGCTGGCAGTGGCCGACGCTGACGTCGACCAAGGCACCGGTGTCCTCGGGCCGCTGCCCTATGCCACCGGTGTCTCCCTGCTTCTCGTCGGGACGATCGTGATGATCACCCTGATCGACCCCTGGCTGGGTCTGGGCGCCACGATCGGCCTGATCGTCGTGGTCGTCGTCGACATCCGGGGAAGCTGGATCACCTACGGGCTCTGGGAGAAGGTCCAGCAATCGCGTGGTGAGGTGGCTGCGGTGGCCCACGAGTCGTTCGATGGTGCTCTCACCGTGAAGGCGCTCGGTCGCGAGGACTATGTCGCTCATCATTTCGGTGTCGCATCCGACATGCTCCGGGATCGGTTGATCAAGGTCAACTCGACTTGGGCTTCCTATCAGGCTGTCATCCGCGCCTTGCCCCAGGCCCTCATCATCGCCCTGCTCGCTGTGGGTGCGTTTCGGATTCAGGCAGGAGCAGTGACGCCCGGTGATGTCGTCACCGTTGCCTATCTCCTGGCGCTGCTGGCCTTCCCGATCCAGCTGATCGGCTTCGTGCTTTGGGACCTCGCCGGCAGTCTGGCCGGGTGGAGAAGAGTCCAGGCGGTGCTCGACGCGGACGAGCGCATGGAATACGGCGAGATGCTGGCCCGGTCCGAGAGTGGCGCGGCCCCGGTTCGGGGGGAGACAGTCCATTTCTCCTACGACGGCTCAGGACCGGTGTTCGAGGGCCTGGATCTCGATCTGCGGGCCGGGACGACCCTGGCGGTGGTCGGGCCCACGGCCTCGGGCAAGTCGACACTGACCCTGCTGTTGGCGCGTCTTTGGGATCCCGCTTCCGGGGTGATCCGCCTCGACGACCAGGATCTGCGCTCCTTTGCTGTCTCGGAGCTGTCCAAGGAAGTCTCGTACGTGACCCAGGACGCGTTCCTGTTCGACGACACCGTGGCCGGAAACATCACATTGGGCCAGGAGTTCTCAGAGACCGAGGTCAGGACAGCTGCCCGTCTCGCCGGCGCCGAGTCGTTCATTGCCGCACTTCCAGACGGTCTCGACACCCAACTCGGAGAGAGGGGAACCACGCTTTCGGGGGGGCAGCGTCAGCGAATCGCCTTGGCTCGGGCCCTGATTCGGAAGCCACGGCTCCTGATCCTCGATGACGCCACGTCGGCTGTGGATCCTTCGGTTGAAGCCGAGATCCTGCGCAGCCTGCGATCGGCCGAGCTGCCTTCGACGATTGTCGTGGTCGCCTACCGGCCGGCCTCGATCCGCCTCGCCGATGAGGTGGTCTACGTCGACGAGAGGCGTGTGGTCGCTCACGGCCCCCACGACGAGCTCCTGGAGACGACGCCGGGATACGCCCGTCTGGTGCAGGCCTACGAGGAGGATGCTCGGAGAATGGCAGAAGAGGCGTCATGAGCGAGTCCAGGTCGAGCAGCAAGATGCTGGTCAAGGCGCTGAGGGTGGCGCCGGCGCTGAAGCATGGCCTCCGGATCACCTTACTGATGGCGATGATCGGCCAGGCAATCACGGTGGTGACGCCTGTCGTGATGCAGAAGATCGTCGACGATGAGATCCTGGCTCCGGGTGGGGTCGACATGGTCGGGGTGCTCCAGAAAGCCACCATTGCCTTGTGCGCCCTCATCGCCGGGGCAATTGTCGGTCGTGCCGCTGTGCTCCGTTTGATCCGGAGTTCCTCGACCGGTTTGTCCGATCTACGGACTATGACGTTTGGGCACTTGCTCCGGCGCTCGGTGCTCCATACCGAGGCCGACCGGCGCGGGGACCTGGTGTCGCGCGTCACCTCGGACGTGACCACTCTCGAGGAGTTCATGGAGTGGGGTGGTGTCGGCATGATCATCGCCAGCAGCCAGGTATTGCTCTCGCTGGCCGCCATGTCCTTCTACGAGTGGCGGCTCGCCCTGGTGGCGCTGATCGGTGTCCTGCTCTATCTGGCCACGATGAGATGGTTCCAAAAGGTGCTGTCGCGCAACTACGACCGGGTCCGCACCGAGGTGGGCAATTCGTTGGGAGTGTTGAGCGAGTCGATCACCGCCATCCCTGTGGTGAGGGCCTATGGCATCGAGACCGCCACCCAGGGCAAGGTGGCCAAGGCCCTGGAGCGCCGGTTCTGGTCCGAATTCAGGACGGCTCGATACGGGAACATCCTGTTCTCCTCAGCCGAGGTGTTCGCCGGGACTTTGACGGCAGCCATCGTCATCTTCGGCATCATCGTGGGCACCGATCAGGGGATGACCGCCGGGACGCTGATCGCCTTCCTGTTTTTCACCAACCTGTTGATCGAGCCCTTGCAGATCGTGGTCGAGACCCTCGAATTGGGTCAGAGCGCCGCCTCCGGCTTGCGTCGTGTGTTGGGAGCCTTGGATAGCGAGATCGAGGTGACCGACCCGGTGGATCCCGATCATCTGCGGTCAGGTGGGCTCAGCGCCCGATTCAACGATGTCTCCTTCTCCTACGAGGAGGGTTCTGACGTGCTGAGTGGGGTGACGGTGGAGATCCCGCTCGGCTCCCGAATTGCGGTGGTGGGTGAGACCGGATCCGGCAAGACGACCTTCGCCAAGCTTCTGGTTCGTTTGATCGACCCGACCGAAGGCAATGTCTTCATCGGCGGCGTCAACGCCGCCAGATTGCCATTGGCAGAGTTGCGCTCCCGGGTCGCGTTCGTCCCTCAGGAGGGCTTCCTCTTCGACGACACGGTTGCCGGGAACGTCCGTTACGGGAGCCCGGAGGCCGACGACGCCGAGATCTGGACCTCGTTCCACGAGTTGGATCTTGGTGATTGGGTTGCCGGCCTTCCCAAGGGTCTCGATACCCCGGTCGGTGAACGAGGGGGCAACTTGTCGGCCGGGGAGCGACAACTGGTGGCCCTGGTCCGATCCTGGATCGGGTCACCCGATCTGCTGGTGCTCGACGAGGCCACTTCGGCGGTCGACCCGGCGCTCGACGTTGCACTTCGTCATGCCATGCAGCGGCTCATCGAGGGCAGGACATCGGTGACCATTGCCCATCGCCTGGCGACGGCGGAGGGTGCAGACGAGGTTCTGGTTTTCGACCGGGGCCTTCTCGCCGAGCGGGGACACCATCGTGACCTGATGGCGCAAGGCGGGGTTTACACCTCCCTCTATCACGATTGGGCCGCGGGCACCAAGACGGTGTGAGGTAGGTGGGCGGGGCTTTTCGGCAACGGCTGTTCCCCGGCACCCGCCGCAACCTTCCAGAGATTTCCGTCTGGGTCAGCGAAGTGGATGGGCTCCGGGAGGCCGGCCGCGGGTCGTATTCGGCTTCACGATGATGCGCGGGAAGATCGTCGAGATCGACTTGGTCGCCGACCCCGAGAGCCTCCGCCAGATCGACATGGTCGTCCTCGATGGGTGACAAGCCGTGAGGTCGGACGGCTATTGCTCCGGAGGAGGCACATAGGTCCCGGTGGTGAACTTGCCCCCGTCGACGTCCACTTCCCAGGTCGAGCCCTTGGAGCAGTAGAAGCGGGACTCGACGCTGAGGCCGGCCCACATCAGCCTGTTGATGAGGGCGGGGATCACGTCTCCGTGAGAGCACAGGACCGCGTTGTAACCGATCAACGATTCGACCAGGTCCCAAGCGGCATCCAGGTCGGGCTCCTCGGCCAGGGTATCGGTGACCTCGATCGGCGCTCCGGTCAGCTCCGACAGAGGCGCCATTGTCAGGGTGCAACGGTCGTAAGGGCTGCTCAGGATGCGTTCGATGCCCCTCGGCGCCAGCCTTCTTGCGATTGCCGTCGCCTGGCGTACGCCTGATTTGGTCAGCGGACGCTTGAGGTCGTTGCCCTTCCATTTGGAGCGATCACCGGCCGTGGCATGGCGGACCAGGAACAGTGTCCCTGTCCTGGCCAGCTTCTTGAGGTCTGTCTCCATGACCAGTTCACGATCACGCTCGTAGTCGAGGAGGGCAGCAGCCTTCTTGCGGGTCAGCCACTTGATCCGGTCGACCTCGGGATTCTCGGTGAACCCACGGCTGTCGGGCAGCGGCCGCATCGCAAACCAGGCCACTTCTTTGGTGCCGCCGTTGACTCGATACTGAGTCGCCCCGAGGGGGGCGATGATCCGGCAGTGATAACCGGTCTCTTCCAGGACCTCACGGATCGCGGTCTGCTCCGGGGTCTCCTTGGGGTCTGCTTTGCCTTTGGGCAACGACCAGTCGTCATAGCGAGGACGATGGGTGACCAGGATCCCGAGTCGGCCCTTCTTCGTTGGTCGGAAAACGACACCCCCGGCGGCTCGGATGAGTCGTGGCACCAGGGTGAGCTTAGAGGCTCGACCGCCTACTGCTGGGCCGTGGTCAGCTTGGAAAAGCTCTGACGCTCGATCGTCCCACCGGAGATCGGCTCGGACCCGCTGAGATCGATGGTGACGTAGGCGCACGTTTGGCACACCCGTCGCATGATCCCGGCACCGATGTGCTGGCCTTCGGCGTAATCGTGGTTGCCTTTGCGACAGTCCGCGATTCGGTGTTTGGAGGCTTTCACTTCTGGACGCATATGAGTCATGACTCACCCAGAGACTAGAGCGGCCCGAGAGTTGTCAAAGCACTTGCAGCTGATCGATTATCCAATCGGTGCCCTCCTCGACGTCGTTTGCCCAGTAAATACTGTCGATTTCAGCCCCGATGAGCAGGACTAGCGCATCGGCTACCTTTTTCCACTGCACACCGACTGCGGCGCTGGGAAGGGGAAGCTGGCCGCTCCGCCGCTTGATGTAGTTGATGTTCCACGCCATCAACAACTCGGTGGCGGTGCCGATGGACCCGGGGAGGGAGAGAGTGGCATCGGCCCGTCCCATCATCACGTCGATGCGGTGGGCCAGACTCGACGCCTCGATCAGCTCTTGCACATGGGGGTTGGCTCCAACCCGGTCCGGGAAGAGCGTGGGTGCGGTGACGCCCACTACCCGCCCCCCGGCCGCCGCCGCTCCCAGGGACACCGCCTCCATGGTGCCCCCGTAGCCACCGGTCACCACCACCATCCCGGCTGAGGCGAGGCGGGCGCCAACCGACACTGCTTCTGCCCATTCTGTGGAGTCGACGCCGATTTGCGACGATCCGAAGACGGCAACGGTCCGAGTCGTGGTCAATTGTTGAGGGCTTCCTCGATCCCCGCGATCACTCGCCGGGCATCGATCAGCGCATGTCTCTCGATGGCGAACTGGGGCCAGGGGACATCGAACCCAGTGACCCTCACAATGGGGCCTTGAAGCTGGTAGAGAGCTTTCTCGGCCACCACCGCGGCCACCTCGGCAGCCACACCGGCTGATCCCTGGGGCTCCTGGACCAGGAGAAGCCGGCCGGTCTTGGCCACCGATTCGAGAACGATCTCCCGATCCCAGGGGAACAGGGTCCGCAGGTCGATGACCTCCACCGAGGCATCCACCTGGGATGTCGCCTCGAGGGCCACGGGCACCATTCCCCCGTAGGTCACGAGCGTCAAGTCGGTTCCAGGCCTGCGGATCCGGGCCCGTCCGATGGGGAGGGTGAAGTGCTCGACCGGGACATCTTCCCTTCCTGCTCGATAGAGGACCTTGGGCTCGAGGAAGATCACGGGGTCGTTGCCCTCGAGAGCCGCTGCCAGAAGCCCTTTGGCATCGGTGGGTGTCGTGGGGCAGATGACGACCAGACCGGGTGCGTGCACGAAATACGCCTCGGGGGAGTCACAGTGGTGCTCATGTGCGCCGATGCCCGCGCCACTGGGGAAGCGGACGACCACCGGGACGCTCGAATTCCCCCGGGTTCGGTAGCGGAATCGCCCAAGATGGCTGACGATCTGATCGAAGGCCGGGTATACGAAGCCTTCGAATTGGATCTCGGCGACGGGCCGGGCACCGGCCAGGGCCATCCCCACCGCGGTCCCGACGATTCCCGACTCGCTGAGTGGGGTGTCGATCACCCGCCCGTCTCCGTACCTGGCCTGGAGGCCGTCTGTGATCCGGAACACGCCGCCACTCGTGCCGACGTCCTCGCCGAGCACGATCACGTCGGGGTCTCGCTCCATCGCCTGGTCGAGGGCGGCGTTGATTGCGTCGGCCATTGTCCACGCTTCGGTGGGGCCCGTGACTGGCTCATCATGACCGATGCTCCAGATCTCCTCCTTGCCGAATGAGGTCCGTTCTTCGCCGTGAGCCTTCTGCATCGAATGGAGCTGGTCGACGACATGACCTGGAATCCGATGGAACCCATGTCGGATGGCATCGTCCCGACCGGGAAGGGGCTCCGCCTCGATCGCCGCGATCGCCGCTTCCACCTGATCGGCCGTCTCCTGGGAGACCTTCTCACCGACCCGCTCATCCCACTCACCGCGGTTTTCGAGGAAGCGCCGGAGGCGCTCGATGGGGTCCCTTTGCTTCCATTTCTGCTCTTCCTCACGAGACCGGTAACGGGTCGGGTCGTCGGCCGTCGCGTGGGGCCCGTAGCGGTAGGTCATGGCCTCGATCAGAGTTGGGCCCTGACCCTTGCGGGCTCGTCGGACCGCGATCCGCGTCGCCAGGTACATCGCGATCGGGTCCATACCGTCGACCCGGAACCCGTCGAAGCCATAGGCCGCCGCCTTCTGGGCGATTGTCTCAGACGCCGTCTGCTTCTCGTAGGGAACCGAGATTGCATAGAGGTTGTTGGAACAGATGAACACAGTCGGGGTCTTCCAGACCCCGGCGAAGTTCATGCCTGCGTGGAAGTCGGCTTCTGAAGTCGCACCGTCGCCGAAATAGACGGCGGTGACGGTGTCCTCTCCTCGGAGTTTCGTGACGTACGAGTACCCGACGGCATGAGGGAGCTGGGTGGCGATGGGAACGGTGACGATCCCCGTTCGGTACTTGTCCAGATCCCAGCCCGCATTGGGAAGACCTTTCCAATAAGCGAGCAAGACCTCGATCGGAAGGCCACGGGTCACCTCGACCGCGTGCTCCCGGTACGAGGGAAAGACGAAGTCGTCGGGCTTGAGGGCGAGAGCAGAGCCGATCTGGACCGCCTCTTGGCCCTCGAGCATGGCATAGGTCCCGAGTCTCCCCTGACGCTGCAGGGCGAGCATCCTCCGGTCGAGGGAGCGAGCCAGGACCATCCTCCGGTACATCTGCTGATAGAGCTCAGGGTCCAGCCCGGGGTCGTCACCAACCAGATCACCCTTGGCATCGATGATCCGAAGCAAGCGCTTTCTCGATTGTTCCGCAGTCTCGGTTGGGATGAGCGCCTCGAGACCACGACCCAGTCCGCCTCTCCGTGCCAATGCCTGCTCCTCCTCTCAACCGTTGGGATCCGCTACTCGAATGACGGTAGGCGATGCTACGTCGTGGCCTCAAAACCGCCGATCATCCAAGCCTTGCCCCCTCGATAGTGCATTTGGGGCCCCCGCTAACGTCATGGGATGCCCACCTTCCGGAAGGACCTGGCGGGGATCGGCGCCTACGTCCCAGGCCGTCCGATGGACGATCTCGCCGGCAAGATGGGGATCGCTCCCGACCAATTCGTGATGCTGGCCTCCAACGAGAGCCCGGACGGCCCGTTTCCAGGTGTGATCGAGGCCGCGACCGGGGCCTTGGCCAGATCTCATCGCTATCCCGACAATGATGCCACTGTCATCTCCGCCGCCGTCTCCGAATGGCTCGGGGTGCGAGCCGATCATGTGTGGCTCGGGGCGGGCAGTGTCGCCTTGTTGGCGAACACCGCCCTCGCCGTGGGCGGGCCGGGGACCAGCGCAATCCTCGCCTGGCCCTCGTTTGTCATGTATCGCACAGTCTCCCGCTGGGCGATGACAGAGACAGTGGAGGTCTCCCTGACTCCCGATCTCCTCCATGACGTCGAAGCCATGAGTGCTGCCATCCGTGATGACACGGTGGTGGTCTATCTGTGCAACCCGAACAATCCCACGGGGACCATCCTCACCAGTGATGCCATCGAATGGCTCGCAGCAACGGTGCCGGACCGCGTTCTAGTGGTGGTTGACGAGGCGTATCACGACTTTGTCACCGATCTCTCCTATCGGACCGCCCTTCCACTGGCCATCGAGCGCCCCAACGTCATCGTGCTCAGGACCTTTTCGAAGATATTCGGGCTCGCCGCCCATCGCATCGGTTACGCGGTCGGCCAACCCGGGACCATCGCCGAGCTGCGCAAGACTCAGATTCCTTTCAGCATCAGTGAGGTGGCCCAAGCAGCGGCAACCGCTTCACTTCGGGATGCGGCGGAGCATGGGCGCCGCGTCGAAGCAAATGCCGTCGGTCGTCATCACCTGTTGGGGGTCCTCGAGGAGCGTGGACTGCCCCACAGCGAGAGCCATGCCAACTTCGTCTATCTGCGGATCGGCGACGATTCGATGGCGGTGAGCGATGAATTCATGCGACGTGGGGTCCTCATCCGGCCTTTGTCCCGCGGCTGGCTCCGGGTCACGGTTGGCAACGATTCGGAGAACAAGAGATTCGTGACGACCCTCGACGAGGTGCTGGCTCGCTGAGCCGGAAGGAACCGGCGCGAAGCGTGCGTTTGTTGACCAGAATCGACGGGTAGGGACCTTTCTCCTTTCACAAATGGACGCACACCGAATCGCCGCCGAGGCATCCCGCCTTCTTCCCCTGGCCCGCCAGGTCCTCGAGCGGTACCCGTTCGAGGTGAGGGAGCTGGAGCATCTGGTGACTCATTCGAACGTGATGTATCGAGTGGTCACGAGTGACGGGAGGCAACTGGTGTTGAGGGTCGGTGATCCGTTCGGCAACTCCCGAGCCAACATCGAGTACGAGGTGGACTGGCTTTCGGCTTTGAATCGGGAAACCGACCTCGACGTGGTGAACCCGATACCGACCGGCTATGGAGCATTGATCGTCGATGCCCGAGAGCCCGAGAGCGATCTGACCCGACCCTGCGTGCTCTTCTCCTGGGTCCCGGGAGTGCCTCTCGCCGAAGGCTCGGGGGCTTTCGGGTACCGCCTGCTCGGAGCCATGTGCGCCGCACTTCAGGAACACGGGAAGACCTGGAAACCAACCAACCCAGAAGGCCTGCGGAGGTGGGACCGCATCTTTTACTACGACAGGGGTCTGGACCCGATCATCATCTACGACTCCCGCTTCGACCATCTCTTCAGCCCCGGGAGGCGGACGATCATCGACAAGGCGGGCCAGGCTGCCACCAACGTGATCAACGCCTCATTGGAGGCGGGCACGCCTCAGGTCGTGCATGGCGACTTGCACGAATGGAACGTGCATACCGTGCGGACCAGGCTCTATGCGTTCGACTTCGAGGACGTGATGATCGCTCTCCCCGCCCAGGACATCTCGGTATGCCTCTATTCGTCCCGCACCAACGATCGAGCTGCCGACATCCAGGCCGCCTTTCGCAAGGGATTCGAGGAGATCGCTCCCTGGCCCATCGAGGACCAAGAGCAGTTGGACGGCTTTCACGCCGCCAGGCAGATCATGTTGATGAACTATGCGGCGCGGACTCTTCCGATGGGCGAAACCGAGCAGTACCTGTCCCAGGTGATGCCCTGGTTGGCCAGATACGCAGCCAGATACGGCTGAGCTAATGCGTTTTGCCGACCGTCGGGAGGCAGGTGTCCTGCTCGGT
>DATDPT010000052.1:0-4492 GCA_035292605.1 Acidimicrobiia bacterium
GGGTGAATGGCTCCCAAAGGTCGCCCTTCAGCAACCCCTCAACGATCACGAGACACATGAAATCCCCTGCTACTGCATAGGATTTCTCCAGCGCGCCCGGGGCGACTCGAACACCCAACCTCCTGATCCGTAGATCTCCAAGCGGTGTCCACGGAGGTCCAGGGGTGTCCATACAGACTGGAACTGGAGGCTTCGGGTTCCACTGGAGTCCAGCGCCGTCCACACCAGTCCAGAGAGAATGGCTCCCAACTTGGCTCCCAAGACAACGCGCTGATCGACAGGCCCGACGGCCAAGCTCGATCTCGTCCACCATGGAGCAGGAGGAGTAGTCATCCCTGGAGTGGCGGGTCAAGCACGTGGCGCCGCACCGATCTATGAGCAACTAGTTGCGAACGACAAGCATCATCACCTTCATTCTCTGGAATCAACATCGCCTGCGTGCTACACCGCGGGCGTTATCCTGCTCACGCCAACCCATCGCGCCTCATAGGACGCCGGAGCCTGATTGGCCTCCCTCAAATCCGAACACCGATAGGAGGACCACCATGGAAAGGACACCACCGATTGACGCCACAGCGTTCAACGCCTTCGAAGCCGAAGGATGGGAGGGGCGGGTCGACGCCTACGACCGCTTCTTTACACCCATCACCGGGCGTCTCTTCGACCCGCTGCTGGATGCGGTGCGAGTGGTGCCGGGCACCCGCCTGCTCGATGTCGCCACCGGCCCAGGGCATCTACCGGCCCGGGCCGCCGAAAGGGGCGCGGTCCCAGTTGGTGTTGACGTCGCCGACGCCATGGTTACTCGTGCACGGGAGCTGTATCCGACGTTGGAGTTCCACCGCGGGGATGCGGAAGAGCTGCCGTTCGCAGATGCTGAGTTTGACGCGGTCACCGCCAACTTCCTGCTCCCCCATCTGGCGCGGCCCGAGCGGGCCATGGCTGAACTGGTCAGGGTGCTCGCTCCCGGCGGCCGGCTGGCCTTGGCGACATGGGATGTGCCTTCCAGGTCGCGCTTGTTCGGATTCTTCCTAGAGGCTTTCAGCGAGGTCGGTGCCGCACCACCGTCAGACCTCCCGGCAGGCCCAGACGTCTTTCGCTTCGCCGACGATGCCGCCTTCACCGAGCTGCTCACTACAGCAGGGCTGCGAGATGTGGAAGTGTCCCCGATCGCCTTCAACTACGAGACCGCCACGTTCGACGAGTACTGGCAGGCTTTGCAGGAGGGGACGGTCCGCATGTCATCGCTGCTACACGGCCAGTCTGAGGAGACCCGCCTGCGAATCCGTGATGCCCTGAAACAGAAGCTCGATGAGCACCGCGCCCCAATCGACACGATCACACTCCCTGTCGCGGTCAAGCTCGCCGCCGGGACAAAGTTGAGCTGACGAAGGCGACATCGTCGGGCAGCGAGCGAGGCGATGCGTAGGCGGTCGGGACGGTTGAATGCTTCGAGGTCGCCGACCTTTGCAGGCGAAGTGGCCGGGGGTGGCCTTTGGAGCCGTCTTGTCGCTCTTCGAATATGGCCGCAACATCGCGGTCCATGCTTTCAAACCAGTCGCAGAATCGGTTTCAACCCAGTCGCGCTGACGAACGTCAGAAGGTTGACCTGCCCTGTCTCGTCCGGGAGCCCCTTGGGCATGGGCTTCACCTCACCACGACGTCGTCACTCCGATGGAGAATGGCTCCCGAGGATGGTTCCACGGCATCAGGTCGGCCCGATGGACGCAACCTCCGACGCGCCGAAACCCCGCCTGAGCAGGGATTTCGTCTGCGCGCCCGGGGCGACTCGAACACCCAACCTCCTGATCCGTAGTCAGACGCTCTATCCAATTGAGCTACGGGCGCAAGATTTTGTCAACTTCTACAAGGGTTTTCGGCAGACTCCAATTCCTGATCCAACCGGTAGAGAGCATGCTAGGCCATATCAGACGCTCTATCCGACTGAAGTGCGAGACGGCCAAATCGTCAACTGTCACCAGGGAATTCTGTGGATGGGCAAATCAGCAAGCAGTAAGCACAGCGCCGATGCAGCATCTGATTCGGCCCAAAGACTTAACGCGAGCCATGCGACTTGCGCATGTTCCTTCGTGCGGGCCTCCCCCGTGCGATCTCTTAAGCGCGCCACCTCAACATGTCCACGAACACGGGGCAGGCTCAACTCCCAAGGGACGACCGAGCACGCCGAGACGAGCGCAGAAACCATGACGCGTTGTCGATCGGGCCCCATCCATGGACTCGACAGTCAGGGGATAGTTCTGGAGTGCTGGTTGAAAGACCGATGGCGAGAGCCGCCGCGGGTCTCGCATGCTTGGACCCAGCGGGACTGATAGCTAGGTTCCCGAGTCAGCTAGAACTCGTCGCCGTTTCCGTCAAGGAGCCGAGCTGCCATATCGGCGGCGGTTTCGCTTGGGGGGCCGTCGATCCATATCGCAAAGTCGATCCCCCACGATACGTCCGCTCCAATCCCGGAACCACTCCGTCGGATCGTAATCGGCACTCGGACAGTGCAGCCGCTCGCACACTCCTCGGGTGGTTTCCAGTCAAAGACATTGCCCTCGAGAGTGTTGTCTTCTTCTACCTTCACCGTCTCGTCGATAGGTGGACCAAGGACGAAGTCCACTCCAGTCGAAGGGTCGAGTGCCACACCGCCGGTCAACCGCACCTCTGAACGGTACGACCGGTCGAGAGCGCCGGGTGGGATGACCAACTCAAAGACACGTTCGACCTCCGCAACCTCGGAATCAAACTGGAAGAAATCGTTCTGGGTGCTCACGGACTCCGAAGAATTGGTTTCGACGATGCAACTCGACGCTGCAATAAGGACGGCCACACTCAGTGCCAGCCGAAACGCAAGTGGTGTCTTAGTTCGTTTCAAGTCTATGTTCCGATGTCCGCCCTCAGCGTGTAGCTGCCGGTGGTGTTGGCTCCTATCTCTAGCAGATACTGGTTGGGGTAGAGGTATTGGGTGTGGTCGGTGCAGGCGTCCCATCCGAACAGGTATACCCCGTTGACGAGGAGGGTTGCGGTGGCACCGGTGGGACAGTCTTCTGCGTGAAAGATGATTTCGGTTGGTGTGGAAACCGCGATGTCGTACTGGTCGACCGACCCGATCTCTTCGAGGTTCCCTGAAGCCGGGGTGCCGAGGGTGAGCGTGGTCTGGTCGGGTGGCGGGGTGTGCGCCAGTTCGATCTGATAGTCGGCGGTCCCGGCCTGGTCGACGGCGACGGCTAGCTGGTAGAGGCCCGGGGTGAGGGTTCGTAACTGTGGGCTGTCACAGCTGGTATCCCACCATCGAGGCTCCCCCGCACGGTGTAGGGCCCAGCGGATCTCCGGATCACATGTCATGGTGAGGATGTAGTCCTGGTTGCTGTCGACTTCGAACTGGTAGACGTCGACTTCGGTGATCGCGCTGAGACTGGCGGTCCCGGTGTTGAACTGGTCGTCGACCGTGGTCAGGGTGGGCTGGGTTTGGGATAGTCGGTAGCTGTAGGTGCCTATTCCGCCGTCGGGGTGGGTGACTTCGATCCGGTAGTCGCCGGGTTCCAGAATCAGCTGCACCGGGTCGCTTGCCTGACAGGACCATTCTTCGCTCTGGCTCCACCATCCGTAGATCTGGCGTTGCTGGAGGGTGATCTCGAATCCGGGTAGACAGCTGGTCACCTCCATAACGACTTCGGTGGATTGGGTGAGGGTGAACGGGTAACGGTCGACCGCTCCCCGCGACTCGAGGTTGCCGGCTCCGGCTCCGGGCTGCCCATCTGATATCACTTCACCCAGGTCGAGTGGGAATTGGTCCACGGGATCGGTGGTCACTTTCAACGTGTATTCACCGGGTCCGGGATAGATCGGGTCGGGCTCCACGGTGAGCGCATACTCTCCGGGCTCATCGACTGTGATCGGATGGTCTCCGCATCCGAACCCCCATGTGGTTTCCAGCGACGGACCGAGTAGTCGCCACTCCAGGGACTGGTCGAAGTCGTCACAGTCGTAGAGAGAGACCACGACTTCTCCGGGCTGAGCGACCTCGAAGAGGTATCGGTGGGAGGACATCGGCTCGGCCACTTCTGCTGGGATCTCTTGGTCGAGACCGATGGTGGTCTCGGTGGGTTCGGGCACTTCGAGAATGGTGAAGCCGTAGCTTCCGGTCTGGCCACTGGGACTGTCCACTGTCAGCTCGTAGTCGGCGATGTCCTCCAGTTGGAAGAGGGTGGCGGAACAGCCGCTGTGGGTGTCGACCACCTCACCGAGATTTGTCAGCTCCCAGCGGAGACTGGTGGTGCAGTCCGGCTCCAACAGGATCTGGGAGTCGGCAAGGCCACTGAACTGGTAGATGTCGGCCGATAGCGGCGCTTCTAGGCTGCCCGCACCCGCCGCCGGGTCGTCCTCGGCGATGGTGTCGCCGATCTGGATGGTGAATGATTCGGGGGGCGGGGTGGGCCAGAGTCCTATCTGATAGGACCCGGTCTGTCCGAAACGGGATTCGACCTGGATC
>DATDPT010000053.1:0-10717 GCA_035292605.1 Acidimicrobiia bacterium
GAACCCTCGAGGAGGCGTCAGCCCCCTACGGCATTTCGAGTGCCGCGCACTAGACCGGACTATGCGACCCCTCCAGGGTCGGCGATAGATTCGCCGACCGTACTTGGTACGTGGTACTTAGTACTGAGACCCGCTGGAAGCGAGCAACACCGCGGAGGGAGAGGGATTTGAACCCTCGAGGGAGCGTAAACCCCCAACGGCATTTCCAGTGCCGCGCACTAGACCAGACTATGCGATCCCTCCTGGAAGACCCGCCAGACCAGGCAGGCTGGGAAAGGATAATCCACCACCGTGTCTGAGCCGATTCCCACATCCGACTACCTCACACCGATGAGAGCCGCCCTCGAAGCGGCAGCCCATGCCGGGCGGGCCGGCGAGGTGCCCGTGGGCGCGGTCCTTCTCGACCGAGCCGGAGAGACGGTGGCCGTCGATCACAACCGGCGCGAGGAGCTATCTGACCCCACGGCCCACGCCGAGATGCTGGTGTTATCGCGGCGCGCCCGCCAACTTGGCGACTGGCGTCTCGACGGGCACACGCTGGTGGTCACCCTGGAACCATGCCCGATGTGTGCCGGGGCCGCGGTGTGGGCCCGTCTCGACCGCATCGTCTACGGGGCAGCCGATCCCAAGGCAGGCGCCGCTTGGTCGTTGTACAACATCCCCCAGGACCGGCGGCTCAACCACCGCATCGAACTGGTCGACGGCGTCCTGGCCGCCGAATCGAGACGCCTGCTCGAAGAGTTCTTCGCCGCACGTCGCTGACGTCAGGCCAGTGCGGCCTCGGCGACCAGGCGGCGATCCCAGATCGCATAGACGGCCGCCCCCAAGCCGAGCGCGACCGCCACGCATCCGAAGGCGAGCTTGTAGTTGAAGCTATCGATGAGGAATCCGACCGCGGGCGCCGCTATGAGCAAAGCGATGTCAAAGATCGACGTGAAGATCGCCATCGCCGACCCTCGCTCTGCGGTGCGGGCGCGGGCCACCACCTGGCTGGTGAGAATCGGGAACACCGCCCCGTGAGCCAGTCCCCCGAAGACCGCCGCCGCGATCAACAGGGGCACCGAGCCGGCGAGCGCCAAGATTGCCAGGCTGAAGCCGTAGGACACCAGTGCGCTGACCACGAACAGTCTCTGCGGAACCCGGTCATAGTGACGGCCCCCGAGGATCCTCATCGCGGCGGCGGTCACGCCGTACACGCCGAAAAAGAGACCGGTGGACCCGATCTGACGTTCGTCCATGTAGGTCCGGGTGAAGGTGAACAACGTCTCTAGACCGATGCTGAAGAAGAGGGTGACCCACCACAGGGGCAACAGGTTGCGTTGGGCAAGGGATGCCCAGAAGCCACGTCGGGGGCGGCGCCCGAGAACCGGCAAGAGCGGGAGCCTCCACACCAACAGCCAGGAGATGACACTGGCGGTGGAGGAGAGCACGAACAACGCCTGGAATCCGAAGGCGTCTATCACCAAATCTCCCCCGACCCCACCGAGTGCAATCGGGAACAAGCCGGACAGGCCGAACAGGGCCAGTCCCTGGGTCCGGTGCTCGATCGGCAGCGAGTCGGCCCCGTAGGTGAGCATGGTCGTGAATAGAGCGATCTGAAAGACCCGCTGTGACAGGAACAGCCCCCACAACATCGGCCCCCAGAGATCTGTCCAAGCCAGCGCGACGACCACCGCGGCATTGAACAAACCCGTGACCAGCAGCACCGTCCGCCGATGGGTGAGGTCGAGGATCCTTCCCAGGGCGGGTCGGAAGGCAAGACCGAGGACGGCAGCGGCCGCATACAGGACCCCGATCAACGATTCGGTGACCCCCATGCCGTCCAGATAGCCGGGGAAATGGACCAGCAGTACGAAAGAGACCTCCTGCAGGAGCGCCGCGGCGAAGAGCTTCCCGAAGTTGGGGCCGTACCGGTTGGTGGACATCAGCCGACCGAAGGTAACAGGCGTGGCAAGTCCTCCCTCTCGCTGTACCAACCGGGGGTCGGTAGCCTTTCCCTCGATCGTGCTAGGTGGGGCGCTAGGGGTGCCCTGAACCCGAAACCCTCTACATGCGGGGCCGAATTCCCCGCCCGAGGGGCAGCGTGCCGTCGGCCCGAGGGTGGACACGCGGCGTTGACGGTTGGGTCCTGCGCGGCGGAGCACCGCGAACCGGGTCAGATCCGGAAGGAAGCAGCCCTAAGTGGATCGTTCCGGGTGACGCAGGGTGGCTTGACCTGAGTCGGCGGCCATCCTCACCGACGTCCATATTGCCTCGACGGCGGGGGCACGATCGACTGCTTACCTGAGGTACATGACGCCAAATACGGCGGATTCCAGACACGGATGCCGCGCGTAGGTCCTCGCGCTGCGTAGACCCTCACAGTTCTTGGTTGGCCTGGCGCCAGATACGGCGCTGCGTACCTCAGGTAAGCGCGTCCGGCTTCCTCAGCCTGGCCCCATAGACGAAACCGAACAGCCCGGAACGCCAGACCTCCTCCAGGAGCAGACCGTGACCTGTCAACAGCACCTCCGGGGGCGGCAGCGAGTCCAGCGACTTGTGCAGGTACCAGTACTCGCGGGGAGCGGTTGCAAAAACCAACCCCACCAGCGGGAGAAGGAAGGCTGTTCCGAGACGGTGCAGTACTCGCAGCAGCGGGCTCTGGGGCCTCGAGAGATCGACCACCACCGCGGCGCACCCGGGGCGGAGCACTCGGGTCAGTTCCTCCATCGTCTCTTCCACCGAGGTGAGATTGCGGAACACAAACCCGCTGAACGCCCCGTCGAAGGCCGCGGCAGCGAATGGCAGATGCTCCCCTACCCCCACCACCCTCTCCGGAACCTGGCTCAGGGCCAGCATCTCCATGACCGGGTCGAGGCCGATCACCCTCCGCCCCTCGAAGTCGGTGTCCCCGGTGCCGCAACCGAGATCCAGCACCAACCCCGGACTCAGCATCTCGATTCCCCGCCGGCGCCAGGCTCGCTCCTGGCCAAGGGAGAGAATGCGGTTGATTCTGTCGTAGCGGGCTGCGATCCGGGCAAAGATCGGGTCGGAGACCTCGCTCACGGCTCGATCAGGTCAAAACCGGTGTAGCGGCGGAGTGCCTCCGGGATCTCCACCGACCCGTCCGGGCGCTGGTGGTTCTCGAGGATGGCGATGATGGTCCGACCCACCGCGCAAGCGGTGCCGTTGAGGGTGTGCAGCACCTGATTGCCTTCTTCGGTCTTCATCCTCACCTTAAGACGTCGTGCCTGATAATCGGTGGTGTTGGAACAGGAGGTGATCTCGCGGTAGGCCTGCTCACTAGGGAACCAGGCCTCGATGTCGTACTTCTTGGCGGCCGATGCCCCCAGGTCGCCGGCGGCGATGTTCACCACCCGATAGGGGATATCCAATTCCTGAACCAGTGCCTCTTCGATGGCGAGAAGGCGCTCATGCTCTTCGACGGAGGCCTCGGGGGTGGTGAAGACGAACATCTCCACCTTGTCGAACTGGTGAACCCGGAAGATGCCCGCGGTGTCCTTCCCATAGGTTCCGGCCTCACGACGGAAACAAGTGGAGAAACCGGCATAACGCACCGGCAGGGTGCCTGCTTCGAGGATCTCGTCACCGTGATAGGCGGCCAGGGGGACTTCCGATGTGCCGACCAGGAACAACTCGTCCTTGGGGACCTCGTAGACCTGCTCCCGAGCCTCAGGGAAGAACCCGGTGCCTTCCAGCGCCTCCTCGCGGACCAGGACGGGAGGGATCATCGGAGTGAACCCCGACGCCACCAGGTGGTCCATCGCCCACCGGACGAGGGAGAACTCGAGAAGGGCTCCCTTTCCCTTGATGTAACCGAACCTGCTGCCCGAGACCTTGGCTCCCCGTGAAGTGTCGATGATGTCCAGTTGCTCTCCGAGAGTGGTGTGATCGAGGCCGTCGGGGCGAGGGCTTCCCACCTTCTTGACCTCCAGGCTGTCAGCCTCGGTCTGGCCTTCGGCAGCGTCCGGAGCCACCAGATTGGGGACATCGAGCAAGCCTTTGTCGAACGCGGCGGCGAGACGATCGGCCTCCGAAATCGTCTCCTTGACCGCGGCGGCCAACTTGGCGACGTCCTCGATCGCAGCCTCCTTCTCGGCGCCGGCCAGGGTGGCGATGAGCCGCCCCGCCTCTTTCTGTCGGGCTCGAAGCCCTTCCGCTTGCTGACGTTTGGCTCGCACCGATGCTTCAAGAGCGATCAGTGCATCCAGGTCGATGGTGGAGCCACGACGCCGCAACGAGTCACGGATCAGGTCCGGGCTCTCTCGAAGCAGTCGCGGGTCGATCATGGGGCGCCGGATGGTACCGGCTGGCTACCCGGAGCTCTCACCCTCGCTCACTGTGAAAGCGACCACAATCTCATTGTCCGTAAGGTCGAGGTCCGCTTCGATACCGACCAGCGTCGCCGTCACCTCGTATTGACCACCAGTCACCACCGCGAGATCCTCGAAGGAGACCGTGGTCTGGGCCTCTGGCTGCAATGATGGGACCCCCTTCTCCAAGGTCACCGGCTCAGGCCCCCCGGTGAGATCCAGCTGCAACGTCGCAACTGTGCTCATGACGTTGCCGAGATTGGAGACCACCACGTTGAAGGTCACGGTCTCGCTAGCTGGCAGGATGACGTCATCCGCAGGGCCCACCTCCCACTCGGGGACGGTGACCACCTGACTCACGGATAGACCGGGCCGCAACGCCAAACCGCTGTTTGGGGACCGTGCCGCCTGGACGTAGGCCTGGGAGAGGCTGAACAACTCGCCATCGGCCGGCATCAGGATCACCGTCGGCATCGGAGCCGCGGCGTCTGGCACATCCCGGCGGTTCATCTCCTCTACCAGATCGGCATACACCTGGTCACCCGTGCGCATCTCCGCCAAGGCGTTGGCGATGTTGTCGGCCACCACCGTGCTCGAGGGATCGTCGGCGGCCGCGAGAAGACCCGCGGCATAGCCAGCGATCCCAGCGTCCCATGCCTCCAGAGCCTGGCGGTAGAGAGCGCCCACCGCGAACAAAGTCGGTGACGGCGGCTCCTCGGCGACCAACTCCAAGCCGGTCGCGATGTCGGCGCGTATCCCATCGGCCAGCGTCACCAATTCGGTCCTGTCGATTCGGGCAAGACGCGAGATCACGTCTCGGAGGGCGTCACCTCTGAGCGAGAGGGCGCTCGCCTGTTCCTGAATGGTGTCGAGATACTGGAGGTCGGCGCGCGTGTTGCCACCGGCACCGGAAACGGCGATGGCGACCAGGGCGGCGGCGGTGATGAGGACCGGCCAGAGATAGCGGCCCACCACCCGCCTCCGGGGCCGAGGTGTATCGAGAATCACTGAGTCGATCTACAGGACGGGAACTGAACCATAAGCCCTTCTGCAGCCCCGCGGGGGAACCTCCCCCTTTGGTCTCACTGTGGGCGAGGGGGGACTTGAACCCCCACGACCTTGCGATCACAGGAACCTGAATCCTGCGCGTCTGCCAATTCCGCCACTCGCCCGTCTTGGCCGGGAAATCGTAACCCTGCTCCCAGAGTTGCGGTAGTCGGCCTCCTCTGTCCCCCACCAGCCGTAACCTCTCCCGCGTGAGCCTCGCCAGAAGTCTTGAACGCCGTCTGGAACGCCTCTTCGAAGGGGCTGCGGGTCGTGTTTTCTCTGGCCGCCTCCACCCCTCGGAGATGGCGGGGCGCATCGCCCGCGAAGCCGATTTGACCACCTTCCAGCACCCGACCGGGCCCGCCACCTCCAACCGCTACGTGCTGCGAGTCAATCCCGCCGACCTCGACGTCGACCCCACCAGGTTGCAGAGACGACTCGAGCTGGCCCTGGCCGAGTACGCCGCAGAGGCCGGACTACGACTCGAAGGGCCGCCCACCGTCCTCATCGAAACCACGAATTCGGTGTCACCCGGTCAATTCAGCTGTATCCCCTCGGTCGTGCCCGGGAAGCTCCCGGCGTGGGCGCGTCTGGTCGGCGGCGACACCTCGTTCGACATCGGGCCCAATCGTGCCCTCGTGGGCCGCGCCGGCGACGCCGACGTGGTCATTCCTTTCGAGGAGGTGAGCCGCCGCCATGCCCTGATCTGGCGCGCCGACAATCAGGTCTGGATCGCGGATCTCGGATCCGCCAACGGGACCGAGGTCGACGGGCTCCGAATCGGCGCCTCCCCGCACCCTCTCACCAGAGGCGACATGATCGGGTTCTCCGAGCATCGATTCCGGTTCCACGAGGGGTCGGACCGTGCCTGATCTCATCCTCGCCCTACTCCGCATCATCTTCCTGGGGCTGGTCTATCTCTTCGTCTGGCAGGTAGCGCGCGCCATCGGCTCTCATCTCGGGATCTCGCTGCGGCGCAAGCGACGGGAAGGGACGAAAATCGTCCTCGTCAAGTCCGACACCCAACAGGGCCTGGAGCTGGAGGTCCAAGACGTAACTGTTCTTGGCAGGTCAGACGAGGCCGACGTGCTTCTCAACGATCCCTACGCTTCGGAGTTCCACATGAGGCTGGTCGCTCAGGAGAACGGGATGGTTCTCCACGACCTGGGCAGCACCAATGGCACCTATGTCAACGGGCGCCGGGTCACCGCCCCGACGTCGTTGCGCCGGGGCGACACCATCCAGGTGGGCAAGACGGTCATGGAGGTGCGGTGAGATACATATGGGCCGCCGCCAGCCATCAGGGCATGGCCAGGACCAACAACGAGGACACGGTCTTCCCCGAGACATCGGGGGAATCGAGTGGTCCTGCGATCCTCATGGTGGCCGATGGCATGGGCGGGCACATCGCGGGCGAGGTGGCTTCCCGGCTCGCGGTCAACACCGCCGCTTCGTCAGAGCTGGTACCCGCCGACCGGGTTGCCGCAGCCAACCGCGCCATCCGGGAGCAAGTGGCGCGCCAACCCGATTTGGAAGGGATGGCCACCACTCTCACCCTCGTCGAGTTGTCACCCGACGGCGTCGCCCACTTCGGGCACATCGGTGACAGCCGGGCCTATCTCTATCGGGGCGGGGAGCTTCGTCAGCTCACCGAAGACCACACCGTTGTGGCTCAATACGTGGCGGCCGGGACCATCTCCCCGGAGGAAGCAGCCGATCATCCCCACAGCCACATGCTGACCCGCTGTCTCGGTCTCACCCGTTTCGTCAACGTGGACGAGATCGAATTGCCGCTCGAGGCAGGCGATCGGCTCTTGCTCTGCTCCGATGGGCTCACCCTGATGCTCACCGATGACGAGATCGCAGAGCATCTGGCCACCGAATCCGCCGACGAGACCGTCTGGGCCCTGATCGAGAAGGCCAACGAGGCCGGTGGCCAGGACAACATCACGGTCATCATCGTGGACGTCCTCACTGGAGCGAATGACACGTAACGCCGAAGGCGCAACCGTGGTCGCGGCGGCGGTGCTCGCCGCATTCGGCGTAACTCTGGTGAACTTCGCCCGCGAACAGAGCACCGACGCCCAGACAGCTCTCACCTTTCTCGTGTTCCTGATCGCATTCGGCGGGGTCCACCTGGCGGTCCGGACCTGGGCGCCGCGGGCCACCCCGCTGTTGATCGCCCCGATCACCGCTATCACCGCCCTCGGGTTCATCGAGATCTACCGACTGGACCCGGTTAGGGCGGGGTTGCAGAGATGGTGGATGTTGATCGCGGCCGGCGCCGCCATCGCCGTGCTCGCCCTCTTCGCCCGCAGCTCGACCACCATCCTCCGCCGCTACCGCAACATCACGCTGCTCATTGCCTTGATCCTGTTGCTGCTGCCCAACCTTCCCATCGACTGGGGGTTCCCACTGAAGGGCCTGGTGGTGAACGGATCGCGTCTGTGGATCGTCCTCGACATGGGTTTCACGACCCTTCAGTTCCAGCCGGCCGAGCTGGCCAAGCTCGGCTTCGTGATCTACGTGGCCGCCTACCTCGCCGATCACCAAAAGGCCCTGCGCGAGGCGCGCCGTCATCTGGGCCCGATCCGATTTCCCGAGCCCCGACAGCTCATCCCACTGGTGGTGACCTGGTTGGTCAGCATCCTGATCCTCATCTCCCAGCGCGACCTGGGAGCCTCACTCCTGCTCTTCGCCGGCTTCGTCCTCCTGCTCTACGCCGCCACCGGGACCACCGGCTATCTGGTGGCAGGCGGATTAATGGCGGCAGCGGCCGGGGTCGCCTCGTACTACATGTTCGACCATGTGCAGCGACGGGTGATCGCCTGGCTGACCCCGTTCCAGCACTTCGACGACGAGGGTTACCAGATCGCCCAGGGGCTGTTCGGGATGGGGACAGGAAGTCTCTCCGGGGCCGGTCCAGGCTTGGGCCGGCCCGACCTGATCCCCAACGCCTCGACCGACTTCATCTTTGCCGCGGTCGGCGAGGAGCTGGGATTCGCCGGAACGGTGTCCGTGCTCGCCCTCTTCTCACTTGTCATTGCCGTTGGCCTCGGCATCTCGTTCCGCAGCCGGGACATGTTTCGCAAGCTGCTGGCGGCCGGGCTCACCTTCGTATTCGCCGTCCAGACCTTTCTCATCATCGGAGGAGTGGTCAGGGTGGTCCCGTTGACCGGGATCACCCTTCCCTTCATGTCATACGGGGGCTCGGCGCTTGTCGGCAACCTGATCTTGATCGCCCTCCTGCTCCGGATCAGCCACGAGGAGGCCACATGAACGGCCCGGTGCGCCGCATCGCGATCGGAGTATTCACCTCGTTTTGCGCCCTGCTCCTGGCGGTCACCTGGATCCAGGTGGTCCATGCCGACGCACTCAAGGCCGACCCCCGCAATGCCCGCCCGGCTCTGTCTGAGCGGGGCAAGGAAAGAGGCCTGATCGTCACCATCGACGGCATTGTGGTCGCCGAGTCCGTTGTCGACCCCCTGGACCCGCGCTCCTTCGTCCGCACCTACCCCGAAGGAGAGGCCTTTGCCCACATCGTCGGTTACAACTCCTTCATCCTGGGCAACTCCGGTCTGGAGAATGCCTATGCGTCGATTCTCCGGTCCAAGCGCGACCTGACGATCAGCGACCTGGTCTCGGTGCTCCTGGGCCGTGACCTGCGGCCGCACAGTCTCGAGATGACCGTGAACGGGCCGTTGCAGCGGGCGGCATACGAGGCGCTCGCCGGACAGACCGGCGCCGTGGTCGCACTCGACCCCAAGACCGGTGCCGTGCTCGCTGCCGTCTCCTCACCCTCCTTCGACCCCGAGTCGTTGTTGGGCGACGACGCCTCGGCGGTCTGGGATTCCTTGCTTGCGGACCCGAAGAGCCCGCTCAGTGACCGGGCGACGAGAGAGCTATTCGCCCCGGGATCCACCTTCAAGACGGTGGTGACCGCCACCGCACTCGACACCGGTGAGGCCGACCCCGATACCGAGTTCCCCGACCCCGTCGAGTACGAGTTGGAGGGCTCGACGGGCACCATCTCCAACTTCGACGGGGGATTCTGCAACGGCGGCAACCCGGTGACGCTGTTGGTCGCCTTCATTCGCTCCTGCAACACGATATTCGCCGATCTCTCGGTCCGACTCGGGGCCGAGGACATCGGGATCACGGCGAACGCCCTCGGCTTCAACACCGACCTGACGTTCCCCTGGACCGTCCCCCAGGCCACCTACCCGGTGGAGGACCTGATAGACGACCCGGCGGCGCTGGCTCAGAGCGGGATTGGGGAACGCGACGTGCGCGCCACCCCGTTGCATATGGCAATGGTCGCCGCTGCAATTGCCAACCAGGGTCTCGTCCCCATCCCCTACCTGGTCAACCGGGTGTTCGACGCCGACGGGAACGTCCTGGAAGCCCCCGAGCCCGCCTCGATAGGCCGGGCGATGGCTCCCGCCACCGCCTCGGTGCTCGCCCAAATGATGGAGCAGGTGGTGACAAACGGGACCGGTCGCAACGCCACGGTGCCCGACGTCCGGGTTGCCGGCAAGACCGGGACCGCCGAAGGCGCCGGAGACGGGCCCCACGCCTGGTTCATCGGGTTCGCCCCGGTCGAGAACCCGACGATCGCGATCGCGGTCTTGATCGCCGGTGGCGGCGATTTCGGCGAATCGGCAACCGGTGGAGCGGTGGCGGCTCCGATCGCGGCCGACCTGATTTCGCTCTGGTTACAGGGAACCCCATGAGTTGGCTCCAGGGCGTTCCTACAATCCATCGCCTTCCATGAACGCCCCCAGTGAACTGACCGACCGCTACCACATCACGTCCCATGTAGCACGGGGCGGGATGGCCGACGTCTACGAGGGCCAGGACACCCTTCTCAACCGCCGGGTGGCGATCAAGGTCCTCCACGCCCAATACTCGGCGGACGAGGCCTTCGTCAAACGATTCCGGCGCGAGGCGCAGGCCGCGGCCAATCTCAGCCATCCCAACATCGTCGGCATCTATGACTGGGGACAGGCCCAGGGCACCTACTTCATCGTCATGGAGCTGGTCGACGGGCGTTCGTTGCGTGACGTGCTCAAGTCCGAAGGGGCCCTGCTTGCCCGCCGCGCCACCGAGATCGCCGCCGAGGTGGCGGCGGCCCTGTCCGTGGCGCATCAGGCCGGCTTGGTGCATCGTGACGTCAAACCGGGGAACATCCTCCTCGCCAAGGACGGAACGGTGAAAGTCACCGACTTCGGGATCGCCCGGGCCTGGGACGACAGCGCAGAGCTGACCAAGACCGGCGCCGTGATCGGCACCGCCACCTATTTCAGCCCGGAACAGGCCCAGGGAGCCGCCGCCGACGCCCGCAGTGACGTCTATGC
>DATDPT010000054.1:0-2183 GCA_035292605.1 Acidimicrobiia bacterium
CGCGCTTTGAGCCGCAGCATCGAAGGTCACGCATCGGTGGCGATCAACTGTGCCCGGCGACTAGCGGCTGCCAAGCCGCGATCGGTCGTGATGATCGCCGTGTTGAGTTGGCTGGCTAACTCGACGTAGAGAGCGTCGACCAGTCGAAGATTCTCGCGCCTGCGCCATGCGCCTCTGAGTAGCGGTGCAAGGAGATGGCGGCCAATAGGGGAGGAGGCGACGAGTTCAACTCGCTCTGCTACTTGTCGTGCTGTTAGTTCACCGGCACGGTGCAATCTCCCCAGAGCAGAGAGAACCTCGGCGTCGAAATGGCCAGGTACATGAAGTTCCGAGCCCTGAAGCCGCGCGGAGATGGTTCCGGCGAGGCTTGAGCCGACCAGGAGATCGACCATTGCGGAGGCGTCGAGGACCAGCGATTCAGCCATTCCCCTCTAGGTCGTCTTTGGCCCCGGAGAGTGCGGACATGACGGCGCCATGGCCGGTGCCTGTCGGGGACAATGCCCCCAACCGGCTTAGCCAATCTTCGGTCTCGCCGGCGGACAAGGCTGACCGCACGGCTTCTTGGGTAAGGCTCGACACATTGAGACCGGCGTCTTTGGCCTGATCGGCCAGATCATCGGGAAGATAGACGTTGACCCTTGCCATGCGCATACTATACACACATCGAATGAAAGGGTCCATCAGGTGGACCCGTCCCGTTTCTAAAGCGTCTGGAGCCGACCGACCCTCAGGGTGTCAGTTGGTGGTTGGTGCGGTTGCTCGAGAACGGATTTCGAGCCCAGCGGTGCCGCGCGCCGCTCCCATTCCTTGGACTACGCAGGTTCCGAGGAGGGTCTGTTTGATGTCCTCGCCAAGATCGTTATAGGAATGCGGTGACGCGCCGCAGCGAGGGTGAAGCCTGGGCGACCTAGCTGCCGAGCTCTAAGAGTGAAGCTCTCGGGCGTTCCTTCGATGCGGATCAGCCCGTTGAGTGGGTGAATCACGAGTTGGCGACGCCGTAGGTCCTCGATCCAGAGGTATCCCGCATTCATGGCAACGCGAGCCGAGTTCCAGACCTGCGTTCAGGCGAGCAACGCCTTCACGGCAAGATCGGTGTCCCCGAAGCGATTCGCCGAGATCCACCACCAGCTGTCGGGTAGCCGTCTTCCCCAATAGTGGCTCACCAACCCGGAACCCCTTCACACGGAAATGTGACATCGCCCACCGTCACCTGACCAGAGAACCTTGCTCGGGGTCGACTGGCGATTTGCATGTCGAAGGGATTCAGCCACTTGATAGGTTGCACCGCCCGATCGATGCGGCTGCTACCCAGTTCTAGGCGAAGGTCCCACTCGACATCGGCCACTCGACCCGCCGAGCTCTGGTCATCAAAGGTGCATTCTGCGATGTCCACCCTCGCTCCTCTCGTGAGCCAAGTCGGTGAGCTCAGCCTCTCGACTCTGCCCAGCCCACTCGACCACCCCTCTCTTCCATTGCCAGATGAAGGACCTGCTCGGCTCCTGAGCGTGCGGCCTAGGGATCGGATTCGGTGGCCGCCGGTATCAGATCGAGGAGCCGGGTGTTCAACTCATAGAACACGTCCGACGGCATCGAGCCCTGAGCCAGCTCGCGGTTGATCTCCTTGAGCAGCTCCAGCCACCGGGCGAAAGCCTCGGCTGGCGACAGGGAATTCGAGGTCAAGGCGGTTGCGACTTCATCGATCCGAACTCTGACCTCGTGGAACCGAAAACCGTCCCCCGTCAGGTCGGTGACGGGAGAGGCCCGATGCTTAGCGGTGCCGTCTACGGCACCGCCTGGACTGGCGGCCACGGCCGGCAACTCGGTAGGCGATCCACGGTCGGCTTTCGCCACGGGCGGCCGTCGCACCGGTTTAGGTGGCAGACCCAGCTCCTTGGCGAATCGTGTCGATTCGCCGACGCTGAGCACGACCTTCTCCTCGTCGACTGTGATGTGAAAACCGTCCGATCGTGCAACGACATCGAGGCCTTCGAGGGGCCAGTCCGCAACCGTCTCCTCGCCAGCGGTCAACCGCATGCGTTCCTGGGAAATATCGACCTCGACGGCCAGGGGAAGTCGGGTGTGGCCCGGCAGGCGAAGCCTTGCATCGAACGACGACATCGGTCTCCCGTCACCCAGCCGTCGCCCGCTACCCGACAGAATAGCAATCGTTCGAAAGCGCAACC
>DATDPT010000055.1:0-5056 GCA_035292605.1 Acidimicrobiia bacterium
GCACTCGGCGATGGTCAAGGCCAACCCGACATCCACGGTCGATCCGTGCACCGTGACGTCGCTGATCATCCCCAATTCGACGACGTTGCCACCCAGTTCGGGATCACGAACCCCTTCCAGGGTCTTGAGGACGTCATCGCGTGTCGGCATCGAGTTCTATGGTAATTTCCACCATCCAGATAGTGGCAATGGGCCAAGGCCCGAACTCGGGTTACAATGAGGCCGTGACCACCAGGTTCAACCAATGACACAGATCCTCAGCATCAAGTCCAATCAGCCCCAGAAGACCGTCCTCCTCACTGATATCGCCATCGGCAAGGTGCGCGAGCTGATCCAGGCCGAGTCCGATACCAGTCTCGCTCTGCGGATGGCGGTGCGACCTGGGGGCTGCAGCGGCTTCTCCTACGAGATGTACTTCGACTCTCAGATCGACGAGAACGACATTGTCGAGGAATTCGGAGACGTCCGGGTCGTCGTGGACCCCCAGAGCGCCGAGATGGTGCGTGGCTCCACCCTCGACTACAAGGACGGGCTGATGGAGACCGGGTTCTCCATCAACAACCCGAACGTTTCCCACACCTGCGGCTGCGGCAACTCCTTCTCCTAACGCCCTGGTCGGTCTCCCGCGAGACCTACTCCGCTGTCGGTCGGTTAGCCTCCGGACTTCCCCGATACAGGAGCAACGGGTGCCAAAAACCGTCCCGGCCACCCCATCGGCGCCAGGCGCCATGGGCCCCTATTCGGTCGTCACCGAAGCCAACGGGTTTGTTTTCGTCTCAGGTCAGGTCGCCGTGGACCCCCTCACGAGGGAGCGATCGCCTGACGATGTCGAGGTTCAAACCACTCAGGTCATGTCCAACGTCGCGGCGATTCTGGGCGACCTCGGGCTCGAGATCTCCGACATCGTGAAGACCACGATCTTCCTCGCCGACATCGGCGACTTCGCCAAGGTGAACGCGATCTACGCCGGGTTCCTCGGCGATGAGCCCCCTGCGCGCTCAACCGTTCAGGCTGGTGCGCTGCCCGGAGGCTTCCTCGTGGAGATCGAAGTGGTGGCGGCGCGATGAACAAGGTGGAGGTCTTCTCCGCGCTCGGCCTCTCCGAGGCCAACTCAGGTGTCTTCGCCGGTCGATGGGTCGAGGCGACCGGTGAGACGATCGACGTCATCGATCCATCCACCTCCGAGGCTCTCGGGTCGGTGACTATGGCTTCAGTCGCTGATTACGACGAGGTCGTCGCCAACTCGGTGGAGACCTTCGAGCGGTGGAAGCTGCTGCCGGCGCCCAAGCGCGGCCAGTACGTACGTCGCCTCGGAGACGCCCTGCGTGACAATATCGAGGCTCTCGGGGCCTTGGTCACGCTGGAGATGGGCAAGATTCTGCCGGAAGGGGTCGGCGAGGTTCAGGAGATGGTCGACATCTGCGATTTCGCGGTCGGCCTCTCCCGCCAGCTTTACGGCAGCACCATGGCTTCTGAGCGGCCCAAGCACCGGATGTATGAGCATTGGCACCCGTTGGGCCCGGTGGGTGTGATCTCTGCCTTCAACTTCCCGGTTGCGGTGTGGTCGTGGAACTCGGCCATTGCGGCCGTGTGTGGCGACACCGTCGTTTGGAAGCCTTCGGAGAGGACTCCGCTGAGCGCCATCGCGGTCACCCGGATTGCCCAGGAGGTGATGGCGGGGAGCGGCTACGAGGGCGTCTTCAACCTGGTGGTCGGGGAGGGCGCGACGGTGGGCAGCCAGATGAATCGGGACTCGAGGCTTCCCCTGATCTCAGCCACCGGATCGTGCAACATGGGTCGAATCGTGGGCCCGGCCGTGGCCCAGCGGATGGGGAGGACCATTCTCGAGTTGGGCGGCAACAACGCCGTGATCGTCATGGACGACGCCGACCTGGACCTGGCGGTGCGGGCCACCCTGTTCTCTGCGGTGGGAACCGCGGGTCAGCGCTGCACCTCGCTCCGCCGCCTCCTGGTGCACCGGGCGGTCTCGGACAAGCTGGTCGATCGGCTGGCTGAGGCCTATCGGCAGGTGAAGATAGGTGACCCCTCGGAGCCTGGCACCCTCATGGGGCCGGTGGTCAGTGAAAGCGCCATCGACCAGATGATGAGCGCCCTGGAGATCGGACGGGAGCAGGGGGCTCGGATCGTCACCGGTGGAAACCGGATTGATCGCCCCGGCTACTTTGTGGAGCCCACCATCGCCGTGGTGCCGGCTGAGGCCACGATCACCCAACAGGAGACATTCGCCCCGATCCTCTGGGTGATCGAGTTCGACACCCTCGAGCAGGCGATTCAGATCCAGAACGGGGTCACCCAGGGCCTGTCCTCTGCAATCTTCACCGAGTCGATCCGCAACGCCGAGAAGTTCCTCAGTGACGTCGGCTCGGACTGCGGGATCGCCAATGTCAACATCGGAACGTCGGGCGCCGAGATCGGTGGCGCTTTCGGGGGGGAGAAGGAGACCGGGGGAGGCCGGGAGGCGGGCTCCGACGCCTGGAAGGCCTACATGAGACGTCAGACGACCACCATCAACTGGGGCGACGACCTCCCACTCGCCCAGGGGATCGAGTTCGGCTGAGGTGGACGCCACCGACTGGGACGAGCGCTACAGATCCTCTGACCAACTCTGGTCGGTCACTCCGAATCTGTTCGTTGCCGACCGGCTGGCAGACGTTACGCCCGGTCGGGGGCTCGATCTCGCCTCCGGGGAGGGGCGCAATGCCATCTGGCTGGCCGAGCGTGGTTGGGCGATGACCGCGGTCGACTTCTCGGAGGTGGCATCGAGCCGCGGCGGCGCCCAGAGCGATCTCGTCGAGTTCGTTGTCGCCGATGTCCGGGATTGGGAGCCTGACGGCCGATTCGACTTGGTGCTGATCGCCTATCTGCATCTGATGCCCCCCGACTTCGAGAAGGTGATTCGCACCAGCAGGGAGTGGCTGGCACCAGGAGGCGAGCTGTTCCTCATCGGGCATGACGTCGCCAACGTCGAGCACGGCCACGGAGGCCCCCAGGTCCCCGAGATCCTGTGGAGTGTGCCCGATCTCCTGGCATGGCTCGACGGGATGACGGTGATCGAGGCCCAGGTGGTGCGCCGACCTGTTGAGACCGAAGAAGGCAGGGTGTTCGCCAGGGATGCGCTGGTCAGGGTCAGGGCCCTTTCCTGAGGCGAGTCTCGTCAGATACGGTCGAGGGCGGAATCCAGGTCGTCGATCAGGTCTTCGACATCCTCGAGGCCGACCGAGAGCCTGACCAGCCCGTCGGTGATGCCGGCGGCGACTCGCTCCGCGAGAGGCACCGCGGCGTGAGTCATAGTCACCGGATGGGTGATCAGCGACTCGACGGATCCCAGGTTCTCGGCGAGACTCCACAGCTCGACGGCGTCCATGAGCTTCTTGCCGGTTTCCAGCCCGCCGTGGACCTCAAAGCACACCATCGCGCCAAATCCGGTCGCCTGTGTGCTTGCCAGCTCGTGCTGGGGGTGAGAGGGAAGGCCGGGATAGTTGACGTAGTCCACCTTGGGGTGCCCCTGCAGCCATTCGGCCACCGCCATGGCGTTGGCCGATTGTCGGTCCATGCGCTCGCTGAGGGTCTTGACCCCTTGCATGGTGAGCCAGGCCACCATCGGCGACATGACGAGGCCGGCGGCGATCCTGGCGAAGGCGATCTTTTCCTGGAGCTCGGCATCGTCGACCACGACCACTCCCCCCAGGGTGGCGTTGTGCCCATCGAGGAACTTGGTCGTCGAATGAATGACGATGTTGGCTCCCAGGTCGAACGGTTGCTGGAAGTAAGGGGTGAGGAAGGTGTTGTCGGTGACGTGGAGGATTCCCGATTCGGCACAGATCCCAGAGACGGCCCGGAGATCGGTGATCTTCAGTGTGGGGTTGGCGGGGGTCTCGGTGAACACCATCCGGGTGGTTGGGCCCACCGAAGCCGCGATCGCCTCCAGGTCGGCTCCGTCCACGAAGGAGACGTCGACTCCGAATCGGGTGAGGAACTGGTCGGCGAAGCGGTAAGTGCCGCCGTAGACAACATCACCTATGACCACATGGTCGCCCGCCTGGAGCAGGCCGAGGAAGACGGCGACCGTGGCGGCCATACCTGACCCATAGGCCGTGGCGTCGACTCCTCCCTCCAGGGCGATGAGTTTCTCTTCGAGAGCCCGCACCGTCGGGTTGCCGGCCCGGCTGTAGGAGAAGCCCTTCGCCATGTACTCGTCCACCGAGTCCTGGACGAACGTGGTGGACTGGTAGATCGGGGTGAGGATGGCCCCGGTGGTCGGGTCCGGGGTCACCCCGGCATGGATCTGCTTGGTGCGAAAACCCATTTCCTCTATCCGAACCGGTATCCGACGGAGCGAACGGTGGTGATCCACGACGATCTCTCCTCACCCAACTTCGCCCGGAGGCGACGGATGTGAACGTCGACCGTTCGCGCCCCGCCGTAATAGTCGTAGCCCCATACCTTGGAAAGGAGTTGCTCCCGTGACCAAACCCGGACCGGGTTCTCCATCAGGAAACGGAGCAGCTCGTACTCCATGAAGGTCATGTCCAATGGCTCTCCAGCCAGGGTGGCCTGATAGTTCAACGGGTTCAGCTCCAGATCCTTGAAAACCACCAGGTCGTCGGCCGGCTCGGTCATGGTGAGCCTCTGCAGACGCAGCCGCAGTTCGAGTGGGTCCACCGGCGCCGTAAGGAAGTCCGAGATTCCCGTTGTGCCCTCCATCAACGCCAGATGCTCGATAGCGACCACCACGATCACCGGCAGGCCGATGACCTCGACGATGCGTGTCAGCTCGCGGAGTCTCCTCATAGGCTGGTCACCGAGCTCGACCAGGAGCAGGTCCGAATCGTTGATCCGGCGATCCTCGGGCACCAACTCCGGCGCCCCGGTCACCGTGGCCCCTCCCAGGGCGAGGCCGTCGAACACACCCTCGGAGCATTCGGCGGGGTGGACGGCGACGATCACAGAACGGGAAGGTAGGTCTCGAGCTCGAATTGGGATACGTGATGCTGGAACCGATCCCACTCGCGGCGTTTGTTGCGGAGAAACCAGT
>DATDPT010000056.1:0-2712 GCA_035292605.1 Acidimicrobiia bacterium
TCTGTCTGGGGCCGATCGGGAGGCCCTGCGCGGCAGGGCGATGGTGGTTCGCCGCGCCGAGGTGATCCCCGTCGAGTGCGTGGTCAGGGGTTACCTCTACGGGTCGTCGTGGCGCGAGTACCGCGACGGTGGTGGGCCCACCACCGAACATCTCCCCTCGGGGCTCCGGCTGGCCGACCTGCTCCCCGAGCCGATCTTCACTCCGGCCACCAAGGCGACATCGGGGCATGACGAGAACATCACCGAGTCCCAAACCCGGGCCCTTCTCGGCGACCAGCTCTATGAGGAGTTGCGGAAGCGATCCGTCGACATCTATTTGCGGGCCTCCGAACACGCCGCCGCACGCGGGGTGATCCTGGCCGACACCAAGTTCGAGTTCGGTTTTGCCGGTGACGAATTGCTCCTCATCGACGAGGTGCTCACCCCGGATTCGTCCAGGTACTGGCCGGCGGATCAATGGGAACCGGGACACGAGATCCCCTCGTTCGACAAGCAGCCTTTGCGGGACTGGCTCGACGCCACCGACTGGGACCGGACCCCGCCGGCACCTGACCTTCCGCCGGAGATAGTCGAGGAGACCAGCGCCAGGTACGTCGAGGCCTATGAGCGGGTCACCGGGGAGAGCTTCGAGACCTACCTGAACCAGGTCCCTCGATGAGAGTGAGCGTCGAGATCACGCGCCGGCCTGAGATCGCCGATCCCGAAGGCACCAACATCATGGGGGCGCTCACCGACCTGGGTCATCGCGACATCGAGTCGGTGCGGGTCGATCGGATCATCCACCTCGATATCAGTGGTGATGATCCCGACCAGGTCAAGCTGCGCGTCGAGGAGATGTGCCGACAGCTTCTGGCCAACCCGGTACTCGAGGACTTCCGGGTCGAGGTGGGCGAATGAGGACCGCCGTTGTCGTCTTCCCCGGGACCAACTGCGAGCACGACGTGGTGCACGCCCTGAGGTCGCTCGGCGGAGACACCGAATTGGTGTGGCACCGCGAGACCGACCTCTCCGACTTCGACGGAGTGATCCTGCCCGGCGGGTTCGCCCATGGCGACTACTTGCGCACGGGCGCCATCGCCCGGTTCTCACCGGTGATGGCCGAAGTGGGGCGGATGGCCGACGAAGGAGCCCCGGTTCTCGGAATCTGCAACGGATTCCAGGTGCTTTGCGAGGCCGGGATGCTCCCTGGGGCCCTGATCGCCAACCGGGACCTGGCATTCATCTGCCGTTTCGTGGAGGTGGAGGTGACCGACACTTCGACGATCCTCACCCGCAACGCCGAGCTGGGCCAGCGGATTCGCATCCCACTCAACTCGTATGAGGGGAATTGGGTCCACCCGGAATCCGACGCCAGGGTGGCACTGACCTATCTCGACAATCCCAACGGGTCACAGGGCGCAGCGGCGGCGGTGTCCAACCCCGAGGGCAATGTGGTGGGGGTGATGCCCCATCCCGAGCGCGCCTCGGATGAGCTCCTCGGCTCGTCCGACGGCTTGGTCCTCTTGGAGAGCTTTCTCCAGTCGCTGGTGCCGGCATGACCATCACCGGCCAGCCGGTGCACCGGCGGCTCGGAATGACCGACGACGAATACGAGTCCGTGCTCCGAATCCTGGGCCGTGACCCCCTCCCCGCCGAGTTGGCGATGTACTCGGTGATGTGGTCCGAGCACTGCTCCTACAAGTCCTCGCGAGCCCACTTGCGCCGGTTCCCCACCGAGGCCCCCTGGGTAGTGGTTGGACCTGGCGAGAACGCAGGCGTGGTCAAGCTCGGTGACGGCTGGCTGGCCGCCCTCCGGATCGAGAGCCACAACCATCCCTCGTTTGTCGAGCCCTACCAGGGCGCCGCCACCGGAGTCGGGGGAATCCTGCGCGATGTCTTCACCATGGGCGCCCGCCCCATCGCCCTTTGGGATCAGATCAGATTCGGGCCGCTCGACGATCCGAAGAACCGATATCTGTTCGGTGGTGTGGTGGCGGGAATCGCCGGCTACGGCAACGCCGTCGGGGTCCCCACCGTGGGTGGAGAGATCGAGTTCGACCCGACCTATTCCGGCAACCCGCTGGTCAACGTGATGTGTCTAGGAATCCTCCGAGAAGAGCAACTGGTGCTGGGGACCGCCGGAGAACCGGGAAACATGGCGGTGCTGCTCGGAAAGGCGACCGGTCGCGACGGAATCGGCGGCGCCTCGGTGCTCGCCTCCGCTTCGTTCGACGACGAGTCCCAGGAGAAGCGGCCCAGTGTTCAGGTCGGCGACCCATTCGAGGAGAAGAAGCTGATCGAGGCCTGTCTCGAGTTGTTCGAAGCAGGGCTGGTAGCCGGGATCCAGGACCTCGGCGCCGCCGGGCTGGCGTGTGCCATCTCGGAGCCGGCCGGCCGGGCCGGTGTCGGCATGGACGTCGACCTCGACTCGGTGCATGTCAGGGAGAGCGGGATGACCGCTCCCGAGCTCCTCATGTCCGAATCCCAAGAGCGGATGATGGCGTTCGTCCACTCCGAGAATGTGGAAGCGGTCCTGGCGGTCGCCGAGAAATGGGAGATCGAGTCGGCTGTGGTCGGCCAGGTGAAAGCCGGGGGCACCCTGAGCGTGCGTCACGCCGGCGAGATCGTCGCCGAGTTGCCGGCGGCCTCGCTGGCCGACGACGCCCCCCTATACGACCGGCCGCTCAGGCGCCCCGATTGGCTGGACGAGTTGTGGGCAACCCCGGACCCATC
>DATDPT010000057.1:0-4488 GCA_035292605.1 Acidimicrobiia bacterium
CTCATCATCTCGAGCCGCTCCTCATCGGCGGCGCGGGCGGCGGGAGTGATGATGTGGACCGGGTCGGAGGCCTCGTGTTTCGAGATCTCCTTGAGGGGCCAGAAGGTATGGCTCAGCCCACCCGATGCCAGCACCACCACCCTGCGGTCGAGCCGGGACACTGCCTCCCCGATGGCCTCACCCATCGTCATGAAGTCGTCGGTGTCACCGGTCTGGACCACGGAGACCGAGACCACCTTCTCGTCCTTGCGCAGATAGTGGACGAGGTTGATGGTGGCGTAGTAGAGGGGCATGTAATCGTCTTCGTTGGCGTGAGTCGGCGTGCCCAGCTCCGAGCCGAGGGTGGCGGAGAGCTTGGCGAGCTCGGGATCACCGGGGTAGTCATACGGGATCTGGGCCATGCCTCGGGGCAGCTCGGATGAGGTGAAGATGCCCTGGCGTCGCGCATGTGCCGAGATCAGGTGCTCGACAGTGGAGAACCAGTGGGAATCGACGATCACAATGGTGTCCGGCTGGAGACGGTCCAACACTTCGGAGCGGAGTCGGTGCAGGCCGGGCACCAGAGAGATCTCCTTGCCTTCGTTGAGCTCGAGACGGGTCGTCTCGTCGAACATGATCGTTGGTGCGTGACTGATCAGCCCGGCACCGACTATCTCACCCATTCAGGCCTCTCCTGAGGTCGTTAGGAAGCTAATGAGACTTTAGTGGCTTGCCCGGTCGTCGGCCACGAGCGGCAGGTCGTCGGCAGTGGCGGTGACGATGCGGAGCAATCGGGCCAGCTCTCCGTGCTCACGCTGGCTGAGTCTCGAGGTGAACTTCGTCTCGTGCTCGTTGAACCGGGGAAAGACCCTCTCGATCAGCTCCCGGCCACTCTCCTCCAGGTCGACGACCACCCGGCGCCCGTCCTCGGGATGGCGGATGCGAGACACCAGGCCCGTCTTCTCGAGGGTGCCCAGCATGCCGCTCAGGGTCCCCTTTGCCAGCCCGCAGTCATCAGCGAGCTGGCCGGTCTCCCGCTCTCCCCATACCCAGAGGACGAAGAGAATAGTGAACCCTCCCCAGGACAACCCTTCCGGGCCCAGGACCTCGCGTTCCATCCGGTTCCGCACCGCGTTGGCGGCGCGATAGATATTGGAAACGGCGAGGAGGGCGTCGAAGTCGAGCTGCCGGTCCCCGAGCCGGGCACGAATGTCTCGCTCCGCCTCGAGCACGACTTCGGGATCATGGTCGATGAGTGGTCTTGGCATGGGGGTGGTTCGGGGCAGGCAGTTTATCCTTAGCTTGCGAACGACCCGCATCCACCATGCCAACCACACGAGTCGAGATCTCCGAATACGCCGTTTCCCCCGATCACTACATCGGTGGCAGGAGGGTTGCCTCGCCCAATACCTTCGAGGTGCGCTCCCCTCTCGACTGGGACTGGAAACTTGCTGACGTCGCCCGGGGAGACGCGCTGACCGCGGACGGAGCGGTCTCTGCGGCGGTCGCCGCATTCCCCGGCTGGGCGGCGCTCACCCCGAAGGAGCGTGGCGAGTATCTACATCGTCTCGCCGACCTGATCGACGGGAACATCGAGGTGATCGCCCAGGTCGAGTGTGTCGACATGGCGATGCTCCTCGAGAGCCTCCAGGCCCGGGTCATCCATCGTGGCGCCGACAACCTCCGCAGCTACGCAGATTTGGCCTCGGAATGGGAGGGGCGTCGCTGGTCGTCGAAAGGCACCGACAACCAGGTGCAGAGGATGCCGGCGGGCCCGGCGGTGATCATCACCCCCTGGAACGCCCCCTGGCTGCTCTCCACATGGAAGCTGGCCCCCGCCCTGGCCGCCGGGAACCCCGTGATCCTCAAGCCGGCCGAGTGGGCCCCGCTCTCCGCCTCCCTGCTCGCCGACCTCGCCGACCAGGCCGGGCTGCCCCCAGGGGTCTTCAACGTGGTTCAGGGCATCGGTGACGAGGTCGGGGCGGCGTTGGTGTCGGACCGCCGGGTGCGCCGTATCTCGTTCACCGGCTCGCCGGAGGCCGCCCGCCACATCGGGATCGCCGCCGCGGGCAACATCGTCCCCTTCACCGCCGAGCTCGGCGGCAAGGGGCCGTTTGTGGTCTTCGCCGACGCCGATCTGGAGGCTGCGGCCAAGAAGGCGGCGGGCCAGTACGACGACGCGGGCCAGGTCTGCCTCGCAGGGACCCGGCTCCTGGTCGAGGCCAGTGCCTCGGGCGAGTTCCTGGAGCTGTTCCATCGCTTCACCGATGCCCATGTGCTCGGGGACAGCCGCAGCCCACTCACCACGATCAGCCCGCTGATCCATCCCGATCATCTAGCCCGGGTCGATGGCTTCGTGAGGAGGGCGCGGGATGCCGGCGACCGGATCGTCCGCGGTGGCGAGCGGTGGAAGCAGGACGGGTTGTGGTACGAGCCGACCCTGATCGAGCCCAAGTCCAACGAGTCCGAGGTGGTGCAACGCGAGGTGTTCGGGCCGGTGCTCACCTATCAGACCTTCACCAACGAAACCGAGGCGATCGAGTTGGCCAACTCCACCCAATACGGGCTCTCCGGCATCGTCTACACCGGCTCCGAGGAACGGGCCGAGCGGGTGGGCCGTGGAGTCAGGGCGGGGACGATCTGGGTCAACACCTTCCTGGTGCGTGACCTGACCGCCCCGTTCGGGGGGACCCGGATCTCAGGGATCGGGCGGGAGGGCGGCGATTACGCCCTCGACTTCCACTCCGACCTGAAGACGGTTCAGATCAACCAGGGAAGGGTGGGCTGAGATTGGGCACCGAGGATGTCCGGCTGGCCGTCTACCAGGCGTTTCGCACCACCGGCCGGGCACCGTCCACCGGTCAACTGGCGGAGGATTTGCAGACTTCGTCCGATGTGATCGCGGACAGCCTCGCCGAGCTCGCCGCCCAACGACACTTGGTTCTCGACGATGAGGGCGAGATCGTGATGGCCCATCCCTTCTCGGCGATACCACTGGGGTTCTCCGTGATGGGGACCCACACCCTGTGGTGGGGCGGCTGTTGTTGGGACTCGTTCGCCATTCCGCATCTTCTCACCGAGGAGCCCGAGGTCCTGGTGGCGACCCGGTGCCCGGGATGCGACCTGGCCGGGGCATGGGTGGTCACCCGGGAGTCGCCTCCGGAAACCGAATGGATTGCCCACTTTCTGGTGCCGGTGGCCCGGATGTGGGATGACGTGATCCACACCTGCTCCAATCAACGGCTGTTCTGTTCCGAAGAGTGTCTCGCCGAATGGCTTCAGGCACATGCCTATGAGAAGGGCTACGTGATGAACGCCGCCACGTTGTGGCGGCTGGCCAGCCGGTGGTATGAGGGGCGGCTCGAGTATGGATATCAGCGTCGCCAGCCCGCGGAGGCTCGGGATTACTTCAGAAGTGTCGGGCTGAAGGGTCCGTTCTGGGGCCTGGGCGAGGGCTGAAAAAAAACCTGGGATTGGCGATGCAGGGGTATGGAATTTGTCGGGGGTGGGTTGTATGTTTCAATCATGGTCGAACGTATGTTCGAGGGTGGGGGGATTCCCAAGGGTCTGGCCGAGATGCCGCCCGGCCCGATGTTGGCTGCGGTGTTGGCTTCGATCGACCGGGACCGGATCTCGGGTTATCAACGGGTGGTCCTGATCAAGGCCCGGTCCCGGCTCCGGGCCTGGGTGGAAGCCGATTTCTATGCGGACCTGGAGTCGGTGGCCCAAGCTGAGGAGGAGATGTTCTCTCAGCCTGATGAGGCGATCGAAGCAGCCGCCGGTGAGATCCGGGCCGCTCTCACCTTGACCCGCCGCGCCGCCGACATCCAAATCGGAATCGCCTACGAACTGCGCGACCGGCTCCCGGGAGTGTGGAACGCGCTGCATCAAGGTCTCATCGACCTGGCCAAAGCCCGGGTGATCTGTAACGAGACGGTTCACCTTCCGATAGAAGCCGCCAGACGAGTCGCCGAGGTGGCGTTGCAACGAGCCCCTCGACAGACCACCGGCCAGTTAGGAGCCCGCATCCGTCGGCTCGTCATCAGCCTCGACCCCGAAATGGCTCATGAACGCTATGAGAAAGCGGTGGAGGAGCGTCGAGTGGTACTCGAACCCAACGAACACGGCACTGCCAACCTGATAGGCCTCGACCTCCCCGCCGCCCAAGCCCAAGCCGCCATGCGCCGGATCAACACCCTCGCCCAAGCCGCCAAAACCAGAGACGACCCCAGGACCATGGACCAGGTCCGAACCGACGTCTACTTAGACCTCCTCAACGGCCGCCATTTGAAGCAGGCGAAAGGCCGGGGAATGGTCGACATCAGCGTCGAACTCACCACCCTCGCCGGGTTGGATGAGAATCCAGGTGAGCTCAAAGGCTACGGACCCATCATCGCCGACATCGCCCGCCAAGTGGCATCCGAACAGTCAGAATCCGAGCATCGGGTCACCGTCACCGAACACGGAACCCCAATCTGGACCGGAACCACCCGACGCCGACCCACCACC
>DATDPT010000058.1:0-11866 GCA_035292605.1 Acidimicrobiia bacterium
ATGTGGGCTGGGGAGCACCGGCTCGATGTAGAGCTCCAGCGCACCCTCGGACTGGCAGGACATCTGGACGAACATCATCCCTTCGGGGAGCTCGCCGAATTGGTCGGGAGCACCGAGCAGGAGCAAGCGGGGCTGGCGATCCTCGATCACCCGCTGCGCCTCCCGGATCACCACCGGCTCGGCACAGGCGCCGCCGATCCAGCCGTGGATCTCGCCGTCGGCGGTGATGATGGCCCGAGCCCCCTGGTGGCCCGAAGAGGGCGCTTGTCTCCATACCACCGTGGCCAGGGCGAACTCAACACCCTGACGGGCGAGATCACTGGCCTTCTCGATCATCCTCCAGCCGTCGATCGGTTGCGCGTTCATGCTTCGCCGGTCCTAACCGGGGGCGCGCCGCTGATGTCCTTGCCGGTCTGCAGCGCCTCGTAGACCCGGTCGGGGAACATCGGCATGTCGATGTTGCGCACCCCGGTGCCTTTGAGGGCGTCGATCACGGCGTTGACGAAGGCGGCCGGTCCGCCCACGGCAGCGCACTCACCGATGCCCTTGGCCCCGATCGGGTGGTGGGGGCAGGGGGTGACGACCTCATGGAGCTCGAAACCGGGGGTCTCCCACGCCGTCGGCAGCAGGTAATCCGTGAAGTTGGACCCGATGCAGTTTCCCTCGGCGTCGAACGTGATGAACTGCATGTTGGCCATGGCATAGGCCTCGGTGAGGCCGCCCATGATCTGGCCTTCGACGATCATCGGATTGATCCGCACCCCGCAGTCGTCCACCGCCACCAGGCGGAGCACGTCCCAGACCCCGGTCTCGGGATCGACCTCGACAGTGACGATGTAGCAGGCGAACGGCCAGGTGAGGTTGGGCGGGTCGTAGTAGGCCGTGTTGTCAAGACCCGGTTCCATGCCGTCGGGCATATTGGAGTAGGCAGCGACGGCGCATTCCTGGATGGTCACGCCCCGGTCGGGCTGGCTGCGCACGTAGAAGCGCCCAAGCTCCCACTCGACGTCCTCCTCCGAGATCTCGAGCAGATGGGCGGCGATCTTGCGGGCCTTGGCCCGGATCTTGCGCGAAACCATGGCCACCGCCGCCCCCGCCACCGGGGTGCTTCGGGATGCATAGGTGCCCATTCCGAACGGGGCCGTGTCGGTGTCGCCCTCCTCGACGAGGATGTCTTCGGCGGGGATGCCGAGCTCGTGGGCCACGATCTGGGCCCAGGTGGTCTCGTGTCCCTGGCCCTGGCCCCGGGCCCCGGTGCGGAGGAGAGCCTTGCCTGTGATGTGGACCTTCAACTCGGCCGAGTCGAACATCTTGATGCCCAAGATGTCGTACTCCCTGCTGTTGCCGGCGCCGAGCGGTTCGGTCATGGTGGAGATGCCGATGCCGAGCAGACGGCCCCTCTTGGCCGCCTCCTCCTTCTGCTTGAGGAAGTCCTGGTAGCCGACGGCCTCGAGACCGACGTCTAGGCACTTTCCGTACTGGCCGGAGTCGGTGAGGAAACCCCACGGGGTGCGGTGGGGGAAGTCGTCATCTCGCACGAAGTTGATCCGGCGGAACTCGGCTTGGTCCATTCCCAGGTCGTCGGCGGCCGCCTGGATCATCCGCTCCTGGAAGAACATCGCCTCGGTGACCCGGAACGAGCACCGGTAGGCGACGCCACCGGGTGCTTTGTTGGTGTACACCCCGCGCGCCACCAGATGGGCATTGGGGATGTCGTAGCAGGCGAACGCCGAGTGCATCAGCCCGATCTTGAACTTGGACGGCTGGGCGTCGGAGAAGAAGGCGCCGTGGTCGGCCGTGGTCTGCATCCGCACCCCAAGGATCCGCCCGTCCTTGCGCATCGCCAACTCGCCATGGAGGTAGATGTCGCGGGCGAAGCCGGTGGAGATCAGGTTTCCAGTGCGGTCCTCGATCCATTTCACCGGCCGCTCCAGGAGGATGGAGGCCAGGATCGACGCCACGTACCCGGGGTAAACCGGCACCTTGTTGCCGAACCCACCGCCGATGTCCGGGGAGATGATCCGGATCATCTGCTCGGGCAGCTCGGCCACCATTGCCACCGCCGCCCGGATGATGTGGGGCGCCTGGGTGGTCATATAGACGGTGAGCTTCGAGGTGGAGCGGTTGAAGTCGGCGATCGACCCGCAGCACTCGATCGGTGAGGGGTGCGAGCGGGGGTAATGGAGTTCGATCTTGGACACCACATCGGCCTCGGCGAACGCCCGGTCGGTGCCGCCCTTGTCGCCCACCTCCCAGTCATATATGACGTTGTCGGGCTGGTTCTCCTTGTCGTCCCGGATCAGCGGCGCCCCTTCGGCGAGCGACTGCATTGGATTGACTATCGGCGGGAGAGGCTCGTAGTCGACCATGATCGCCTCGCAGGCATCCTTGGCGATGTATGGGTCGTCGGCGATGACGCACGCGACCTCCTGTCCCTGGAAGCGCACCTTGTCGGTTGCGAGCACCGCCTGGGTGTCGTAGGAAAGGGTCGGCATCCAGGCCAGGTTGCGAGCGGCCATCGTCTCGCCGGTCAGCACCAGCCGGACTCCCGGCATGGCCCAGGCCTTGGAGGTGTCGATCGATCTGATCCGAGCATGCGCCAGCGGGCTGCGCAGGATCTCCATGTGCAGCATTCCGGGCAGCACAATGTCGTCTATGTAATTGCCCTTGCCGCGGATGAAACGGTTGTCCTCGACCCGGCGCCGTCTGGCGCCCATTCCGCCGATCTTGATCTCGTCGACCGCGGTCACTTGGTCACCTCCGCTGGCTGCATCTCATTGATCCTGGAGCTTGGTGGCGGCCCACATGACCGCCTTGACGATGTTCTGGTAGCCGGTGCACCGACACAGGTTGCCGCTCAGCGCCCAACGGATCTCGTCCTCGGTGGGGTTTGGGTTCTCGTCGAGTAGCGCCTTGGAGGTCATCATCATCCCCGGGGTGCAGAAGCCGCACTGGAGTCCATGCTCCTCCTTGAATCCCTCCTGGATTGCGTGGAGCTCGCTGGGACCCGCCAGGCCTTCAACGGTCATCACATCGTGGCCGTCGGCCTGCACTGCAAACAAGGTGCAGCTCTTGACCGGCTGGCCGTCGAGGAGAACGGTGCACGCCCCGCAGTTACTGGTGTCGCAACCGGTGTGGGTTCCGGTGAGTTTGAACCCTTGACGGAGCAGGTGGGCCAGCAGAAGTCGAGGCTCGACGACGGCCGACAGGTTCACGCCATTGACCCGGATGGTGACTTGTTGTACCGGGACATCGTCCTCGGACACGGAGGGAAGGACTTCGTACAGGTTGCTCATATCAGGCTGCTTCCTCTTCCGATCCAAGGAGTCTGGTCAGGATCCGGCTGGTGAAGACGCGCACCACTTGTCGCTTGAAGGAGGCGCTGCCGCGGTGGTCGGTTGAGGGGTCGGCAGCCTGGGCGGCCAGCTCGGCGGCTTCACCGATCACTTCAGCGCTCAATGACCCGCCGACGAGCACCCGGACGGCGTCGTCTGCCGAGATGGTCGACCCGCCCACGCCGGTCAGGGCAATCCCCGCCCGGGTGACTCTGCTTCCGGAGCGGTCGATGGAAACAGCTACCCCGACGGTGGCGTAGTCGCCGACCCGGCGCTCCAGCTTGAGGTAGCCGCCGGCCGGCACTCCCTGGGGGGCGGGCACGACCGCCTCGACCACGATCTCGTCGACGGCGAGGACGGTCTGGAACGGGCCCCGCACCAGCTCTTTGACCGGGATCCTGCGCCGACCTTTCGGTCCTTGGGCCACAACCGACCCGTCGAGAGAAGCCATCACCGAGGCCCAATCTCCCTGAGGGTCGGCGTGGCATAGCGAACCGACGAGGGTTCCCCGGTTGCGCACGATGGGGTCGGCCACCAGCGGGGCGGCGGCGGCCATTGTCGGTTGGTGGGTCGCCAGCAGCGACGAGCGCTCGAGGGCACCGTGTCGGCACAACGCCCCGATGTGGAGCTTCCCATCGTCTCCGCGCCGGAGATAGTCCAAACCCGGCAGGTCGTTGATGTCGACGAGCATCTCCGGCGAGGCGAAGCGGAGCTTGATCATCGGGACCAGGCTCTGGCCGCCGGCCAGGATCTTGGCATCCCCTCCGCCGTCAGTCAGCAGGGAGTAGGCCTCCTCGATCGACCGAGGGGCCTCATAGCGGAATCGAGAGGGATAGATGTCTGCCTCCTTGCGTCTCTGCTCAGGTCCGCGGCCCGGTATCCGGGTCGGGCGTTCGCTCAGAAGGGAACGTGTGTGGGTCGGGGACTGCGACAGGAAGCGATTCGGCCCCGGGGTCCGGCCTTGGCTCCTGGTGAGGCGGCCACGGTCCCTGGACGGGCTGGCCGGCCACCTTGAGGTAGTCGATGATCTCTGGCCACGCCCAGATCGTCGGGCTCTTGCCCGTCTTGGGGGCGTTTTCGATCAACTCGTACAAGCGTGGGTTACCTCGACTGTGACCAGACGTCTCGACTGCCAAGGCTAGACCCCCACCCCGATGCAGGGAGCTAACTGCCCAGAGTTGATCGAAAACACTGACTTCCTCCTGTCAACGGGTGGCCTGGTCGCCCAGCCCCACAATCACAGTACGCAATCTGGCGGTCCTGTGAAGCCAAAACTGTTCAGTTTTACTAAACACTCTGAATCGCCTCAGGTGCGTCGGTCTAGCAGTTGCATCTCGTTGCCATCAGGGTCTCGGTAGGTGAAAAACCGAGCAGCACGCCTATCGGTCGGGGCGGATGATCACTTCGCTGCCGAGGGGCACGAACCCGCGGGAAAGAAAGGCCCGCAGCGACCGGGCATGCCCCGGTGAGACCGCGGCGAACAACGGCTCGCCGGGTGCCACCAGCGCCACAGCCTCGTCGATGAGGGCTCGCCCGCGACGTTCCCCGTTCCCGAAGGTCTCGATGCTCATCTCGGTGCGCCCGGCAAGGCCTTTTCCCAGTGTGATCAGACCGCTCTCGTCACCGAAGACCCGGATTTCCTGGCGGATGGAGCGGGCGTACCGGACCCGGGGATGGTCGTCGAGATCGGTCCGCTCCTGAAGCGAGCCGCCACCAGTGCCTCTGGCGACCAGGGTGGCGTCGATGATGCCGACGATGCCTGTGGGACCGGCCATCCGGAGCAGGAGCTTGGGATGGAGGACGGTGCCGTACCCGTCGGGTTCGAGGTCGGCGAACTCGCCCTCCGCGAGACGGCTGGCGACGAAGGCATGGCCCGAGAACGAAACCACGGCTTCGAGGCCGTCTGGCAACGGTGGGAGATAGGTCACGGCGCCATCGACGAGAGGGAAAGCGCCTTCGGCGGCGGAGAGAAACACCGTGAGAAGGGGATGCATCGGCGGCGAGCGTAACCACCCCGACTGTTCACAGTCACCCCGATCCCGGTACCGTGATCCTTCGTGTTCGACACACTCACCAAGCGATTCGAGGGCGTCTTCAGCTCATTGCGGGGCAAGGGCCGGCTCTCGGAGAAAGACATCGACGAGGCCCTCCGTGAGGTTCGTCTCGCCCTTCTCGAGGCCGATGTCAACGTTGGTGTGGTCAAGGCATTCCTGGGGCGGGTCAAGGAGCGTGCCCTCGGCGAGGACGTCGCCAGATCTCTGACCCCAGGCCAACAGGTGATCAAGATCGTTCACGACGAGTTGGTGATTACCTTGGGCTCGCAGCCGACCGGTCTGGTCAAGACGGCGCCGCCGCTCACCATCCTCATGGTCGGGCTTCAGGGGTCGGGAAAGACCACCACCGCCGCCAAACTCGCCGGGCATCTGCGCTCCCAGGGGAAGAAACCCCTGCTGGTGGCGGCCGATCTGCAGCGTCCTGCCGCCATCGATCAGCTGGAGACGCTGGCCGGGCGTCTTCAAGTCCCGGTCTTCTCCGATCGGAAGGCAAAGCCTGAGAAGCTGGTCAAGGCGGCTCTCAAGGAAGCCATCCGCACCGGGCGCGATGTGGTGATCGTCGACACTGCCGGGCGGCTCCAGATCGACTCCCAACTGATGAAGGAGCTGGCCGATGTTCGCAAGGCGGCCGATCCTGACGAGGTGCTCCTCGTCGTCGACGCCATGACCGGTCAGGACGCGGTCAACGTGGCTCAGGGCTTCCAGCAACAGATCGGGCTCACCGGCGTCATCCTCGCCAAGCTCGACGGCGACGCTCGTGGTGGGGCGGCGATCTCGGTGCGAGAGGTCACCGGGGCGCCGGTCAAGTTCGCCGGTGTCGGGGAGGGGCTCGATGACCTGGAGCCCTTCTACCCGGACCGGATGGCCTCCCGGATCCTGGGGATGGGCGACGTCCTCACCCTGATCGAGAAGGCGGAATCGACCTTTGACCAGGCCGAGGCCGAGAAGACAGCGAGGAAATTGGAGAAGGGCCAGTTCACCCTCGAGGACTTCCTGGCGCAGTTCCAACAGATGAAGCGGATGGGGCCTCTGAAAGACATCCTTGCTATGCTTCCCGGCTCCGGATCGCTCCTTCGCGACATCGACGTCGATGACCGCGATCTGAGAAGGGTCGAGGCGATCATCCAGTCAATGACCCCTGAGGAGCGCCGGGACCCGAAAGTCATCGGCGGAAGCCGAAAGCGGCGAATCGCGTCCGGTTCGGGCAGCAGGCCCCAGGATGTGAATCGCCTCCTCAAGCAATTCGCCGACGCGCAAAAGATGATGAAGACGCTGGCCGGAGGAAAGGGAGCCCCCTCCCTTCAGGGGCTCCTGTCGGCGCAGCGAACCAAGAGGTGAGTCGATGCCCGTGAAGATGAGACTGATCCGGATGGGGAAGAAGAAATCGCCGGTCTACCGGGTCGTGGTCGTGGATGGCCGTTCCCCGCGCGACGGCCGTTATATCGAGCAGATCGGGCGCTATGACCCGCGTCAGGAACCGTCGTTGGTCGAGATCGACAACGACAAGGCGACCGAATGGCTGGCCAAGGGTGCCCAACCCACCGAGGCTGTCGAGAAGTTGCTCAACATCTCGGGAGCTCTGACAACGATGAAGGTGAAGCGCGGCCAGATCCACGTCGTGCCCGCGGCGGCCCAGAGCCAAGAGGAAGAGCCGGAGCCGGCGCCGCAGGCCCCGACTCATGAAGAGGCCGCGGAGTCGGTGGAGGCCACCGTCGTCCCCGAGGATGCCTCCTCCGAGGAGGAATGACCGTGGCCAAGGGTGAGATAGTCGAGAGAGTCGTCACCTACGTGGTGAAGAGCATCGTCGAAGAGCCCGACGAGGTTTCGGTCACCATGGTCGAGCAGGGGCCCGACGAGGTGATCGCCGAAGTCAGAACGGCCAAGGCCGACATGGGTCGGGTCATCGGCCGAAGAGGCCGGGTGGCCAAAGCGATCCGCGCTGCCGCCGGAGCCGCCGCCGACGAAGAGGGAATCACAGCTGACGTCGAGTTCGTCGACTGAGGGTCCCGGTCACCGGGTCGGAAGACTCGGACGTCCCCACGGTCTCGAGGGGTATCTCGGTCTCTATATAGAGCCCGAGGACGTCGTCCATTTCGATACCGGTGCCACCGTGTGGGTAAAGGACCGCCCCCATGTGGTGAAGGCGCTTCGTCGCGTGGACAAGGGTTTTCAGATCGCCTTCGAGGGCACCGACACCCGTGATGCCGCCCAGGAGATCAGGGGCGCCGAGGTCATGGTCAAGGGCCGGCGGGCCCTCGAAGAGGGTGAGTTCTGGCCCGAGGATCTGGTTGGCCTCGAAGCACGCAGCACCCAAGGCGATCGGCTTGGGGTGGTGGTGGGAGTCGTCGCCGGACTGGCCCAGGATCGTCTGGTGGTCCTCGGTGAGGGGTCCACCTTCGAGGTGCCTTTCGTCAACGACCTCGTCCCCGTCGTCGACTTGGAGAAGCGTTACGTCGAGATTGTGACCCTCCCCGGTCTCATCGAGCCGTGATTTCGACAATCGCCCCGGCAAGGGCTCCGTCGTTTGGGCTCTCCTCGCCGACGAACAGCGAAACGGCACCGGGCGGCACTTCGAGGGTGGTCCGGAACTCACCCCAGGTTTCGGCCCAATCGGCCGCCTGGGTGTTGGTCTCGGCGACCGCTTGCCCGGCGCTGGTGGCGATCACCAGGACCGTGGCCTCGAAGGTGCGGGCATAGCCGCTGACTTGGACGATGGCATCCGTCTCCGCACCCTGCGAAGGCTCCAAGACCACCGCTCGATCCGAGATCGTTGCCTCTCCGGTGAAGGGCTGGATGCCCATCTGAAGCTCCACGGTCAAGCCTGCAGGCGAGTTGGTGACCGAGGCCCGAGCCTGGCTCGGTGTGGCCAGGTGCAGATCGACGAACAGGCCTCCGTCCAGCGCCCTCACCACATACAGCCGCTCGACAGATGAGGTCTCCACCAATTGGTCGGTGAGCACAGTCCGTTCCAGATCGAGGTGAATGCGGAGGATCCGGCCCGAATCCAAGAACTCGACGACAACCGAGGGAGGCGTGGTGGCCGGCGCTCCCTCGTTGGTCTCGAAGTCGAGAAGGAATCGCTCGCAACCCCCGTTCCCGTCCCAGGAGATGAGCCCGAGGATGTTGGCGTCCGAGGACGGTTGATCGATCCGTGCGACCTGCCCGCTCTCGATGAAATCGGTGTTCTCGGCACAACCCGCCGGTCTCTGGGTCGTGGCAATGGTGGGTGTGACGGCTGCGGTGGTCGTGGTGGTGGGAATTGTCGTGGACGTGGTGGAGGTGTTGGCGACAGGCGCACAGGCCGCCAACAACAAGAAACCCGCCAGCGCCGGAGACCGCATGCCCGCAAGGGTACGACCGGGGTTACATTTGATCGAGCAATCAAGATTCCCGACTGAATTGGAAGCTCCCGATGACCGAGGCAGTGATCGTCGCCACCGCGCGCAGCCCGATCGGCCGCGCCTACAAGGGCTCGCTGATCGAGATGAGGGCCGACGATCTGGCCGGCTTCTCCATCAATGCGTTGATGGAGAAGGTCCCGGAGGTGGACCGGGCCTCGGTGGTCGACGTCATGGTTGGTTGCGGACTGACCCATCACGAGCAGGGTTTCAACCTCGCCCGCCCCGCCTCCCTGCTCGGTGGGATGCCGGAGACGGTGCCCGCAACCACCGTCAACCGGTTCTGTGCCTCTTCGTTGGAAACCATCCGCATGGCATTCCACGCCATCAGGTCCGGCGAGGGCGACACCTACGTGGCCGCCGGCTCGGAGTCCACCACCCGCACCTACGGGAAGGGGTTCGATAGCGAGGACCTCAACCCCAGGTTCACCGACTCGGAACGGGACGATTTCATCAACAGTGTCTACATCCCGATGGGGAACACCGCGGAGAATGTCGCCGAGAGGCACGGGATCACCCGGGAGCGCATGGACGAGTTCTCCAAACGCTCTCAGGACCGGGCGATGGAATCGCAGAAGAACGGTTTCTTCGACTGGGAGATCACCCCAATCGAGATCCCGGACGGCCGGACAATCAGTGCCGATGACGGTCCCCGCCCCAACACCACCGTCGAGAAGCTGGCCGAACTGGAGCCTGTCTTCAAACAGGGCGGGACGGTGACCGCCGGCAACTCATGCCCCCTGAACGACGGTTCGGCGGCGGTCCTGGTGATGTCGGAGCAACGGGCCGGGTATTTGGGCCTGACGCCGCTGGCACGGATCGTGGCCTCCTCGGTGGTCGGTCTCGAGCCGGAGTACATGGGTATGGGCCCGGTGGGCGCGGTGCGTCGGGTCCTGGCCCAGGCTGGGATGACGCTCGACGACGTCGACCTGATCGAGATCAACGAGGCATTTGCCGCCCAGGTGCTGGCCTGCGCCGATGTCCTCGGGATCGACATGGACAAGCTAAACCCCCACGGTGGCTCGATCGCCCTGGGGCATCCCTTCGGGATGACCGGGACCCGGATCATGGGCACCCTGATCAACGGGCTTCGGGCCCAGGACAAGGCGATCGGCCTGGAGACGATGTGTGTCGGTGGAGGGCAGGGGATGGCGATGATCGTGGAGCGGCTGGGCTAGGCGGGTCTCTCACCGCTAATTGGGAGGCAGAGGGGTCATATACGGCCTCACGCTCCCAATTACGAAGGGGGTTCCACCCCCTACCCTTCCCTGATCGTGCGCATCAACGTCGTCACCATCTTCCCCGATTACTTCGACAGCCCGCTTTTGGTGAGCATCGTGGCCAGGGCAATAGAAACCGGCGCCCTCGAGGTCAACCTCCTCGACCTCAGGGAGCATGGTTTGGGCAAGCACCGTCAGGTGGACGACGCACCATTCGGGGGCGGAGCGGGGATGGTGATGATGATCGAGCCGCTTGCCGCCGCCCTGGAGCCGCTGGCGGCGTCGCATCGGGTCTTGTTCACCCCGGTCGGGCATCCCATGACCCAGGCCACACTCGACGACTGGACTTCGCGTGGGGAGGTCACCTTCGTCTGCGGACGTTACGAGGGCGTCGACCAACGGGTTGCCGATCACCTGATCGACGAGGAAGTCTCATTGGGGGACTTCGTGCTCGCCGGGGGAGAGGTCGCCGCCGCCGCCGCCATCGAAGGCATCGCCCGCCTTCTCCCCGGAGTGGTGGGAAACGCCGGTTCGATCGAGATGGAGTCGTTTCGCCACGGCCTCCTCGAAGAGCCGGTCTACACCCGGCCCGCGGAGTTCAAGGGCTGGGCCGTTCCCGAAGTCCTGCTGTCGGGAGACCACGGCCGGGTCGAGGAGTGGCGCGCCGAGCAGCGTCGGGAGCGGACGAGGGCGCGTCGACCTGACCTCCTGGCGGATGGCGACAAATCGGAGACCTGATACAATTTTGGGCGGGTCGGGATTATCAGACCCTTTCCGACCGCTCCTAGGAGTCCTCCAATGAACGATCTCCACCTCGTCGAGAGCGCGCACGTCCGCGACGACATCCCCGAATTCAGGCCCGGCGACACGGTCAAGGTTCACGTGCGGGTCATGGAGGGTGGCCGGGAGCGCATCCAGGTGTTCGAGGGTCTGGTCATCGCCCGCAACCGCACCGGGGCCCGGGCTTCGTTCACCGTCCGCAAGATCAGCTTCGGTGTCGGCGTCGAGCGGGTGTTCCCGGTTCACGCCCCGATCATCTCCAAGATCGAGGTGCTTCGGCGTGGTGACGTCCGCCGGTCCAAGCTGTATTACCTTCGTGACCGGGTTGGGAAGTCCGCCCGGATCAAGGAGTTGCGCGACTGAGTCTGCCCACGTCGAACCAGGTAGAAGGCGCCTCAGAGGAGAGCCCGGCTCCGCCGAAGCGGCGATCGTTCCTAGCTGAGCTGCCCGGTCTTCTTCTCACCGCTCTGGTCATCGCCGTCGTCATCAAGACTTTCTTGATCCAGCCCTTCTGGATCCCATCGGAATCGATGCTGCCCACGATCGAGGTGAACGACCGGGTGATGGTGAACAAGCTCGCCTACAAGTGGGGCGAGCCGCAGCGGGGTGACGTCGTCGTTTTTCGCGACCCGCGCGAGACCGAGATCGAGGAATCCGTCCCCGAAGCTGTGATCCGGTCGGTGTTGGAGGCAGTCGGGGTGCGGACCCGGGGGAGAGATGACCTGATCAAGCGGGTCATCGGCCTTCCTGGAGAGAGCATCGAGATACGCGCCAATCAAATCGTGGTCGACGGCACCCCGTTGGACGAGCCATATCTCGACAATGTCGAGATGCCGGACGAGGGGCCGTTCGAGGTTGGTGAAGACCAGGTGTTCGTGATGGGGGACAACCGCAATGCCTCCTTCGATAGCCGGCGCTTCGGGCCGGTTCCCCTCGACGACCTGGTTGGACAGGCCTTCGTGACGATCTGGCCTCTGGCCCATTTTGGTGGTTTCTGAAAAACCCGATCCCTAGTGGCTGTTTAGGGATTCGTGGCGTCATATGATCGCCACCAACGTGTGAAGAGGAGTGCATGGAAG
>DATDPT010000059.1:0-7730 GCA_035292605.1 Acidimicrobiia bacterium
GCGATGACCCGCCCCGCTCCCATCTCCTTCGCCAACAAGGCCTGGCCCACCGCATTGTTGATCTTGTGCGCCCCGGTGTGGGCCAGATCCTCACGTTTCAGCCAGATCTCGCCACCCCAGGCCTCGCCGAGGCGCGGGGCACGGGTGAGGGGTGTCGGCCGGCCCACCCATGAGCTGAGCTCGGAGTCGAGGGTCGACAGAAAGCCGGGGTCGGCCAGAAGACGGGTCGCTGCCTCTTCCAACCGTTCCAGCGCAGGAACCAGGATCTCAGGCACGAAGCGGCCACCGAACTCCCCAAAGCGGCCTCTCTCGTCGGGAAGAGACTTGGAAACAACACTGGTCATACCGTCACCTCGTCCTGGAACTCGACCGACCGGGCCGCGGTCACGAACGCCCTCATCAGTCTGTGGTCTTTGACACCCGGCGCCCTTTCGACACCCGAGCTGACGTCGACCCCCCCGGGCCGCACCGCCTGCACCGCCTCAGCCACGTTGTGGGGAGTGAGCCCTCCGGCGAGCACCAATCGGCTCCTCGAGGAGAAAGCCGCCAGCTCGTCCCATGCCACTCTCCGCCCCGTGCCGCCCCGAGCCGAGCTGTCGACGAGGACCCACCCCGCGTCATCGACCCCGAGAGCGGCCTCGACCCGGTGCGAGAAACCCGGCCCCTCGACCACCACGGGGAAGATGCTCGATTGGGGTAGGCCGTGAAGTGATCCCGGCTCCGACTGGAACAGGTCCGGTGCCACCTCGCGCTCGACCTGCTCCACGAGATGACGCGAGGGATCATGGAACACGGCCACTGCCAGGATCTCGGCGGGCAGCAACGAGCGCAAATGGGCGGCCTCGGCCACCGAAACCCGGCGAGGGGACTCCGTCATCACGAAACCGACGGCATCGGCCCCGGCATCCACAGCCGCCTCCACGTCGCCAGGAGTCCTCAACCCACAGAGCTTGATGAACAGGCTCATGTGGCGGCCATCTTCGCCATCTCCCGCCCCGCCCCCAGCATCGCCTCGACCATATCGGAAGGCTGAGACGATCTCATGAGCGCTGAGCCAACCAGGGCGCTGCGATAGCCGAGACCGGCCACCCGGTGAATGTCAGTGGGACCGAGGAGCCCGCTCTCCGCTACCGAGGTCAAGGTCGCGGGGAGGCTCGCCGCGAGCTCGGTGTGAATCGCCGGTTCGATGCGCAATGTCTCGAGGTTTCGGCAGTTGACGCCGACCAGGCGCTGACCTGCCCCTTCCGTCGTTTGCATGATCCGCCTCAAATCCTCTGCATCGAACGCTTCGAGCAGTGCGAACATGCCGGTCCGCTCCACGGCACGGAGCATGGTGGCCATCGTCTCGTCGGAGAGAAGCCGGGCGATGATCAGCACCCCGTCGGCGCCGGCGGATCTCGCCTCGAACACCTGGTAGGGATCGACCAGGAAGTCCTTGCGCAGCACCGGCACCTCGGCCCCGGCGGAGACGGCTTGGAGCAGCTCGAGAGATCCGCCAAAGGCCTCCGGCTCGGTCAAGACCGACAGCATCCTCGCCCCGCCTGCCTGATAGGCGGCGGCCCGTTCCACCAGGTCGGCAGTGCCCAACTCACCCTCGGCCGGCGACCGCGGCTTGATCTCGGCGATCAGGTCGAAAGCCTCCCCGAAGCGCCCCACAGCGCGGGGTGGTGGTGTGGCGAGCGCCGCTTCGATCACCGACTCCAGGGGGCGAACGGCGCTAGCGGCGCCAACGCGAAGTTGGGAGGATTGCCCCATGGATTGGAGGAATCTGCTCACGATCGCTCCCTCGCACCGAATGCCGCGAGAGCCTGGAGGAGTGCCATCGCCCGCCCGTCGTCGAGTGCCGACTCCGCCATCGGCACCGCCGACCCGGGATCGGGCGCCCACCCGGTGACCTCGAGCGCCAAGGCGGCACCGAGGATGATCGAGTCGCGATGGGGCCCGGTCTCCCCCGCGAAGACAGCCGTCAGCTTCCCGGCGTTGTGCGTCGGATCACCGCCTGCGAGGCTGGATGGATCGCAGCGATCCATCCCGAGGTCGGCCGGGTCGCGACTCGTGCGGACGACTGAACCGGGACGCACGTCGTAGAGGAGAAACTCCCCGATCGGGCTCGGCTCATCCCAGCCTGCGGCACCGTGAACCACAAATGCGCGCTCGATCTCGAGACCGGAAAGAGCCCCCGCCATCAGCTCCGCTGCCTTGGCGTCGAAGGCTCCCACGACCAGATGACGGGGCCCGGCCGGATTGGTCAGCGGGCCCAGCATGTTGAACACAGTGCGCACTCCGAGTGCCCGCCGGATCGGGCCCACTGCCGCCATCGCCGGGTGGTAGTGGGGGGCAAAGAGAAAGGTGAAGCCCAGAGTCTCGAAACATCTCCTGGCCTGATCTGCGTCGAGGGGAATCGGAAGACCGATCGCTTCCAGGATGTCGGCGCTTCCACTTTGGCTGGTCATGGACCGATTCCCGTGCTTGACGACGGGGACCCCGGCCGCGGCGGTGAGCAGGGCAGCACCGGTGGACAGGTTGAGTGACCCGGAACGGTCGCCGCCGGTCCCGACCACGTCTACCGCCTCGCTTGAATCGATCCCGGGATCACTGGAGAGACGCCTCATCGCCGCCGCGAACCCCCTTACCTCGTCGGGGGTCTCACCCTTCGCTCGCAATGCAATGAGCAGGGCACCCGCCATCGCCGGGTCGACCTCGCCGCCGGTCAAGGTGACCAGCAACTCGTCGGCGGCCGCCGAGGAGAGATCCGTGCCGGCGAGCAGATCGTCCAACAGCTGTCTCATGCGGGCTGCCCCCTGAGATCGAGGAAGTTGCGGAGGAGGAGGTCGCCGTGTGGAGTGAGCACGCTTTCCGGATGGAACTGGACCCCCTCCACCGGGTAGTGACGATGTCGGACCCCCATGATCACCCCATCCGAGGTGAACGATGTCACCACCAGATCCTCAGGAAGATCCTCCTCCTGCACCGCCAGCGAGTGATAGCGACCGGCCTCGAACGGATTGGGGAGACCGGCGTAGATCGTCGCCGAGTCGTGATACACCGGGGACGACTTCCCGTGTCGGAGCTCTTCTGCCCGCTCCACCCTTCCCCCGAGGGCCGCAGCCAGCGCCTGGTGACCGAGGCAGACTCCGAGGATCGGGACCTCGGAGAGAAGCCCGGCTATGACGTTCATCGACTCCCCCGCCGACTCCGGGCCACCCGGTCCCGGTGAAACGACGAGATGGGTCGGCTCCAGCTCCCGGGCGCTCTCGACGTCGATGTCGTCGTTGGTGCGAACGATCACCTCCGCCCCCAGGATGCGCAGCGCCTGGACCACGTTGTAGGTGAAAGAGTCGTAGTTGTCCACCAACAGGACCCGGCTCATAGACCACCCGCCGCAGTGTCGAGGGCGCCGCGCATGGCCCCGCTCTTGGACAGGACCTCCTCCCATTCCGTGGTGGGGACGCTGTCAGCGACGATCCCGGCCCCCGCCTGATACGAATAGGAGCCTTCGGACATGACAAGGGTCCTGATGGCGATGGCCTGGTCCATGCTCCCCCCGTGTCCGAAGTAGCCAACGGTCCCCGCGTAGATGCCGCGGGGCACCGGCTCCATTTCCTGAAGCAGCTCCAGGGCCCTCACCTTGGGGGCCCCGACCACCGTCCCCGCCGGAAAGGCAGCGGCAAACAGGTCGAAGGCGTCGGTGCCCGGCTCCAGGATCCCGGTGACCCCGCTGACCAGGTGCATGACATGGCTGTAGCGCTCGATCGCCCGATAAGGATCGACGCGGATAGTGCCTGGCACCGCCACCCGCCCCAGGTCGTTCCTGGCCAGATCGACGAGCATCACATGCTCGGCGGCTTCCTTGGCGTCGTCCAGCAACTCGGTTTCTGCTCTCCGATCCCGCTCCTCGTCGTTGAACCGGGGCCGGGTCCCGGCGATCGGGCGTAGCTCGGCGGCAGTGCCCCGCAGACGCACGAGGGCCTCGGGCGAGGACCCGATGACCCTGGTCTGCCCCAACTCGCAGAAGTACATATAGGGCGAAGGGTTGAGCAGACGGAGCCCACGGTAGACATCGAAGGGGTCGAGGTCCGACTGACCGGAGAAGCACACCGATACGACCAGTTGATACACGTCACCGGCCGCGATGTGCTCGCGGGCCTGCTCGACTGCCGCCAAGTACTCGCCCTTGTCCATCGAGGGCACAGGCTCGCTGAATGATCCGCCCTCGTTCCTCGCTCCGGGCACTCCCCCGGCGAGGAGGGAGATCACCTCCTGGCGAAGGGCGAGGCGATCCGTCTCCGGGCCGTCGTGGAGCAGAGCCGCTCGCCGGCTGAGATGGTCGAACACAATCACATTGGGAGGCCCGTAGAGCAGGATCTCGGGTGTTGGTGACGGCGGAGGGATCGCGCCCGCGAGCCGGTGGGCGACATCGAAGCTCACCGCGCCCACCAGACCGCCGGCAAAGGGAACCGCGCCGGAGACGGGGCCGGGGCTGGGAGCTGCGGCCAGCGCCTTGCGCAACCCGTCCATGAGGCCGGTGACCGTCCCGTCGGTCTCGATCCGGGCGTCACCGACGTCGATGGCGTGCCCGTCGCTTCGGACCTCGAGCCCGTCACCGAACCCAATGAACGAGTAGCGGCCGATGCGATCCCCGTGCTCGACACTCTCCAGGAGAAAGCGCGGGCGAAGAGGGCCGAGCTTGAGATACACCGAGGTCGGGGTGTCCAGGTCGGCTGGTATGTCGAAGGGATGGTTCATCGGGGGCTCCTCTGACCGGTCCGGGAGATGGAGCTCCAAGAAAAGGAGAACCCACCTTCCGGAGCCGGAGGTGGGTCTCGAGTGATCAGAAATCCTGGGGATTATCCGACCGAAGCCACCTCCGGCGCGGGCCAACGCCACCACCAGGTGGTCGAGGTCGACGAGGTGCTCGATCGGGTCATTCCGGACGGAACGGTAAGCGCCGGGTCGGATGTAGTCAAGAGCGCCCTCTCCCCGTAATTGGGTTGCACAGGTCCGTATATGACCCCTCTGCCTCCCAATTAGGGTGGGGTCCAGCGCTAACCGCCGACCCGGTTCATCCCGGCCAGCACGGCTTCGACATCGAGCGGGGCCACCGGTGGGTAGAACACCATCGTGTATCGATCGCAGCGCTCACCTGGCTCCTCGTACCAACCGGCGACCCAGCTTCCGTCAGGGTGCGGCCCCACCACCCCGCGAGTGCCGTCGATGAGAACCTCGCCCTTCTCGGCGGGCCAGGCGACCGAAGGCAAGGTCCCCCGGATAAGGGCGATGGCCACGGTTGCGTCTTCGCGCCCGAAGAACTTGGTCTGACTGCCCCCCACCGAAGTCCAAACATCCAACTCGATCTCATCCGGGTCGAGAAGACCGGTTCCCACCCCGGTGGGGAGGAACCCCAATTCGTAGGGGGCGGCCGGACAGTCGACCGGGGTGGCGGTGGTGGTGGTTCCCCCCGTTGTCGTCGTGGTGACCACGGCCGTCGTTGTCGTCGTGCTCCCTGCCGTTCCCGCACAGGCGACGACCAATAGCAGGGCGGTCACAACCAGCGGTTTCATCGCACCTGATGTTATGAAGATCCACCCCAACTGCGGGGCTTCCGCGTCTCACGCTTAGAATCCACGCCGCTGTCAACGCAGCCGCTCCCGATCCCACGAGTGCGTGGGTCGGGCACGCACCAAGAAACGCACAAACGGAACAAGGAGGCCTGCGGTGACACGCAGACGCTTATACATGCTGTTGGCTCTCTCCCTGGTCCTCGCAGCATGTGGCAACGGCGAGTCCAGCGACACCACGGGAGGATCCGACACCTGCTCCACCGATAGCGATGCTCTCTTCGAGCCGGGCAAGTTGACCATCGCCACGGGCGAACCGGTCTTCGAGCCATGGATGGTTGACGACGACCCGACCAATGGTGAGGGGTTCGAGAGCGCCGTGGCCTACGCCCTGGCCGCCGAGTTGGGCTTCGCTGCCGAGGATGTGAACTGGGTCCGAACCACCTTCGACGAGGCAATCGCCCCCGGCGATCGGCCTTACGACTTCAACATGCAGCAGTACGGGATCACCGAGGAGCGCGACGAGATCGTCGACTTCTCCATCCCCTACTACGTGGAGCAGAAAACGGTCGTTGCCCTCGAAGGGACCCCGGCCGCCAGTGCCGCGAGCTTCGCCGATCTCGCCGAGTCGACCTTCGGTGCGACCATCGGGACGACCGACCTCGACTACATCGTCGACGTGATCGGCATCCCTGACGCCGATGTGGCGGTCTACGACGACCAGGCGGGCACCTTCGCCGCTCTTGCCGCCGGTCAGATCGACGCCACGGTCATCGGTCTCTCCACCGCCTATTTCATCACCGCAGTCGAGATCGACAATGCGGTGATCGCCGGGGTACTCCCCGACATCGGTGGCACCGAAGGTGGGATGGGTCTCCTGTTCACCGACGGGAACCTATATGTCGATTGCGTGAATGCCGCGCTACAGACCCTGACCGATGACGGGACTCTCGAGGCCCTCGGCAACGAGTGGCTGGAGGCCGGTGGGGACATCCCGGAGATAGCTGAGTGACAGATGAGCGCCCGACGCCGGCCCCCGCAGGCCGGCGTCGTGTGAGCGCTCGTGAACGTTGGATCCCGGTGCTGGCCAGTGTGGTCAGCACCGGGGTCGTTTTCGGTCTGGTGGCGTGGTGGGTGGCCTCCTCGGACTATTGGCCGACCGTGCAGGAGCAGTTCTTCTCCCGGGAGGCGATCCAAGAGTCGTTTCCCAATGTCCTCAGGGGTTTCTGGCTGAACATCTGGGTCTGGATCGTGGCCGAGATCGCGATCCTCATCCTGTCTCTGGTCCTGGCGGTGATGCGATCGCTCACGGGCCCGATCGCTGCCCCATTCCGCATTGCGGCGATCGTCTACATCGACCTGCTGCGTGGAGTCCCCGCCCTATTGCTCATCTTGTTGTTTGGCTTCGGGATCCCGGCCCTGCAACTCCCAGGCTTGCCCCGTGGTGCCATCTTCTGGGGATCGGTCGCGATGATCGCCGGCTACTCGGCGTACACCGCCGAGGTCTACCGCTCCGGAATGGAGGCCGTGCATGACAGCCAGCGGGCCGCGGCCCGTGCCCTGGGGCTCTCCCAATGGCAGACCCTGCGCTACGCCATCCTTCCCCAGGCGGTGCGCAACGTCTTACCGGCCCTTCTCAACGGCGCCGTCTCTTTGCAGAAAGACGTGGCCCTGCTCAGCGTGATCGGGGTTCGGGAGGCGGTCCGTGAGGCCCAGATCTACACAGCCAGGACCTTCAACTACTCGAGTCTGATCGGCGCCGCCCTTCTGTTTCTGATCGCCAGCATCCCCTTGGCCCGTTTCACCGACTGGTACGCCCGTCGGGATCAGAAACGTCGTCTGCAGAGGACCCTGTGATGCGGCGAGTCGAGATCGTGAATCTCACCAAGTACTTCGGGGACAATCTGGTCCTCGACCGGGTGGACCTCGGCGTCGACAACCACGAGGTGGTCTGTCTGATCGGTGCCTCCGGCTCGGGGAAGTCGACCTTGTTGCGCTGCATCAACCGTCTCGTCGAGTACGACGACGGGAGGATCATGCTCGACGGGGTCGACATCCAGGACGAGAGTCTTCCCCAGAACGAGCTCAGGAAGCGAATAGGAATCGTGTTCCAGGCCTACAACCTGTTCCCCCACATGACGGTGCTCGACAACATCACCCTGGCCCCGCGCA
>DATDPT010000060.1:0-15540 GCA_035292605.1 Acidimicrobiia bacterium
GCCGAGATCTCTTGGGCGGTCAAGCTCTTGCCGTCGACCTCGATCGACCAGTCGGTTCCCATGTGTCGTTTGACGGAACGGACGGTCTGGTCGGGGTTGGTGATCGATTGGCGCTTGGCGACTTCGCCCACGAGCACCTCGCCGTCCTTGAACGAGACGACCGACGGGGTGGTGCGGCCGCCCTCGGCGTTGGCGATGATTGTGGGCTCGCCACCTTCGAGCACTGCGATGACGCTGTTGGTGGTACCCAGGTCGATACCTACTGCGCGTGCCATTTCTGGTAGAACCTCCGGTTCAGGATTGAGTGTCTTTAGAGACTACAACCTGAGTCGGGTATTGTCATATTCCTCGTTTCGGCGGCTTCGCAGCCACATCAAGTCATGCGACATCAGGACAGTGACTTGATGTACTCCACCAGATCGTTGATCTCCTGCTCGGAGAGTTGTTCGGAGTAGGCGTCCGGCATCAGCACCTCTTCGAATCCCCTCACCACCTGCGCCCCGGGGTCGACGATGGAGAGGAAGAGGTAGGCGTTGTCGGCCACCACCTGCTCGCCCGAGACCAGAGGCCGGGTGGCCCCGGCCGCGCCCTTCCAGGTGGGCCCGGTGCCGGTGGCGCCATCGATGGTGTGACAGGCCAGGCAGCCGGTGTCGGAGGCCAGAACCTGGCCCCGGGCTGCCGCCTCGGTGTCCACGACGATTGGAGTGGTGGTGTCGGTCGTGTCGCTGCCGACCGGCTCTCCTGTGAACAACCAAAGCCCGGCGCCAAGGACCAGTGTCACCGCGAGGGCCAGCGCCCCCTCTGCCCAACTTCTCATCAAGACTTCTCCACCATCAGGTGACGGGAACCGTAACAATCGGCGCTGAGAACGTAAGGTTCTGATATGTCTGAAGTCGACTTTGCACTCACGCTGCTCCGCGTTTGGGCCGGGATCGTCGTCCTCGCCCACGGCATCAACCACGGCCGGACCCTGGAGGGGACCGCCAACTGGTTCGCCAAGAAGGGCTTTCGCTCGGCACCGCTCAACGCCAAGATCTCGGCGGCCAACGAGATCGCACTCGGGCTCGGCCTGATATCGGGGTTGCTGACCTCGGTGGCCGCGGCCGGGCTGGCTGCGACGATGTTCGTTGCCTTCTGGGCAATTCATCGGTTTGTCGGTTTCTTCAACTTCCATCGGCCCGATGAGGGCTACGAGTACGTGACGACGCTCGCAGTGGCCTCACTGGTGATTGCGATCCTGGGCCCTGGCTCGGTCTCGATCGACTCGGCGCTGGGCATCGCTGATGAATTGGATGGGTGGGTCGGGGCAGGAATCGTGGGCGCCGGCTTGGTCGTCGCCTTTCTCCAACTCGCGGTCTTTTGGCGCAAGCCGGAATCGGGTGGAACAGCGACTTGAAACCCCTTCCCCCAGGGCTGGTCGAGACCCGTGACAAGCTCCACCAGCTTGCCTTCTTCGCGCTTGCCCCGGCGCGGTACAAGGCGATTGGCCGGATGGGGCTGCGGGCGACACCTGGCGGCTTCGGCACGCCGGAGTTCGAGGGCCGGTCTGCCCGGATCGAGGGCGACCTCTTGGTCTATGAGTCCGAGGGCAACGTCGCCACCCAGACCATCACCACGATTCGATCTGCCGCGGAGTTTTTTGGGACCGAATACCAGGCCGTCTGGTTTCCCGAGTTCTGGGACCCTTTGTCACCGGCCGACCCTGATGCGCCACTCGCCATGGACGTGGAGGGCATCAAGGCCGTGGCAGATTGGTTCGAGTTCGGGCACCAGGCGCTGGGACGGCTCCGGGGCTACGGGCTGCTCGATGACGACGTTTCCGAGGTACAGATCTGGCCGGAGCATTTCGATGCGGCGATCGAGATGGGCGCCGAGGGGCGAGGGCAGAGGGCGAGCTATGGGGCATCACCGGGGGATGTCGCTCACCCCGAGCCATATGTCTACGTGTCGGCCTGGGGCACCATCGATCGCTCGAATCGGTACTGGAACGATCGCGCCTTCAACGGGGCCAGTCTCGACTATCGGTTACTACTGGAGAGTGCGGACCCGGTGACCACCGCCCTCGTGTTCTTCCTCGAAGGCCACCGAATCCTTCACCAGGCCTGAGCCCGGACGAAGAGGTCTTCGACCAAACCCCTGGCCGCGGCACGGACGATGCGAATCGTCTCCTCATACCCTTCGGTGGGGCCGCCCCAGGGATCCGGTATCTCGTCCTCGTCGGAGTCAGGGTCATAGGTGCGGAAGAGTCGGAGCTTGGCCCGAGAGGCCTTGTTCGGTGCCATCGCTGTGAGCTCACGCAGGTTGGACCGGTCCATGGCGAGGATCACGTCAAAGCGATCGAAGTCCGATGGCGTGACCCGGCGAGCGCGTCCGTCGACACGAAGACCCACCCTGGCCCCGGCCGCTACTGCCTCGGGATGGGGGGGCTGGCCGATGTGCCACGAGCCGGTGCCCGCCGAATCGACCTGGACCTGGTATCCGGCGTCGATAGCCGCCTCCTGGATGGCTGCAGCCGCAGCAGGAGACCGACATATGTTGCCCAGACAGACCGTGAGGATTCTCACTTGACGATCCCGGTCGCCGCGATCCGCTCCTCGGCGAGTGCCAGATAGCCGGCATCGGTGTCGAAACCGACGTAATGCCGTTCGGCTTCGACCGCGGCGATCGCGGTGGTTCCCGACCCGATGAAGGGGTCGAGCACCAGGTCGCCGGTATAGGTGTAGAGCTCTATCAGACGCCGAGGAAGGGCTACGGGGAAGGGAGCGGGGTGGCCGACCTTGCTGGCCCGCTCGGAGGGAATCTCCCACACGTCGAGTGTGGCTTCGAGGAACTCCCCGGTTTCGATGGTGGCAACGTGAGGCAGGCCGAGAACCTCCCTTTGGGCCCGCTTGATCGCCCGGTCGAAGCGGCCCTTGGAGGCCAACACCACCCGTTCGGTCACGTCCCTGAGCACCGGGTTCTGTGGCGAACGATAGGACCCCCAGGCACAGCTGCCGCCCGCTCCTTTGGCCTTCTGCCAGATGATCTCGCCCCGGAGCAACATCCCCAGACGATCCTGGAGAATGGCCATCACGTCGGCCGACAGCGAGCGATACGGCTTTCGCCCCAGATTGGCGACGTTGACCGCCATCCGCCCTCCGGGCTCCAGCTTGCGCAGACAGACGGCGAGCACCTCTTCGAGCAGCTCCAGGTACTCGATGTAGCTGGCTGGAACGTGACCGCTCGTGGGGTCGGTCTCGTACTCCTTGCCGGCGAAATATGGGGGAGAGGTGATCATGAGGGCCACCGAGCGATCGGCCACCTGGTTCTCGGTCATCTCCCGGGCGTCGGCGTGAAACAGGGTGTCCACTGAAGCCGGGGCCTCGACCCGCTCGTCTTCGGAGATCAGGGGCGGGTTGAACCGCTCGTAGAAGGGCCGGGAGTCGTGTGATTCCCGCTTACCCGAGCCGAATTCCGATGTGACTGTTGCCAGCCTTTGGCGCGCCATCGCAGATGAAGTTACCGCCCATGGCTCGCACCATTCGGGAATAGGGCCGCCGCTCGCGGTATGCTTGCTTTAGCAAGCACCTCATGTCCGACATCGCAGCAGAAGAACTGCCGACCATCAGCATCACCCTCCGTGACGGGTCGATCGCCGAATTGCGCCCCATCCAGCCCGATGATCGGGTCTTGCTCGTCGAAGGTCTGAGCCAGATGTCGATCGAGAGCCGTTTTGCCCGCTTCGGCACCGGGGTCGACCACCTCACCGACGCTGAGCTCGACTATCTGACCAACGTCGACCATGTGGGTCACGTTGCTTGGGGTGCCACCATCGACGGCGTGCCTGCCGGGGTTGGCCGTTACATCCGGTTCTCGGATGATGCCTGCGCCGACATCGCGCTGGCGGTCGTGGACAAGTTCCAGGGGCGAGGTTTGGGCCGCGTGCTCTTCGAGGCGCTGGTCGCCTCGGCTCGGGTCAACCACGTCGAAGAGCTGTGTTTCGCGGTACAACCCTCCAACGAGGCGGTCCGGCGGGTTCTGGCTGGTGTCGAGGCGCATCTCGAAGAGGTCGGCGGACTGATGGAAGGCCGGATCGAGGTGGCATCGATGCCACCCACTGAACGCGACCAGCTCTTTGTTGGGCTCTTGGCCGAGTACCGGGCTCGGGGCTGACCCGAGCCCGGCGCGTGGTCAACCCTCCTCTTCAAGCTCCAGCGCCGCCGAGTTGATGCAGTAACGGAGCCCGGTCGGGTTGGGCCCGTCCTCGAAGACATGTCCGAGATGCCCGCCGCAATTGGCACACCTGACTTCGGTGCGCACCATTCCGTATGAGCCGTCGTCGTCTACGGCGACTTTTCCCAGTTGGATCGGCTGGTAGAAGCTGGGCCAGCCCGACCCAGAGTCGAACTTGGTGTCGCTGGAGAAGAGCTCCTCGCCACAGCCGGCACAGCGATAGGTGCCGGGGGCCTTGGTGTTCCAGTATTTGCCGGTGAAGGCCCGCTCGGTCCCAGCCTCACGAAGCACCTGGTACTTCTCAGGGTCGAGCTTCTGTCGCCACTCGGCTTCCGTCTGGGGCATGTCGGTCATTTCTGCTCTCCGTCATCGGTTTCGCGGTTCGTACAGCTTGAACGTCAGGTTCGGAGCGCTTGTTCCAGACGATCGATGAACAAGCCCAGAGCCGGATTGAGCTTGACCCGTGCCAATTCGGGCCTCATCCACTGCACCCGATCGATCTCGGGGAATCTCTGGTGACCCATCGTGAACAGACCCGGGACCAGGGTGTCGATGTCGTAGTCGGCTTCCACCGCCCAGGCGATCACGACCTTTCGTGACTTGAGGGACACGTCGCCCAGGGGGATCCAGGGCTTCGGAGGGGCAGGCCATCCCGTCTCTTCCTCGAATTCACGGGCAGCCGTGGCCTCTTCGATCTCGTCCGGTTCGACCATGCCCTTGACGATCGACCACCAGCCATTGTCGCGACGTGCGAAGTAGGGCCCACCGGGGTGGGCGACGAGCACTTCGATGCCGTCGTGTCGGCGGAACGGGAGAAGACCCGCGGATCTCACAGACCCCGACATTACGCTGGCCGGGTGACCCTTCTTGCTACTCATCATCCGCACACGGACCATGTGGTGCTGCATCTTCCGGAGTTTCGCCTCCATCCGGGTGAGCCATTAGGCGCCGGTCTGCAGCGGCTCAGCCTCAGCGAGATGGAGACTGCCGTGTCCGGCTTCTATGACGGCGAGGAGGCGTTCGGCGAGGCGGTGCACACCACGCGCAAGTCGACGAAGAAGATCAGGGCACTGCTGCGCCTGGTCCGCTTCGAAATCGGGGAGAAGGTCTACCGGTTCGAGAACGAGTCGATGCGTGACACCGCCCGTCTCATCACCGGTGTCAGATCGGCCGCGGTCTTGGTCAATGCAGTCGACGACATCCAGGCGCTCTACGGATCGCTGCTCGCCGAGGGCACCTTCGAGGAGACACACGAGCGCTTGATGGTGAATCGTGCCCGGGTGGAGGCACGGGCTATGGAGGACCCCGAGCTGGTGCCCCGTGTGGTGGCCAATCTGGAACGGGCCCACAGTCGGTACGCGTCGTGGCCCACCGATCCTCAAGCTCGGGACGTCTATGGGATCGGGATACGTGATTCCTACGCAACGATCGGTCCCGGGCTCAAGGCAACCTATCGACGGGGCCGGAACGAGATGGTCATGGCCTACCAGACGCCGAGCCCGGCCACGTTCCACCGTTGGCGGAAGCGGGTGAAGTACCTCAAGCACCAGATGGAGATCATCACCCCACTCTGGCCCGAGGTGGTTCTCGGAATGGTGATCACCCTCGACCGGATGGCTGAGCTCTTGGGCGAGGACCACGATCTCGCCGAGTTGCTGGAGACACTCTCGGCGAGGCCCGACCTTTGCCCCAACCCGGTGGAGCGCTCCTTGTTGCGCGCCCTGGCCGAACAACGGCGATCGGACGTCGAGACCGCCTCCAGGATCCTCGGCCGGCGCATCTACGCGGAGAGCCCGGCTGCCCTCAAGGGCAGGTTCGGGGCGTACTGGGAGTCGATGGAGCTGGCCAGAGGGTTCGCCTTGGCCCTCAACGGCCATTGAGGAGCACGGAATCTGGAGCCCTCTTCACAGGTTGACGCGATCGCCATGTCCGATGCTCGCCCCTTAGGGTCGAACCCCCGCATCGACATCCTGCCCTCCGAGCAGCGAGTCCGGGTGGAGATCGACGGGGTGACCGTCGCTGATAGCAGCGACGGGTCGTTCCTCTTCGAGACCGGGCTTCCTCCCCGGTACTACTTCCCCAAGACCGACGTCCGGATGGACCTGATGACCCCGACGAGCCGCTCCACCGTCTGCCCTTACAAAGGGAGTGCCAGCTACTGGTCGGCGACGGTGAACGGCCAGGTCCACGAGAACATCCTCTGGGGATATGACACCCCGCTCCCCGAGTCACAGAAGATCGCCGGATTGGTCTCGTTCTACAACGAGAAGGTCGACATCTACCTCGACGAGGACCTCCAGGAGCGGCCGGCCAGCAAATTCTCCTAGGGGCGTATCTGGTTGGAGTGGATCTTTTCCGCCTCCTCGAGGGAATGGGACTCGGTCAGGTCCCGGTCCCGCTTCGAGAGCTTGACCAGCTGCTGGAAGTACCCATGCAGGACATCGAGCTCGTCTTCGGAAAGTGCCTCGACATCGATCAGCCGGTTGCTGGCGCCCTTGGTCGCAGCTACGAGCTCGTTGAGCTTCAGCTCCATGGCCTTGCTGTCCTTGTTCTGCATCTGCTGGATCAGAAAGACCATGAGAAAAGTGACGATCGTGGTGCTGGTGTTGATCACCAGTTGCCAGGTGTCTCCGAACCCGAAGATCGGGCCGGACAGAGCCCAGACGATGATCACGAAGAACGCGATGAGGAAGGCCCACGGTCGCCCGACCGCATGAGTCACCCGGTGCGAGAAGGCTTCGAACCAGGCGGTGAAACCTCTGGGCTTGTCTGTCATGGGCGCCTCCTGGGGCTGGATCTGAGGAAGGATTGTCCAGGCATGGTGGCACCAGAAATATCTTCCAAATCGGACGACAGGGGTATGGAATCTGTCGGAGGCCTGGTGTAGCGTAGCGAACATATGTTCGATGTAGAAGCGCCGATCCGGTCAATGGATGAGACCCCACCTGATGTGGCGCCGGAGGATTTGCTCGAGGAGTTGGCGTCGGCTTTCGCCCACCGGGATCGTCTCGAGGCCCGGATAGGCGACCTCCTACACCAGGCCGGCGAGACTGATGCCTTCAGCCGAGACGGGTACTCGTCGTTGACTGCCATGTTGAAACACCGGATGTCGTTGCACCCGGGTGAGGCGCAACGTCTGGTGGCACGGTCCAATGGTTTGGCGAACACCCCTCTGGTTGGTCTCGCCTATGCCCGAGGAGCCATCTCCGGGGCTCAGGTCGACGTCCTTCTCGAGGCGAGATCGACGGCTCTCGACGCCTTCACCGCCGCCGAGGGGCATCTGGTTGAGCTCGCCATGGATACGCCACTGGTCCGCGACTTGAGAAAGCGCCTCGACTATTGGTTGGACCAGGTGGCCGCCAACGACCTGGGAGCAGAGCGCAACCTGGTGCGGGAGCTTCGTTCCCTGACCCTGCGTCGGGATGGGGAGATGATGTGGATCAACGGTTGGCTCGACGTCGAGGCCGGGGAGAGGCTCCGAGCCGAGCTGGAACCCGGACCGCCGGCCGAGGGTGACGACAGATCGACACCGGCTCGCCGCGCCGATGTCCTGTTGGACATCCTGAATGGGGCATCCGAGCGACCCAATATCACCGTCCATGTGTCCGCCGAAACCCTCATACATCGTGCACCCGGCATCTCCGAGACCAGCACCGGCACTTTTCTCACGGCGGAGGAAATCAAACGGCTCGCCTGTGACGCCAACCTGACCCGGGTCATCTTCGGTCCCGAGTCCCAGCCTCTCGACGTCGGTAGGACCAAACGACTGGTGACTCCGGCGCTGCGGGCTGCGGTTTGCGCTCGGGACCTGAGGTGTGTGTTCCCGACCTGTGACCGAGACTCGAATTGGTGCGATGTCCACCATCTCACCCACTGGGCGGGTGGCGGCGAGACCAGCATCGACAACCTGATCCTGCTCTGTCGTCATCATCATGTCCTGGTTCACGAAGGTGGCTGGTCCTTGTCCGGGTCACCCGGCGATCTTCGCTTCCTCCGTCCCGACGGGACCGAGTTGGGGTCAGAACCGCCATCCCGCCCCTGTCTCGGTCCGCAGGTTCAGCCAGTAACCTTGCCTCCCGGCGGACTCCGCGAGATCATCCGCAACCTGCCCCGGCTCAAGGCTCCTTGATACCCGTCCCCGAACGGCTCATCTTGCGGTAGTTTCACATTGGCAACCATCATCGGAGCCCATCCATGTGTTACGACGCCGACTCCAGCCCTCCAATCGAGCCGATCGACGGTGAAGTCGCCGGTCACGACGATCTGACCCTGACGGCTGCCGACGGCAATCAGTTCTCGGCGTTCGCCGCCACCAGCACCCAGGCCAAGGGGCCCGGAGTGGTGATCCTCCCCGATGTGCGCGGTCTGCATCGTTTCTATGAGCAACTTGCGCTTCGTTTCGCCGAGCACGGCTACGACTCGGTCGCCATCGACTATTTCGGCCGTACCGCTGGTGTTGGGAAGAGACGCGACGCATTCCCCTTCGCCGAGCATGTGCCGTTGACCACGATCGAGGGGGTGACCGCCGACACCGCCGCGGCCGTCGCCTTCCTTCGCCGGGACAATCCCGATCGGGCGGTGTTCACCGTCGGGTTCTGTTTCGGGGGCAGCAACTCGTGGCATCAAGCCGCATCCGGTCACGGCCTCGCCGGGGCGATCGGCTTCTACGGCAACCCCAAACGGCCTCCATCGGGCCCGATCGAACGGGTCGGCGATTTCGACTGCCCCATATTGGGTCTGATGGGAGGGGACGATCCCGGCATACCCGCCGCAGTGGTCGAGGAGTTCCGGCAAGCCTTGGAGAACGCCGGCGTCGACCACGACATCGTGGTCTACCCCGGAGCCCCCCATTCTTTCTTCGATCGCAAACAGGAGGAGTTCGCCGAGGATTCGGCCGATGCCTGGCGGCGGGTCCTCGACTTCATAGCCCGTTACGGCTGAGATCGGGCCCGACGGCTAGAGCTGCCCCGCCCGGCCCGAGCCTGCGATCGAGGCGAGATATGTCTCGTCCTCATACCGGCCGAGCAGGAATGCATCGGAGTAGTCAGGCAAGTCGGCGCCGGCCACATGACGGGAGAGAAGATCTCCTGCTCCGGCAGCCACCATTACACCGAACCCAGACATCCCGGCCAGCAGATGGAAGCCCTCCGGCCCGGCCGGGCCCACCAGAGGGCGGTTCTCTCGGGTCTTGATGTAGTAGCCACCGTCGACCACGGAATGGGGAAGCCCTTGCAGATACGGGGCCAGCCTGGGAGCCATGGTGGTGAGGCCTCGCATCACCACCTCGGGATAGAGCGGGTCCTCGGGTAGGGGCCAGACCGGCTCCCTGACGTCGTCGTGGTACTCCCATAGGGCAAGGAGATAGGGAGAGTCGGCGCCGCCTTCGGGGCGGCCGTGACAGAGGATCGGCATTTCTCCCAGAAGATCGTGACGACCCTGTCGTTGCAACTCGTCTCGCTCGTCATCGCTCCAGGCGATGCTCTGCGGATCGCTCCAGATGAACATCGGGGCATGACGGGGGATCACTCCGAGATGCTCCCGGAAGGCCACCTTGACATGAAGCTCGGCGAACACCGGTACCTCGACTCCGACCATCGCCGCCACCGAGCGCGACATCGGCCCGGCGGCGTCGACCACGACCGGAGCCTCGATCTCACCCCCGGACGCCAGGCTGACACCGCTGACCGAGCCGCCATTGACCGTTATCCCGGTGACCTCGTCCTGGATGACCCGGGTTCCGTGCTCCCGGGCCCGATCCAACATCCAGGCGCCGAGTTGTTGGGCGCTGAACCACCCGGCGCGTCGCACGTGGATGGCGCCAGCCGCGTGCTCGGTGATGAAAGGGAAGTGCTCCCGCACGGTGCCGGGCCCGACGAGGATGTCGGCGCCCTCAGGTGCGCCCAGATATCCCTCATCGGGTGAGGTTCGATAAGGGATCGGCCCGGGGTGGATGCGAACTGGGCCCGCACCCAGAGCCGAGGTGAGATGGGCCTCCTCGATCATGGAGTGGAGGCGAGCGTCATCCCCGGTGACGAACAGATAGCCGCGTCGGCTCATGCCAAAAACGTCCCCCGATTCCGCCGCCATCCTCTCGAGGAGGTCGATGGAATGATTCATCAACTTGACCATCGGAAGGCTGGGCCACCAGTTGCGATAACACTCTGTCGACTTGTCCGAGGTCAGGGTCAACGGAGGACGCGGATCGACGATCAGGACTCGCTCCAACCCTCGAGTCACCGCGAGGTGATAGGCGGCGGAGACGCCAACGACCCCGGCGCCGATCACCACCACATCCGCGGAGTCGGCCATTCAGAGACTCAGATGGCTGCGAACCCGTGCGGCGACCGCAGCGGGGGTGAATCCGAACTGTTCGGCAAGGACATGGTCGGGTGCGGAGGCGCCGAAGCGGTCGATTCCGATGATCAGCCCGTCATCGCCGACGATACGCTCCCAACCGAAACTCGCGGCCGCCTCGACCGAGACCCGCGGGGCCGATCCGAGCACCGAGGCCTGATAGGCCTCGTCCTGGGCGAAGAACAACTCCCAACAGGGCAGGCTGACCACCCGGGCCTCGACGCCCTCCCGGGCAAGGACATCTGCTGCGCCGAGTGCTGAGGAGACTTCTGATCCGGTGGCGATCAGGGTCACCGCCGAGCCGTCGCGCACCACATAGCCGCCCTTGGCAACGCCACCGCCCACGAGCTCGAGTGTGGGGAGGCTTTGACGGGTGAGGATCAGGGCCACCGGGCCATCATGACGGTTGAGGGCGATCTCCCAGGCCTGGAGCGTCTCATTGGCGTCGGCCGGCCGGATCACCCAGAGGTTGGGCATCGCTCTCAGTGAGGCCAGGTGCTCGATTGGCTGGTGGGTGGGCCCGTCCTCTCCGAGGAACACCGAATCATGGGTGTAGACCCAGATCGACGGGGCTTCCATGATCGCCGAGAGCCGGACTGCCGGGCGCTGGTAGTCGCTGAACACTAAGAAGGTCGACGAGTACGGCTTGAGCCCGCCATGGACTGCCATCCCGTTCACCGCTCCACCCATCGCGTGCTCCCGGACCCCGAACGGGATGTCCCGTGCGGCGCGGTCGGTCCGCGAGAAGAGCCGGCCCTTTTCGATCACCGTCTTGGTGGAGCCGGCGAGGTCGGCGGACCCCCCGATGAACCCGGGCACCTTCTCTGCTAACTCGGCGAACAGCATCGCGGACGAGGCCCTGGTGGCGAGAGCCTTTCCTACCTCGAAGCCCGGTCCATTCAGTTTCACGGGAGCCGGTGAGTGGAGGGCATCCCATAGGCCTCGTTGCTCGGGGCCGGCGGCCCCGAATCGCTCGTTCCAACTCGAGTGCACGACGCGGCCCCGGCCCATGGCGGCGCCGAAGAACTCATAGACCACGTCTTCGACGAGGAACGGAGGGTCGATCGGGTAGCCCATCGCCTCCTTGGCCAGCTTGATCTCGTCTTCCCCCAGCGGCGCCCCGTGGGCGGCGGCGGTGTCCTGGGCGTGTGGCGCCCCGTGGGCGATATGGGTGCGACATGAGATCAATGACGGCCGGTCTTCGCTGGCGAGGGCGGCATCGATGGCGGTGGCGATCGCCGCACGGTCGTGACCGTCAACATCCTGAGTGTGCCAGCCCAAGGAGTCGAAACGGGCGGTGACGTCCTCGCTGAAGGTGATCTCGGTCGACCCGTCGATGGAGATTCGGTTGTTGTCATAGAAGTAGATGAGGCGGCCCAGACCGAAATGGCCGGCCAGGGAGGCTGCCTCATTGCTGACACCCTCCATCAGGTCGCCGTCCGACACGAACCCGAATGTCCGATGGTCAACCAGGTCGGCCCCGAGACGGGCCCTGAGGTGAGTCTCGGCGATCGCCATTCCCACCCCGGTGGCGAAGCCCTGGCCGAGCGGCCCGGTGGTCATCTCGATCCCGAGCCGGTGGTCGATCTCGGGGTGTCCCGCGGTGTGGCTTCCCCACTGCCTGAAGTTGCGGAGGTCGTCGAGGGTGATCGGGAACCCGCTGAAGTGGAGCAGCGAGTACAACAACATCGACCCATGCCCATTGGATAGCACGAACCGGTCGCGGTCGGGCCACTCCGGATCGTCAGGATCGACGTTGAGATACCGTCCCCAGAGGACTAACGCGATGTCAGCCATCCCCATGGGCATCCCGGGATGCCCGCTGTCGGCCTTCTGTACCGCGTCCATGGCCAGTGCCTTGATTGTGTTGACCGCTAGCTGCTCTACCGGGCTCGGTTCCATCGGCGGCGAGGGTACCCGGGGCGGGGTCGTTCATTTTCCCCGGTCAGGGACGGCAGAGCTCACATGCCCTGAAGCCGGCCTGCTCGGCTGCTCGCCCCGACTTGAAGTCGACGACGTTCACGGGCTTGGAGCGCCTGATGGCGCGACACGTCGGATGACAGAAGATGTGGGTGGAGATATTGCCCTGGACCCGGACCTGGTGCTCGGCGAGGTCCTCGAGATGGACCGGGTCGGCGCCCTCGTAGGTGAGCAGCTCCCACTTGACCTCGGGGCCACCCAATGAGTAAGCACCAATTGTGCCGTCCGACCGGACAACACGATGACAGGGGATGATCAGGGGGATCGGGTTGCGGGCCATTGTCGAGCCCACGGCGCGGGCGGCACCCGGGCGTTCGGCCTCGCGGGCCAGCCAGCCATAGGGTCGGACCTCGCCTTTGGGGATCGTGGCTGCGATCCGCAGGATCCTGGTCTGGAAGGCGGTCACCGAGCTCAGGTCGACCGGGAGCTTTCCCGGGGTCCCCGCCTCGATCGCCGCCGGGATGTGCCCGGCCCAGGCAGAAGGCGCCTCGGCCCGGATCAGCCTCCGACCGTAACGATGGGCGAAGTAGCTCTCGAAGTCATATGAGGCCAGGCTCAGGGACGAGACCCCCTTGGGGTTGAACGTGACCACGACCTCCCCAACCGGCGACTCGTAGAAGTCGTAACCGTCGGCGATCCCGGTCCCAAGGGCCACCCCCTCGCTGATGCCGTCTGGCATTGGCCCGGCCAAGTCCTGAAGTTGTTGTTCGATGTTCATCTGTCTTGCTCCATCATCTCGCGCAAACGGTCCAACCCGCGATGGATGTCTGCTTTGACCGTTCCTTCAGGCCGGCCGGTCGACTCGGAGATCTCACCGATCCCCAGCCCGACGACATGGCGTAGTACCACCGCCGTCCTCTGGTTCCGGTTGAGGGCGGCGAATCGGGCATCCCAGGCTCGCTGATCCGGCGGGTCGGGGTCGTCCCGGCCGTGGTCGTGCATCTCCATGAGGATCGGTCGCCGCGCCCGGGCGCGGATGTGGTTCCGACCCAGGTTGAGCGCAATGGTCCACATCCAGGGCGCCAGCCGGAGGTCTTTGAACCGCTGGCGGTCGAAGTCACCGAGAGCCCGATAAGCCCTGATGAAGGTCTCCTGGGTCAGATCCTCGGCCTCCTGGTGGTCGCCACACATGCGTCGCAATCCCCAATAGAGCCGTGGGCCCAGCTCTTTGACCAGCTCCGGGAAGGCCCGGTCCAGGTCCCCGGCGAGCGCGGTTGTCAGCTCATCCATCGTCATCAGAACACCTACGGCAACGATTCGGTTGCAGCCGTCGCACCGTACTTAGATATGGGTAGTGGACGACGCGGAGATCACCGAAACCCTGCGCACCGCAGAGGAGGCGGTCAAGGCCGGTGAGCCGCTCGGCCCTACGGGGTTCTGGAGAGCTGTTGCCGCGGTGAAAGCCGACCCGGTCCTGATCGAAGTGCACGCCGACCGCATCGGTGTCATCGATTCGACCGCTTTCCGGAACTGGGCGCTGATGACCGTGCCCCTCTGGATCGGGAACCTGGTGATGATCGGGGGCACTCTTCTCGGCCTGGCGCTCGTCGGCTGGTCCTACTCCCTCGGGGGGACCGGGGCGGCGATTGCCTTCTTGCTCGGATTCGGGGCGATCCTGGTGACAACCCACAGTCTCGGTCATCTCCTGGTTGGCGCCTTGTTCCGAATCCGGTTCACTCGCTGGTTCATAGGCACGTTTCGAAGGCCGCAGCCAGGTGTCAAGTTGGACTACGCCAGTTACCTTCGGGCACCCGCCCGATCTCGAGCCTGGATGCATGCCTCCGGGGCAGTCGTCACCAAGATCGTCCCCTTTGCCCTGATTGGGGCGGCTCTGGCGGCAGCCGTCCCGTCCTGGGTGATTTGGGTGCTGCTGGTGGTGGGTATCGGCCAGATAGTCACCGATGTGCTCTGGTCGACAAACGCCTCGGATTGGAAGAAGTTTCGGAGAGAATCCGCGTTCGTTCAATCCTCCTGATCGACCATGGTCGGTATCGACCCGTCGGTCTGGTGCATCCGCTCGTGGGTGAGCAACAACTGGTCGAAATTCGGCGGGTCCTCCACGTCGATGGCAATCAGATGGCGCGTGACCGGCCCATCGGCCCGATCGAAGGCCCGAGCTCGGGCGATCAAGGCCGCAGAGGCGTCGTCGATTCGCCGGTGCTGTGCAAGATGCTCCTCCCACGACCCGATGGCGAACAACTCGGTGAGCCGGGTGGGAGCCGAGGCGTTGCGGAAGAGACTCCAGCGATAAGCGCCGGTCCTCAATCGGACCATGCGGATCTCGTTCATCAGCTCGGTGAACTCGACAAAGTCGCCATCGTCGATCGTCCAGGTGTTGAGGACGATCACCGGCCCACCCTCCATCGTCTCGTCGTGAATCGGGGGTTGGCGCTCAGCGGAGAACTCGGGCGATTCCACCTCGTCCAGACTCGGGATCTTGAAGGCGGGGGCAGCCACGCCCAGCGCCACCGTCCCGATCGACAGCACAACCATCGCCGCCCCGGTGCCGACGGCGTCGGCGACGATCCCGCCGACAATCGAACCGAGGGGAAGGATGCCACCGAAGGCGAGGCTGTAAAGCGACATCGCCCGACCCCGGATCCACTCTGGCGCCATCAGCTGGGCGGTCGCGTTGAGATTGGTCAGCGTGAGCACCCAAAAGGCGCCGGAGACGAACATGAAGAACCAGGCCCAGGCGATATTGGGAGCGAGCCCGACTCCGATCCCGGAGAGCCCGAACAGGGTGATGGTCGTCATCGGGGCCCGCCGCCCGAGCCTTCCCACGAAGCGCTGCCTGACGAATGCCCCCACCAGGGCGCCGGCGCCCATCGCCCCCAAAAGGAGGCCAAGGGACCCGGCGTCGCCGCCCAGGGTCTCGTTGTGACCGGGGAGCACGGATTGGACCACCGCCGAGGTGGCGGCGAACAACGACACCAGGAGGAGGAGCCTGCGGAACAGCGGTGTGAACCGGGCGTAGCGAACCCCGAGGCTGAT
>DATDPT010000061.1:0-12661 GCA_035292605.1 Acidimicrobiia bacterium
GGGCCCGGCTGAGCACGATGCCCTGGTTGCGAATCAGAGTCTCGAGCAGATGGAACTCGCGTTTGGTGAGCTCGATCTCACGACCGTTGCGCTGGACTCTGCGTCGTGCTGTGTCCACCCTCAGCTCACCGGCCGTCAACACCGGGACGTCGGCCTCGGGTCGCCGCCGCAGCAGGGCATTGAGCCTCGCGACCAGCTCGGCAAGCACGAACGGCTTGACGAGATAGTCATCCGCCCCAGCCTCGAGACCTGCCACCCGGTCCCCGACCTCGACTCGCGCCGACAGGATGCAGATCGGGACGTCGTCACCGACGGCTCGGAGCCGGCGGACCACCTCCACCCCGTCGATGCCCGGCAACCCGACGTCGAGCACCACCAGATTGGGCCGGGTCGTGTCCGCCACTTCGATGGCCTCTTCGCCCGTCCCCACGGCCAGCACCTCGAAGCCCTCGAGATTGAGCCCACGTTCGAGGGCTTCACGAATCGATCGGTCATCGTCGACAACGAGGACGGTGGGCATCCCGGTGATTCTGGCCGGAGCGAGCCTCGCGAATGATGTGGGTTCTCTGAGAATCCCCGCCGTGGGCCGCTCGCGAAAACTCTCCACCCCCGGAACTGGACCCCGGCGCAGCCTCGGATCTAGGGTGCCCACCACTTCCCCTGAGCGCTGATCGTGGCGTTCACTTCCCCATCAGAGTGTTGATTTTCGCGCTCAAGGAGGCGTTTTCGGGTTGTGGAAAAACAAAGCTTGACCCATGACACGGATGTAATTACAGTGTTGAAGTCCATACCAGATGTCGTGGTCACTTCCCATCACACCACTACATCTTGTGGTAGGAGCTGATTTATGGACCTCGTCCTCGTCCCATGAGGGAGGACGAAAAAGTGCGAGGAGGCACTATTCATGAGTAAAGGCCTACGGATCGATCGGCGCTTCACCGAGGCCGGCAAGGACGCCTACGACAAGATCGAATGGTCCCGTCGTGACTCCCGGATCACCAACCCCGACGGCTCGATCGTCTTCGAGATGACCGATGCCGAGATCCCCTCGGGGTGGTCGCAGGTCGCCGCCGACATCATGGTCTCCAAGTACTTCCGCAAGGCGGGTGTCCCCCAGTTCGACGACGAGGGGAATCAGATCTTCGACGAAGCCGGCCAGCCGGTCATGGGCCCGGAGCGCTCGGCGAAGCAGGTGTTCAACCGTCTCGCCGGCACCTGGCGTCACTGGGGCGAGAAGGAGGGGTACTTCGCTTCGACCGAGGACGCCGCGGCCTTCGAGGACGAGCTCCGCTACATGCTCGCCAACCAGATGGCCGCCCCCAACTCTCCACAGTGGTTCAACACCGGGCTCAACTGGGCCTATGGGCTGACCGGGCCCGCCCAGGGCTTCTGGTACGTCGACGGAACCGACGGCGAGATGAAGGCCTCGCCCGACTCCTACAGCCGTCCCTCACCCCATGCTTGTTTCCCCGCAGGAACGCGTGTCATCACAGACGAAGGATTCAAGGCGATAGAGAAGATCCAACCAGGAGATCAGGTACTAACCCATGAGGGTCGCTTTCGGCCAGTTCGCGAAGTGATGCAGAGACAGGTTGATGAGGACATTGTCAGGCTAACGATTGGCAATCAGACAGTGACCGCCACTGAGAATCACCCGGTTCTAGTCGTGCGAGATGGCCAACACAGATGGCTTGCTATCGGCGACCTCATGCTGGGCGAACAGGTGTTCACAATGCCCAATCCCGAATCGGCGCTGCCGCATGGGATTGCGGCTCCGGTCTTGCAAATCGACCGAGTCCCGTTCTTCGGGACCGTCTACAACTTCCAGGTGGAGGAAGACGAGAGCTACGTCGCCAACGGCGTCGTGGTCCACAACTGCTTCATCTTGTCGGTGAAGGACGACCTGGTGAACCCGGGTGGGATCATGGACCTCTGGGTCCGTGAGGCACGCATCTTCAAGTTCGGCTCCGGGGCCGGCTCCAACTTCTCGATGATCCGAGGCGAGAACGAGCGGCTCTCCGGTGGCGGCAAGTCCTCCGGGGTCATGTCTTTCCTCAAGATCGGTGACCGGGCCGCGGGCGCGATCAAGAGCGGTGGCACCACCCGTCGCGCCGCCAAGATGGTCATCCTCGATGTCGACCATCCCGACATTGAGAAGTTCATCGACTGGAAGAAGGTCGAGGAGGACAAGGCACGCGTTCTGATCAACCACGGTGGACTCCCCGCCGACTTCAACGGCGACGCCTACGCCACCGTTTCAGGCCAGAACTCCAACAACTCGGTTCGTGTCACCAACGAGTTCATCCAAACCGTCCTCGATGACGGCGACTGGAACTTGTACAACCGCACCGACGGCAGCGTCCGCAAGACGGTCAAGGCCCGGGACCTATGGAACCGGATCGCCGAGGCTGCCTGGGCCTGCGCCGACCCTGGCCTCCAGTTCGACACCACCATCAACGAGTGGCACACCAGCCCGGCAGGGGGTCGTATCCGGGCATCTAACCCTTGTTCCGAGTACCTCTTCCTCGACGACACCGCCTGCAACCTGGCCTCGATCAACCTGGTCCGGTTCTACGACGACGAGACGGGTGTCTTCGACATCAAGGCCTACCAACACGCCATCCGGCTCTGGACTGTGGTCCTCGAGATCTCGGTGGCCATGGCCCACTTCCCATCCAGAGAGATCGCACAGGGCTCCTACGACTATCGGACCCTGGGTCTCGGCTACGCCAATCTCGGATCGCTGTTGATGAGACAGGGCATCGCTTACGACTCCGATCAGGGCCGGGCCATCGCCGGGGCGATGACCGCCATCCTCACCGGGTTCTCCTACGCCACTTCGGCTGAGATCGCCGAGGTCACCGGGCCCTTCCCCAAGTTCAGCGAGAACCGGGAGTCGATGCTGCGGGTGATCCGCAACCACCGGCGGGCCGCTTATGGCCACGACGACTACGAGGGTGTGACAACCCAAGTGATGGCGATCGATCCGTCGTTGTGCCCACCGGACATGCTCGAAGCCGCCCGCGCTTCGTGGGATCTGGCGCTCGAACGGGGCGAGCTACATGGCTTCAGGAACGCACAGTCAAGTGTGATCGCGCCTACCGGCACAATTGGGCTCCTCCTCGACTCGGATACGACCGGCATCGAGCCCGACTTCTCGTTGGTCAAGTTCAAGAAGCTGGCCGGCGGTGGTTACTTCAAGATCGTCAACCAGTCGGTTACCCCCGCTCTAGCCCATCTCGGGTACGACGCCGCCCAGATCAAGGATGTGGTCGAGTACATCGTCGGGACCAGCTCGTTGGACGGCGCCCCTCACATCAACCGGGAAACCCTGGCCGCCAAGGGCTTCGACGACGAAGACCTGGACAAGTTGGAGAAGGCTCTGCTCTCGGTGTTCGAGCTGAGACAGGCATTCAATGTGTTCACCTTCGGGGAAGCCACCCTCCAGCGGCTCGGGTTCGGCGTGGACGAGTACACGGGCTGGGAGTTCAACTTGCTCAAGGCGCTCGGGTTCACCCAGTCCGATATCAACGAGGCCAATGACCACATCTGCGGCCGTCAGACCATCGAGGGCGCCCCTCGCATCAAAGACGAGCATCTGGTCGTCTTCGACACCGCCAACAAGAACGGCAAGTACGGGACCCGGTTCATCCACCACTACGGGCACATCAAGATGATGGCGGCGGCCCAGCCGTTCATCTCGGGTGCGATCTCCAAGACGATCAACATGCCCAACGAGATCACGGTCGAGGACATCGAAGAGGCCTACCGGATGTCATGGGAGCTCGGTCTGAAGGCGATGGCCATCTACCGCGACGGCTCCAAGGCGGCCCAACCACTCAACTCGACCTCGGACGAAGGCGAAGGACACGAGGACGAGACAGCGGGGATCACCGCCGCGGTGGAAGCGGAGAAGGCGATCCACTGGGGCAACCTGCCCCCGGGGATCTCCCCCACCCAGGCCTACAAACAGGGGATGAAGCCACCCCGATTCCTGCTCCCAGCCCGGCGCAATGGGTACAACCAGGAGGCGAGGATCGGCGGGCACAAGGTCTTCCTCCGCACCGGGGAGTATGAAGACCACACCCTGGGCGAGATCTTCATCGATCTGGCCAAGGAAGGGGCGACCCTGAAGGGGATCCTCTCCTGTTTCGCCATCGCGGTGTCCAAGGGTCTCCAGTACGGGGTGCCGTTGGAGGAGTTCGTCGACACCTTCACCTTCCAGACCTTCGAGCCGCGGGGCATGGTCGAGGGCCATCCCAACATCAAGATGGCCAACTCGATCGTGGACTACGTGTTCCGGGCCCTGGGTGTGGAGTACCTGCAGCGTGACGAGCTGGCCCAGGTCCCACCCAACCGCGATGTCGGTGAGCTGCCCGAGCCGGCCAAGGGCCTGGCGGTCGAGGCCGGGGTCCAACTGGACCTGACCGATGCGGTGGCCGAGACCGATGTGGACGCGGTGAAGGCCGCGGTGGCGTTCGTGGACTCACCCGAGAGTCGCCCGTCGCCGGATGTCCCCCTGCCAGGTGTTGCCCCCCTGCCATCCGGAGAGACAGGGTCAAGTGTTGTCCCCCTGCGAAGCGGGGGGACCGACGCCAGCGAGCGAAGCGAGCGCGTCGAGGGGGGCCTCGCCGTCCAGGTGACCGAGAAGGTCGTGGCCGCCGGAAGCGCGGCAGCGGTCGACTCAGCCCTCAAGGAGAACATGGGTGACGCCCCGGTCTGCTCCAACTGCGGCCACATGACGATTCGCAACGGCAGTTGTTACGTGTGCCTGACCTGCGGGGATACGACTGGTTGCAGCTGAGAAAAGGGAACCGCCAAACTCCGGCTCGGCTCTGAGGCATCGGGGTTGAAAGTGACCGGGAGAGTCGTGCCGGCTACGTCGAGCCCAGCCGCGACCGACATGACTTCGGGCAGATCCAATCAGCACCATCCCGATTCGGTGGTCCGACTACGCCCTTCGGTCGCAGATCCCAATTTCAAAGGCTTCAGCAAGCCTCTTCGGCTGACCTTTCCAGCTAGGCCAGCCGGTCACGGAGCACTCAGAACCGTGGACGCTGGCGAGGCCGGTTGTTCGGCGCATCCACTTGATTTGTTTAGACCAACATTCTATGTTTCATAAAACATCGAATGACAGCAGAAACTCGCGATCGATCGAAACATGTCTTCGGCAACCGTTACATGCTTGAGGTCTGCGTTCGCATTGCCGAAAGCAGCACTGAACGCGTTTCGCTTGTATCACTGATTGGAGATTCCGGCCTCTCGCCATCGCTATACAGCGCCCCATTGCGACGCCTAGCAGCGGGTGGCCTTTTGGAGGACCTTGGTCGAGACCAAAGAACACACTGGTATGGGCGTCGGACATCTGGCTTCTGGGCTGTCGCGCTCGACCTCGCACGTTCGTCATTTGGTGACGAGTCGTGATTGCAGCCAAGGCGGACCAGGCGGCGATTGGAATCGTGGTCGACCTCAGCGAACAAGACACCGTGGTGCGGCTCGACCTCGACGCAACTCCCTACCTCGCTCAATTGCGACTCAGGACCCAAGAGGTTCGACGAAGACAGACGCTGAGTCTGGGTGCCGTTACCTCGACCGGCCTACTTCACGCTCTGTGGAACATTCCGGTAACAGGAATCCCAGCCAATGACCTGTCCGAAAGGGATCGCCGCACACTCATGGGAGCTGACGGTCTCGTCGTCGAGCAAGGCGGTATCTTGTCTCGTCTTTATCAGCCGCCGGGCGAGGTCCTGTTGCTCGGGGCGCGGAGGACTACGCCGAATTCCGCAATTGCTCGGGCGCTTCAGATCCCCCCGGTCTTTCAGCGAGTCGCCATGTGGAGCGCTCGTTCCAGGCCGACGCAGCGCGATGCTTGGCTCTTCCGCCTCGCGCTCCGGAATGGCCTCGGGATGATCGAGTTCGACGAGACCTTGCGTCCGTCTCTGATCCAAGCTCCAACCAGCCCTGCGCCAGGAACGTCCGCGGTCTACCGCTGGTTCGTAGCCGAAATAGCGTTCCGAAGTTGGCTTCAGGCCCAGACAGCCCACGCCTCAAGTTGAGCCTTCGGATGAATAGCCATCGAGCCAAGACGGTCATAAAGATCAATGGCATCCCGGCACCTCTGAGCGAAAAGGCGCCGGCGGTCATTCCGAGGGGCATTGATGACATAAGTAGCCAGTTCAGCCAAGGCCGTCTCATTATGAATCTGCGCCTGGTCGGCCAGCCGTTCATCCAGAAATCGGCCGAGTGGCGCACCTTCACAACATGCCAGAGGGCAGACCATCTCTATCTCCGACGCCCCCCAGCCGGCAATCTTGAATGCTGTGTACCAATCAAGAAGCCGTGAGACGAATAGACGCTGTGATCTGTCGCCATTCCAACCGCCTCCGCCGGATGCGTCGGGTGGATATAGGTGTCGCGTCGCTGTCCGAAGGCCGAGGGCGGCATGTGCCGCACCAAACGCCAAAGCGCCGATGGCCCCGTGATCAGAGCGAAAGAGGCTCAAGTGGTCACTTTTCTTGCAGAGTGTGATTAGGCCATCCACTGCCTGACCCGCACTCAATGGATCGTCACGATGGCTCAAAGCAATGGCAATCGGAACGTTGGCAGCCTCGAAGAGCGTCGAGGTTGGATCGATCCCCCTCGTGAGCCAGCGATAATCCATGGCGATCAGCGCCGTGGCACCCCTCTCGGCGGCGAGCTCGATCTCCTGCTCAAGTGGCGCTCTGAGGGAATTGACTGCTCCGCTCCATGGGATCCACCGTCCGGGCGTGAGGATTCTGTCGGCACCTGCTGCGCTTTGTTCTTCGCACCACCCGTCCGGATCCACGTGTGGCGAGTGTCTCTCGTAACCAGCAAGATCAAAGAGCACCGGACCATCCCACCCAGCTCGCCTGAGGGCTATCGCAACCCTTGGTCCGCTCCGACCTTGGAGTGTTATTGCGTCAGCGATGTTGGCGCAGCGACGAATCGCGGCGATATCGCTCGTTCCGAGATAGAAGGAAAACGACATTCGATCCGTAACTGCGGCTGTGATGGTCATTTTCTATGCGCCCCTTCAGAGCCCGGCAAGAGTGGCCGGACCCGCGGAATCCGATTCCGATACTGACTCCATTCCAACAGACCATCCCACTGCAACCGACCTATTACAAGGCTTGGATGTACAGAGAAAAGATCCGCTGCATCAAGGATCTTCGATGTCGTAATAGGCTCTCTCACCTCAAGGCCGCCAGGAAAGATCCATGAGGACGCCAGCGCATTCGCTTCAGACTCGACCTCGCCCTCCGTGGAACCTCCAACGAAGTCCTCATCCAGTTGGACTTTTCCGTCGGATGCATGTCCGAGAACCAGGTGAGCGATCTCGTGAAGCAAAGTGAAGACGAATCCATCAAAGCGATTCCCTCGCGTCGTCAACCCGATGACAGGTGAGGCGGAGACAAAGAAAACGGCCCCGTCAAGCTTGCTAGATCGCAGTGGCAATTCGACGACCAAGGAAACGCCACATTCATTGAGCCAGCCTGTCAGGTGCTCGGCTTCAAAGGGATCGCTGAGACGCGAGGCCAACTGAGCGGCAAGCTCCGACAGTCGCTCAACATCGTAGGTTGGAGGCTCGAGGTGACCAGCGATATCACGTACTCGCGCGATCCAGGCAATCTGTTCGGGCGAGAACGGGGAATCGTTGTTGGATCGACGGGCTGCCACCAGGAACTTGGGCTCGTCATGAAGCGCGGGCATTCCCAGGAAATTGCACACTGCGGCTTCCATATCGTCCAGATCCTCCGTATCTGGAAGCCAACCGCGGATGCGGAGCTCTCTGATCGGCAACAAGGCACGCAGTTGTGCCCGACGTGCGACAGGCGTCAGGTCTGTGTTGCGCCCTGCTACGTGAAGGCGGTAGGCGTTCTGGAGATTGAGCCAGAGCTCGGGACTCGTTCCGAGAGCATGACCGATTTCTAGAGCAGTCTCGGGTGTGATCTCCTTGCGGTCGTTGAGGATCTCGGAAACCACCTGGGCCGGTCGGTCGAGGATGTGGGCGAAGTCGACCTCGCTCCAGCCGCGTGCATCTAGCTCCTCTCGGAGATACTCACTTGGAGGAAAGGCCTCCGCGGCGTTCACCATTGATGTCATGAAAAGTAGCCCTTCCTAGTGGTAGTCAACGATCTCGACCACCACAACCTTCTTTCCTTCAATTCCCGGCTCGATTTCGACGATCAAGCGCCATTGATCATTGAGCTTCAGTGAGTGCTGGCCCTCTCGATCTCCCTTGAGTTTCTCGAAGTGATTTGATCTCAACGCGGAAAGGTCTCGTTCATCGCTCGCCGAAAGCACCATCTGTACACGTTTCCTGTATGCCTTCGTGAGGTCGGGACCCACCGCCGACAACCTGAACGACTCCTCCTCAAAGAGGCGCCGCAGGTCGTCGTTGCGGAACTCGACCCGCACCTTGTGTAACCTTTCTTCACCCTATGGATGAAGAATAGCATATCACAGCGCAGACACGCAAGTTCCTCACTCCTTGCTTTGACCAGAATCGGATTCTGTTCACGCAAGGGCGTCCACCCGCGACCCAATCGTATGATGCGCCCCGATCGGAGGGAGAGCCCGGATGGACATCGTCGACCGACATTTTGCCGCAGAGAACGCCCATGACGTTCCCGGCACCCTGGCCACCTACACCGACGACATCGTCTGGGACGACGTCACTCACCCGCTGAGCCCGGTGCGAGGCAAGGAGGCGGTGGGGGCGGTGTACTCCGACATCATCGATGCCATCCCGGACGTGCATTTCGTCTCGGTGCGCCGCTTCACATCAGTGGACGAGCAATGGGTGGTGGACGAGTCCAACGTCACCGGTCATGTCGAAGGTGAATGGGCCGGAGTGTCGGGCGGGGGGGCTCCAGTCGAGATCAGGATCCTCCATGTTTTCCAACTCCGCGACGGTCTGATCGCATATGAGAACACTTGGTTCGACTCGGCGGCAATCGGTCGTCAAGTCGAGGCCTGGAAGAAGTGACGGAGACAATCGACGCCGGTTCAAGGTTGGCTGTCGATGCCACCAGCGCCGTGCAAAGCGGTGACCTCGAGAAACTGTCAGCTCTGCTGGCCGAGAACCCTGGCCTGGCCACAGCCAGGATCGGCGATCAAACAGCGTCTCGGACCCTCCTCCATGCCGCCACCGATTGGCCGGGCCACTTCCCCAACAACCCAGCCACTGTCGCCCTCCTCCTGAAAGCCGGCGCCGAGGTCGACGCCCGCTTCGCCGGCCCTCACCACGAAACCGCCCTGCACTGGGCGGCGAGCAGCGACGACGTCGAGGTCCTGGATGCGTTGTTGGACGCCGGCGCCGACATCGAAGCTGGCGGAGGCGTGATCGCAAACGGGACACCGCTGGCAGATGCCGTGGCCTTCGGGCAATGGAATGCTGCCGCCCGGCTGGTGGAGCGGGGGGCCGAGGCCAACCTGTGGCAGGCGGCAGCGCTGGGTCTCATCAATCGGGTCGAGGGCTACTTCGGCGATCGCGACCATCCCTCAACCGACGACATCACCGAGGCCTTCTGGTGCGCCTGCCATGGCGGGCAACGGGAGACCGCAGCCTTCCTGTTCGGCCGTGAGGCTGACCTCAACTGGGTCGGCTTCGATGGGTTGACACCCCTCGACGCAGCTATTCGAAACGGAGCTGTTGATGTCATCGACTGGCTGAGAAGCTTGGGGGCGAGGTCAGCCGAGGAGTTGGCATAGTCGTTGGCTCGGCCTATTCACCCCAGGAGATGAAGTCGGCGGGGTAGTCGAGAACGACCAGGTCCGAGCCGTCGCGTTGGGCGACGTTGATGCCCCCCGGCCCGCTCCATACAAGGTGGCCAGCGGGATCCCAGGTGGCAAAGACTCCCTCTTCGGCGACCAGTTGCTCATCGGAGCCATCGGATCGGACCCGAAGCAACTCCCATCGCTCCCCGGTGTCACGACTGAACACGATCCATTCCCCGTCTGGCGACCAAGTCGGCCCGAACTCCGTCACCGGCGTCGTGGTCAAGGGTCGCCGCCCGCCTGCAGCGTCCACGATGATGATGTCATATCTTCCGCCGACCGCTGCTGCGCAGACGAACTCGGTTCCATCGGGCGACGGCTGCGGGTACTCACACCACCCCTCTGACAGGCGCTTGAGCTGGCTTCCGTCCGCGGCCATCGACCAGAGCTCCAAGGCGCCGCCTCCCTCACGCATGCTGGAGAACACGATGCGCCCGTCGGGGGTCCAGGCCGGCGCCCAGTTGGAGAACTCCGGGGAGTTGGTCAGGTTGCGCTTGTTGCTCCCATCGACGCCCATGACCCAGATGTCAGCGAAGTCGCTGTCCGGCTCCGGGTTACGTCGGTACGCAATCGTTGCGCCATCGGGTGAGAGATCCGGATCGAACTCCTTCTCGACCCCATCGGTGAGACGAGTCGGCTCGCTGCCATCGAGCCGAAGCAGGAACACATCATCGTTTCCTTCGATGGCACTCGAATAGACGATCGTCCCCGATAGAGACCCGTCGATGACGGTGGTGTCCGACGATTGATCCTCTGATGCCGTTCCCGAGGTGGAGGTGCTCGCCGGCCCGAGCTCCGGCGGAGAGCATGCTGTGGTCGCCAGAACCAGGATGGCGACAGACGCCGCGAGTCGCCGTGCCCAACGCGGGCCATCGAAATCGAGCACTTCTCGAACCTAGCCCTCGCACCCCACACCGTCGTCGTTGCCGTCGAAACCGTGGGGGTCCGAGCCCACCACCCGGATGTTGTAGTACGGCACGTCACCGCAGTTGAGGTCGGGTGGCGGGGACGGGATGCAGACGTCGGGGTAGCTCGGGGCACAGTTGCCGCCGCCGCCCGAACCGCCCTCGGTCGTCGTTGGTGCCTGGGTGGTGGTGGTGACTCCCACATAGCTGCGGGTGGTGTGGTTGTTGCCACTGGGGTCGAGCAGGAACACCGTGTCCCCGTCGTTGTTCCACACCGCGGAATCGGCACTGCACCAGTAGAGGAAGGCGCCGAAGTCGTCGCCACATCCCGAGTAGATCGTGACCGATTCCCCAGGAGCCATGGCGAACAGGGGCGGAAACTCGAACCGGTTGGAGGCGGACTCGTCCTTGATCGTCCACCCGGTCATGTCCACCAGGTTGTCACCGTCGTTGCGGATCCGGATCCACTCCTCGTTCAGGTTTTCGTTGTCGTTACCCGGTGCGTCGTACTCCACGGCGATGACGCTGAGATCGGCGTCGGCCCGGGGACCACACGCCTCCGGCGCCCATAGACCCAACCCGGCCTCCTTGGCCTCGGCCTGGGCTGCCTCCAGCCTTTCTGCCATCGCGGTGTCCGGTGCATAACGCCGGGAGATCGCCGCACCCCGTCGCACCGACTCCTCGTTGACCGACATTCCGCCAAGCCACAGATATCGGAGCAGCCGGTCGAACTGGTCCACATCAGACACGTCGCTGGTCATCCCGATCTGACTCCCGATCGGAGCCAGCACCGCCAGCACCTGGGTTGCCTCCTCGCTGAAGCATTCGTTGGCCTCGGGGGTGTTGATCCCGATCAACCTGACTTCGGCGCGGCTCCCATCCGGGTAACGCACGTCGAGGGTGTCGCCGTCGGTGATCGACAACACCGTGACGGGCTCGGCGTCCGAAGCCAGGGGAGCCCCCGGATCACCGGACGGCCCGTCAACAGGTGCCGCCAGCAACACATCCGACTGGGGGAAGGTGACGACAGTTGTGGTGGAGGGCCTCGACGTCGTCGTGGTGGCGACGGTGCTGGTCGTTGCCTCGGAGGTGGTAGTCGGAGCGAGGGTGGTGGCGGAGGCGATCGGATCGGCATCGGACGGAGAATCACCGAGCGGGACCACAAGAACCAACAGCCCCACCAGCAAGGTGCCGGGAACCCAGGCCGGCGAGACAGGCCGCGGCGGCTTGACGAGGGAATCCCGAGCCGCACGGCTCTCTTCGAGGCCGGTCTCAGCCGTTTGCCGGTCGACCTCGGTCAGCTCGGCCTTGCTCGAGGTGAAGCGACCCTCCGCACTCGAGATCTCAGTGGCCAGCCTGCGTGACTCGCTGGTGTAATCCCGCCACGGAGGTCGCGCCTGCCCCCACTCTCTCCAGGAGGCGGCCGACCAGAACCTCAACCATGAGGGTCCGTTCATCGGAGAAGTCTATGAGCCGGCCAGGGCCTGGATCTGGCGCACCGCCACCATCAGTGGGGCGGGGTCGATGACCGAGGCGGATTCCAGGGCCCGGGCCATCTCGACCACTCGGGCAACCGCATCGGATCTTTGGGCCAAGAACTGCTCGACCGCTTCGTCGACCGACTCTCCCTCCGCTCCGGTCAGGGCCCGTTCCGCCAACGAGCGGCGAACTGCGAGGAGGTCGTCTTCGATGTTCTCGAGAGCCCACCGCTGCCAAGGGTCGGCCAGCTTCAGGTTCGTCAGCACCTTTTCCAAGTCGTCCAACCCGAGGGCCCGGCCGAGGCGGTGGAAGACACGGCCGACGTCGATCCGGGAGCGGCCTGTCGATCGGGTCACCTCGAAGATGTCAAGGGCATGGACCAGGTCGAAGGCCGCTACGGCCCGGAGGGCAACTGCGGTCGGCGCTCCCGCCGCCTTCAGACGGTCGATTCGGAGGCCCCTCTCCCGCCGCCATTC
>DATDPT010000062.1:0-2181 GCA_035292605.1 Acidimicrobiia bacterium
CGCCGGAACAGGCGAAGCCCCGACGCCGGCGGTGTGGACGTCACTAGATGGGGGTGCGACGTGGGCCCGCGTCGAAGTCGGCATGGTGGCTGATATCGCACCAACGCCCGACGGATTCGCTGCTGTTGGGATCGAGAGAGACGATTCCGACCCCGACTACAACAAGACCCGAGGAGTGCTCTGGACAAGCCCGGATGGATTGAGCTGGACCCGAGTCGCTACGAGCGACGATCCCGAAGGAGTGTCTTCGAACTTCCGGAACGTCGTCTGGGACGGACAACTCGTGATCCTGGGACATCGTGGGGCCGACTACGTCTCGGAGGGCTCAGGCCTCGAGGATCCATCAACTCATGACAACGTCACGTGGTTCAGTGACCGAACGAGCCTTTCTGATCCGTCACCATCGACCCTCGGCGGGTATCTCGATGAGAGTTCCACCGCAGCGACGCCGCACGGCATCATCGCGCTTACTCATTGGTCCACCCCGATCGTGAAGACTGAGGCCGCGGCGTGGATCAGCCAAGACGGGATCAACTGGACAAAACTCGAGATCGAGACCGGCAACTACGAGTACACCGACATCGGTCAGACCGGAGACGAGGTGTTCCTTACCGGCTACGAAATCCTCGACGCGGAAGCCAATGGGGTGGACACCGCTGTCTGGTCTTCATTGGACGGGACCAATTGGACACGCATTGAGCTGCCCGAGTTGCCCGATTGGACGAGACTTCAGCAAGTAGTTGTCTCGGAATCGGCCATCGTCCTCGCAGGCGACCAATCCACCACCGGGATCATCGCAAGCCGGCTTCGCCGCTGACCAAACGGTTTCTGGTCACAGAGGTCGACAGCCTCGAGTCTTCGTCACTGAATCGCATGGATCACCTGGCAGCTGGGCGGACGGACCGGGCGGTCACCGCCGACCATAGGAGTGAGACCCTCGACTCCGAATGCGCCGCGGTCGGATGACCCGGAGCCACGCGAGAAGGTTCACGGACCTTGCTAAAGAGCAGCGCCGATCTACAAATCTGGTGCACAACCATCGATATCAGAGACCGCCCGAGATAGGCACATATCCCTCGGGTTGGGCCGCGGTGGATTGCCGGATATCGAGTCGGGGTGCCGTGACTTTCGCCTCTAGGAACCCATGTTCGTCTCGTCTGATCATTGATGCTGGATAGGTACGTGATGATTGGATCGTCGGGATCGGACGTGATGAGACAGGACACCGAGGTGGCCGCGGCCCGTCGCCGTGCGAGCGTCGTTGCTGCGGTCGCCGGTCTCTCGTTGGCACCGTATTTCTGGCTCTCGCTGGCGGTGGTGGGCTGGCCTGCTCAAGAGGGTCCGCCCGTTGGAGCACCTGCAACGGACTACGTCGACTTCTACGTCGACGGATTCTCGCGGATACCTCTGGTGGCCACCGTGGCCATCGGATCATGGGCCATCTGGCTGGTCCTGGTCGTATCGGTTGTGCGCGCCGCCTGCCGACGCATCGATCTCGCTGCCATCCTCGCCGTGACGCTGGCGGGAGCGTCTACTGCGGTCTACGTGGCAGCCGAGGGCGTTTTGGCGTGGCCGACGATCGGGATGACGGCCGGTGAGATCCCAGAGAACCTCGACGCCGGGGTGGCTCAGGCGATGGTGATGTCGAGGGACGGCCTCCACGCGGCGGCGGCAGTGCTGCTCGGGATCTCCCTGTTGGTGGTCTCGTGGCTGCTAGCCCGGAGCGACCTCTGGGGCCACTGGCTGCTCGCCGGATTTGGGTTCCTCGCCGGGGTGTTGGCCTGTGCTGCCATGATCGTGGGACCCGAGGGACTCGGACCCGGAGGAATCATGGTTTGGGGCATTTTGGTCGCCGTCGTCGTCCTCATCGACCTTCGACGCAATGCGGCGGAGGTCGGTCGTGACACGTGAGGCAAGCACTGCATGCCGCGGTGCTCTCTGACCCTGAGCGCATATCTGCATTTATTGTGCGCCAGGGCATCGTCGGTCCACCACTCCCAGTGAGACCCGGGGTCGGGGCTTTGGTCGCCGAGAAGACCTCTGGGGCCACGTTTGGGCCACGGGAGATTGAGCAGGGACCCCAAAAGGCGCGAAGTCTGGCGAAATGACGAGAGACTGCGAGTCGCCCGTGTTCCCAACTGATACAAGGGCTTCCCGGCAATCACCGAGGTCAGCAAGAAG